>DASQSS010000430.1:0-8848 GCA_035642255.1 Ktedonobacterales bacterium | reverse complement strand
GATGCGCCAGCGTTCGTCAACGATCATGTACCCGGCGTCATCGCGACTGCGCAGTTCCTCGACCGGTGTGTCAGTCATGAGCCATTCCACTCGCCACTTTCGTCGTCACTCGACGGCGTCTTTGCACAAGCCGTCCATAGGTCTAGACGGACAACGTGGCGCGTAGTATATCACGAGGGGACGCGCGGGTCGGCGCAGAGCGGGTCGGCGCTCAAGCGTGGCTGCGCTCTGGCGCGTGGCTGAAGAGCTCGCGGGGCGCCTCGCGTGGCACAATAACCGAGAGCGCCTGGGGCGCGACACTGAACGTCATAGGCAGGTAGCCGATCACCTCGCCATCCACCTGCACAGGCGTGGGGCGCCTGGCTTCGAGGCGTATGGATTGTGTACGTTCGTAGCGGACTCGCGGCCCGGCGGATGGCAGGCGCAGGAAGGCGCGCCCCAGCACGTTGATCCGATGGAGCAGCCCACCCGAGCCGACTACGACCACATCCAGCGCGCCATCGTCCGCGACGGCGCGGCGGGTAAAGGTCATCGCGCCGCCATAGAGCCGCGTGTTGCCGATGATGACCATGAGCGCCTGCTCGCGTCGTCGGCGAGACCCAATCGTGATGCGGATGGAGTCAGAGGAGCGCGTAACGCTGAGCAGCGCCACCGTGGCGAGGTATTCCAGCAACTTGAGACCGAAGCGCTTGAGGCGACCGTGCTCCACACGCCGTGCGACCTCGGCATCGAAGCCAATGCCCGCCATCATGAGGAAGTAGCGCTGGCCAGCCCGTCCCAGGTCCACACGCCGTCGCACGCCTTGCAGCAGCGTCTCGCGGGCGTCGAACGCGCTCAGTCCGATGCCCATCTCGCGCGCCCAAACGTTGACCGTGCCCATCGGCAGCACGCCAAGCGCCGTGCGATAGCCCGCGAGCGCCTGGATGACGTCATTTACTGTGCCATCGCCACCTGCCGCCACGACCATATCATAGCCAGCGGTGGCCGCTTCATGCGCGAGATCGGTCGCATGTCCAGCGCGGCGGGTCAGGCGCAATTCGGTTGGCATGCCGTGTTCGGTGAGCCAGCGCGCCGTCTCAGCAAGCTCGCGCAGCGCCATCCCGGATTGGACGCCACCTGACGCGGGGTTCGCGATGATGCGCGCGCGCGCCTGGACGCGGGGAGTATATTCGTGCAGGCTCAGCTGGCCTGGCTCCAGCGGTCGCGTCAGCAGCGCGGGCAAGGCGAAGAACGGCAGCCGCACGGCTGGCTCGACACGCGCCCACAGCTGTTGCGTCGTCACGACCCGCTGCCGGAGTCGCTGGCGCCAGAGCACTCCCCGCACCGCCCATGCGCTGGCGCGGGTCATCGCTTGAGCGCGAGGCTGCGAAAGCGCCCCCAGCCACACCCGCACGCGGTCCCAGATATTCACACGTCTCTCCCCTGCTCGCCTGCTCATGGAGGCGGCTGCGCACACCCCTCTCTAGTAAGTATAGCGTCACAGGTGGTACGAATGTCACAGGAGGCGAGGGGCGCCAACAAGGCTTCAGCAGGTTGTGGGCCAATCTGGCGGCCAAACTAACTCAGTCGTGGCACGCGCGCGAGCAATGACGAGACAACTTCGTAGACGCTGGTTCCCAGACGCTCGGCGACCGCTTGAGCCGTCAACTCGTCGTCTCCCTGTCGCCCAATCAGCGTTACCTCGTCGCCCTGCTCCACACCGGGGATATGCGTGACGTCTACCATGCACTGGTCCATCGCCACTCGACCAAGTAGTGATGCGCGTCTTCCGCGTATGAGCACTTCGCCCCAGTTGCGCGGCGCCCGGCGGAATCCGTCAGCGTAGCCGACGGGCAGCGTGGCGACTCGCGTGGGAGCCTCGGTGACGTAGGTAGCGCCATAGCTGATGCCCTCGCCCGCTGGAATCCATTTCACCTGCGCGACAACGGTGCGAAACGACAGCGCTGGCGTGAAGCCTTCTGGCAGTCCTACCTCATCTGAAGGCGGCAACCCATAGATCGCGACACCTGCCCGCGCCATAGTGAAGCGCGCCTCTGGCAGAGTCAGCAGCGCCGCGCTATTGGCGGCATGGATGATTGGTGGCAGCGGGCCATCGGCGGCGAGGGCGGCGAGGGTCGTCTGGAACCGCTGTAATTGGCGGCGCGCGTAGCTCTGATCCAGGCTGTCGGCCGTGGCGAAATGGGTGAAGACGCCCTCCAGCTCCAGCCCAGGGATAGCGCGAAGCTCGCGCGCGAACGCCACGATGGCCGCAATGTCTTCCGTGCGCAGACCCAGCCGCGCCATGCCCGTATCCACCTTCACATGGACCCGCGCCACACGCCCCTGCTCACGCGCCGCCTGAGCCAGCGCCCGCGCAGAGTCGAGATCGAAGACGGTCGCGCGCAGATCGAGCCGCGCCGCCTCACGCGCCTGCCAGGGCGGCGTATAGCCAAAGACGAGAATCGGAGCCGATACGCCCGCGTCGCGGAGAGGCCGCGCTTCGCTGACAGTCGCCACTCCCAGCCACTCAGCGCCATTACGCAGCGCTACGCGCGCTACGGGTAGCGCGCCATGTCCATAGGCGTCAGCCTTCAGGCTCACCAGCACCTTTGTCGCGGGCCCAGCGATCTGCCTAACGCGCTGTGTGTTGCGTGCGATGGCGCCAAGGTCGATCTCCAGCCAGGTAGGCCGCTCTGGACGCATCACGACGACACGCCGCCACGCCTCGCTCTGGCGGTCGAGCGCGGTCGATGCTAGCTCTGGCTGCGCCATCAGCAGCGCCGTCACCTGCTCCATGCGCAGTTCCTCGGAACCCTTGATGTAGACCAGCGCGGGCGCGCCGCCCGTCAGCCCGCGAATCGCGGCGGCAGTGTCTTCGGCGGTCAGCGTGCGAGCGATGTGGCCAGGCGCCATGCCAGCGGCGATGGCCGCTTCGGCTGCGCGCTCGGCCAGGGGGCCGCGCGTCACCAGATAGTCGGCGCGCTCGGCGGCGAGGCGTCCGGCGTCGTCGTGCGCGTCTTCCGCCGCAAGGCCGAGACCCAACATGTCACCCAACGCCGCCACCGTCGGAACACCCAGCGCCGCTCCGCACGCCGCAAGGGTTGCGAGGCCAGCCGACACGCTGGCGGGTGTCGCATTATGGGAGTCGTCCAGCAAGGTCATGTCGCCCAGCCCAGCGAACTGGCGCATGCGTCCGGGCAATGGAGTCAGGTCGCGCAACGCCGCTAGCGCGGCGCCCTCGTCCGCTCCGAGCGCCACCGCCATCGTTAGCGCCGCCAGCGCGACGCCCGCCCAGTGCGCGCCGATCAGATGCGGGAAGATCACCGGGTCACCGCGCGCCGCGCCCGCTTCGTCCAAAGGCTGCAGACATAGGCGACCTGGCCCCTCGGCAGTCGTGGCGAGCGGCGCGCGCCTGTAGCGCAGCAGCGGACGCAGACCAGACGATGCGCAGTCATCCCAGAGGCCAAATGGCGCGACTGTGGCGCGGGTCATGCGCGCGATGTCAGCGGAGGCCGGGTCACTTGCGTCGAGCGCCAGCGCGCCATCGGCGGGCAGCGCGACGGGAAGCAGCGCCAGCTCGGCGCGCAAGCGGCTGAGGTCATCAAAGTATTGCAGGTGGGTGGGCGCCAGGTTGGTGACGATTCCGGCGTGCGGTCGGACGAGCGCGCAGAGGTCCGCAATCTCACCGGGGTGGTCGGCGCCAAGCTCGACGACGGCAAAATGGTGGCGCGGCTCCAGCTTGCCTAGCGAGAGCGGCAGCCCGAGCAGATCGTTGTAGTTGCGCCAGGAGCGAAAGGTCGGCGCGAGCAGCCCCAGCGTGTCGGCGAGCGCCTCTTTGGTGGTCGTCTTGCCGACACCACCCGTCACCGCGATCACCGTCGGCGTCCAGCGCTGAAGCGCGCAGCTGGCGTAGGCTTGCAGCGCGGCGCGGGTATCGTCTACTGCGATTACGGTCAGCCCGGCGCGCTCCAGTCGCTCAAACACGCCAGGCTGTCGCTCTTCCATCGCCGTGCGCCGCCCGTGCGCGATCAGCGCCGCCGCCGCCCCTTGCTCCGCTGCCGCCTCTACGAAGTCGTGCCCATCACCATGCAGGCCATGCACCGCCACAAAGACATCGCCTGGCTCGACCTGGCGGGAGTCATGAGCGAAGCCGTTGTAGGTGGTACGCGCGCCAAGCGTCAGCGCCTCGCCATGCGTCGCTTCGAGCAGCAATTCAAGGGGTATCATGCGCGGTCCTTCGGATTCGATGAGGCGGGATGGAATATGCGGCGCTGATAAGGTGAGACGCCGCTAGTCCACCGAGTCAGTGTCCGACTCGGCGTTCGCCTCCTCAGCCTGCGCGCCGTCGGGATCGCCAATGATGGCCAACGTGTCGCCCTGGTTGACGGTCTGTCCCTTCGTGACGTTGACACGTTTGACGATTCCAGCGCGCGGCGTGGCCAGGTCGTTCTCCATCTTCATCGCTTCCAGCACGACAACGGTCTGGCCGCGCGTGACCTCTTGCCCCACCTGCGCGAGCACGTTGGAGACGAGACCTGGCATCGGCGCTCGAATCGTCGCATCGCCGGAGTGGCGCGCGCCACCGGCCAGCCGTCCTAGCGCCTGCGTGCGCTCGTCGCGCAGCGTCACGGTGAAGGTGCGCGCTCCTACTGTCACCTCGTAGGCTTGCGCGCCCTCGCCAGCATCGTCAGGCGCGTCGATGGGCCGAGCGTAGACGTCGTAGGACGCCGCGCCTAGCAGCAAGCTATAATGGCCAGCCGTATCTTCGCCACTGGCGACCGCGCGGGCGGCCGCGCTGATGACGCGCCAGTCTACCGGCGTCGCTGCGCCATCCACCTCGGCATGTGACGCCGCGCCGTCTGGCTCATCCACCGCGACGCTGATCTCACGCTCGTCTACAGTGACGAGATAGCGCATACCCTATTGCTCCTGTGTTCGAGATGTACCGATGTTGTCGTTATGTCGTTATGTTGAATGGGGGCGCGAGCGATCAGCCACCATAGCTGACCGGCGTTTGCGCGCTGCCCCCATCGCTGACGATGATGACGGCGTATGATTGCCCCTGGTTGGCCGCACACGAGAGCGTGACTGAGAGCGCAGCTTTGGCGCCCGGACTGAGCGCGCCCTTGCTGGGGCTGACACTGAGCGCGTCAGCTTGCGACGGCGTAGCGGTATACGAGAGCTTCGCGGAGCCCGTGTTCGCGATGTTCAACGGCTGCGAGACGCCGCATGAGCTGAATGAGAGCTTGCTCGTCGTCACGGCCAGCACAGGACCCTGAGTCACTGTCAAGGTCACAGGCGTCGCTGACTGGCCAGTGGCGGCCTTGATCACGAGTCCCGCGTTGTAGCTGCCTGGCGTCACCCCATCTGGCTGAGCGGTCAGTGTCAGGGTGGTATGGCCGCCTTTTGCCAGCGTGCCGCTCGCTGGACTCACCTTCAACCAGCCGAGCGTGGTCGTCGCTGACCAGCCAATAGCCCGACTGCCCGTGTTAGTCAGCGTGACCGACGTGACGCCGGAGCCATTCACGGACGCGCTGACCTTCACGGCGCTCGGCGCGAACGAGATGGGAGCGGGCGCGCCTGGAATCTGCAGGTTGGGCGCGAACTTCTGGATCTGTCCAGCGACAACCGCGCACGCATGCGTCACACAGACATCAGGCCGGGCGACCGCGAAGCCCGCAAGCTCCACTAATGCCACCATCGCTAGCAGCAGCACGACCAGCGGCGCCGCGCTCATGCCTCGACGTATGCGTATGACTGAGCGGCTGTTCGTCCAGACTCGCTGCTCCTGCATGGTGTCGTTGAAGTCATCGTCGAGCGAGCGCGACCGACTGGGCGGGGCTTTACGCAGATCGTCGATGTCGTAGTCGGCCTTGCGTCGGCGGCTGCGTGGCGGCGCTCCAGCATCCTCAGCGCCGACGGAGCCCAATGCGCTATCACCTACCAGGCCAGGAGAGCTTGCCGCTCTGGGCGCTTCCCATGCGCGCATCGGGTCCGACGCCGCCCATCCATCGCGTCGCCCGCCGGAGCCTGGCTCGCTGCGTGCGGAACCTGCCAGGTTGCTGTCGCTGGCGGATGGGTTCAGCGTCGGTGCGGCCGGGCGCACCTGTTCGTTCGATCCGGCGAAGGGATCGTGACGCCTCCGGGCGCTCTCATCGGTCAGCAGGTCTTGCCAGTCCTGCGGGAGATTGCCCTGCAGCGCGGGATTTGTCAAGCGAGGCAACCCCAACTCGGTGGGTGAGAACGTTCCGGACTGGGCCGCCGCATCAGCCGCGCCGACAGCCGGGAGCCGCTGCGAGATGCGCTTGATGTTGGCGTCGAGCAAGGCATCGGGCGGGTCGAGCGGCAACAGCCCGCTTGCGCCGAGGCCATCCATGGCGCTTACGTCTTCGTCCACTGCCCCGTTACCGACGCCGACCGACTGCATGCGAGGGGCTGTGGTTGGCAGACTGCCCGCCTCTGGCAGCGCGCCATTCGAGCCGCCCAGCCCGAAATCGAACGGCGCGTCCGCTGAAGGCGCCACTGCGACGCGCATTGTTGGCGGTTCGGGAGCCGAAGGAACGCGCATCTTCGGCGGGTCGGGCGCCGCGGCGACGCGCATCGTTGGCGGCTCCATCGGCTGCGACGCTCCGGGCGCGAAGCCCGGCATATTCGCGAGCGCGGCGCCTGCATGTTCGAGCGAGCTATCGGTGTCCGTGCCGAGCAGACCAACCAACGCGCCAGCCGCCGCGGGCGGCGCGCCGAACACAGGAGCGATCGCCGCAACGGCTGGCGCGTTGAAAACACCAGCAGAGACGGGAGCGGAGGGCATCGCTTGCCATTGTGGCTGCCCCTGCGGCTGCGAGGCCGCTAACGCGTATTGCGAGGCTGCCATGCGTAGTGTCGCGTCGAGTGTTTGCGCGAGCTTGCCAGCGGATGCGAAACGCTCTTCGGGCCGTTTCGCCATCGCCTGCGCCACGACCGGATCGAGCGCGGCGATTGGGGGAGCGAGAGGCGGCTGTTGCTGGCCCAGACTCGGCGGCGACTGTTGTTGGGCGGCGGCGATCAGGTCGGCGAGCTTGTCCATGTGAAATGGCGAGTGGCCAGTCAGCGAATGGAAGAGCGTCGCGCCCAGGCTATAGATGTCGCCAGCTTGCGTGATGTGCGCGTCAAACACCTCAGGAGCCAGAAACTCGAACGCCTCGACTCCAGAGCCTGACCAGGAGTGATCGAGCGCGCGCACGTCCCAGAGCAGTCCGAAATCACCGAGCAGGATGTGGCGTCCCTCATGCAGGAAGATGTTGCTCGGTTTCAGGTTGCCGTGAACCACGCCGAGGCTGTGGGCATAGCTCAGCGCGCCGCAGAGCTGCTGGAAGAAGGGTCCGACATCCGCCGCGCCAAGTCGGCCACCCTTCGCGATCCAGTCAGCGAGTGTGCCCGCCTGCACGTAGGGCGTTACCAGATAAAGGTATTCGTTTTCTTCGCCATGAGTGACCAGCGGCAATATGTGCGGATGGCTCGCGAGCCGTGTGGACGCCTCGGTGACATAGGCGAAGTTGCGCGCGAAGCCTGGCTGGCGCGCGAACTCTTTGTAGATGACCTTGACGACCACCTCGCGTCCACCACCGTTGACCTGGCGCGCGCGATAGACTTCAGCGACGCCACCGCCGCCTAGCTCATCCAGGAGCTGATAGCCGCCGAACGTACGGCCCTGCAGCTCACCCATGCCGCCTCCTCGCAGCGCGCTCTACCGCTCGCGCCATCGCGCTGACGGATGACCCGCCACCCCATAATTTCCGTTGTATGCGCTCCCCGCATACCAGATTCAACGGGCCAGCGGCGCAGGTTGTCACGTATTCCGCCAGTCTGCTATCAGTAGCCGATGTTATGCTGGAGCGCATATAACATCGTATCATTGGCGACATAGACCTGACACGCGCCTTCCCCCGAATGCTCTTTGAGCAGCGCGATTGCGTACTTCGCCGGACCACTCCCGGCGCCTGCCGCGTCATCTGGCGCCACCCCGATCCACCAGGTCTGCGGATTCGCCTGATCGGTCTGGCCGGTACCCGTCTTGCCGCCCATGTGCGCAGGCGAGTTGTAGGTATAGAAGCCGTTGTGTGTCGGCAGGCCCGCTGAGCCTGTCCCGTACTGCGACACCGCCCACATGGCCTGGCGCACCGCTGAGGCCGTCTCTGGACGCATGACCTGGCTGTACACGGTTGACGCGTTCGGCAGGACGCTACTGGCATTGGCGCCGTTCGGAACGGTCTTCAGTCCGACGTGCGGCGAATAGAGATAGCCGTTCGCCGCGACCGCGCTGGCGACCGTCGCCATCGTCAATGGCGAGATCAACAGCTGCCCCTGACCAAAGCCACTCTCGGCCAGCAGATTCGTGTTGAATTGCGTCGGCTGACCATTCGTGAGCGCGTTGAACGCCTGGCTTTGATTGAACGGCGCATCAAAGCCGAGATCTTTTGTCGTCGGCATGCCCACACCCGGCGTCTTGACACCAAACGCGCGGACGTATTGTAGCCACTTGTCGGCGCCCAGCTGTGTCGCGAGGCGCGCGTAGACCGTATTGTCGCTGTACGCGTAGGAGTCCTGCACGCTCAGTGGGAACTGCGCATTCTGCCACGAGCCATTGATGTAGTCTATCCAGTCGATGTGCTCGCCGTTGGCCGTGAAGTACACGGCGTCCTGTTTGGAGTAGGTCGCGTTGAGCGAGGTAGCGCCTTCATTGATCGCAGCGCTGAGCGTCACCGTCTTGAAGGTTGAGCCGGGATCATACAGTCCCTGCGCGGCGCGGTTGAGCAGCGGCAGACCAGGGTCAGCCTGCAACTGCTGGAAATAGCCTGACTGGTCAATCTTGTTGGCGTCGTAGTAGGGA
>DASQSS010000429.1:0-5133 GCA_035642255.1 Ktedonobacterales bacterium | reverse complement strand
GGCGCGCTGGCGCTCTTCCGTCTGGCGGGCTGGACCAACATGGCCGCTGCCTTTCGCCATGTCGGCGCCTCGGTCTCACGCGCCTTTACCCTGCTGGGCTGCGTTCCTCCTCAGCCCCTACGACTTTGACATCGCCCTGCGCCGGAAAGGAGCATGGGACGCCGCTAGCCGCGTGACCTTGCGCAAGATCAGCAGAAGGCCGTCTCGGTCATTCCTGTGACTCGGTGTCACCCTTCACCCAGCGATCGAACCACGCGCCGACACGCGTCAGCAGATCGCGTTGGTGGTGGCGCTCCTGGAAGATGTGCGGCTCGCGCGGATAGATGACCATCTCGGTCGGCACACCGAGCGCACGCAGCGCATGATAGAGCTCCTTGCCCTGACCCAGCCGCACGCGTTCGTCGCTCGCGCCATGCGTGATCAACGTTGGGGTTTTCGCCTGCGCTACATACGTGATGGGTGACGAACGCAGATACACCTCTGGCTCCTGATATGACGGCGCGAGCATCATCTGACCGGGCAGCCAGCTGGGAATATCCGCCGCCTGGAAGCTCAGGAGATCGGTGACGCCCGCTCCAACGACAGCCGCTTTGAATCGGTCGGTCTGGCCAATGGTCCACGCGGTCAGGTAGCCGCCGTAGCTCCAGCCGCCAATGCCCAGCCGGTCGGGGTCGGCCAGCCCGCGCGCGATCAGCGCGTCCACACCGCTGAGCACATCATCGAGGTCGCCATGCCCCCAGTTGCGCCGATTGCTCCAGGCGTACTCGCGCCCACGCCCCGCGCTGCCTCGAGGGTTGGGCAGCAGCACAGCGTAGCCATGCGTCGCGAGCCACTGGCCCCAGTCGTGCCAGCCAGCCATGAATCGCATCAGCCACATGCCCGTCGGCCCGCCATGAATTTGCGCGATGAGCGGGTAGCGCTTGCCCTCCTCGTAGTCAACGGGATAGATCAGCACGCCCTCGATCCGCAGCCCGTCCGGAGCGGTCCACTCTATCGTCTCGCCTCGGCCCAGAGCTGTCTCCGCAAAGCGCGCATTGCATGCGGTCACCTTGCGCGGCTCGCCTCCAAGCTCGCCAACAAAGACTTCCGGCGGCTGATTCACGTCTTCGAGCACGCACGCCATGCGCACGCCATCGGCGCTCACGCTCACCTCAGGACCGCTCGCGAAGGTCGACGCGAATGTGCGGCCAGCCAGCAGCGTCTCGGTCGCGCCAGAATCGAGATCGAGACGACCCAACAGGGTGCGCGTTCCGTCGACGCCGATCAATAGCAGCGCCTTGCCGTCGGGAGTGAAGTGTATTCCGGCGATCATGCCGCTGTAGTCGCTGATGACGAGGCGTGGCTCTTCGCCGGCCTGCGCCACCCAAACCTCGTCGGCCGACTCCTCGCCCACAGCGCCACTATGCGCCCAGGCGATGGCCCGCCCGTCTCGCGAGCTCGTGATCGGCAAGACGGGATAAGCGCCCTGCCAGAGGGCGTGCGACTCGCTATCCTGCGAGCCTTCGGCGACGAGGCGCACTGACCACGCGGCCATAATATCGTCTTCCTTGGGAGTTGGACTGGTGACGATGGCCCAGCCGCTGTCGCGCGACGCGAAGCCGCGCACCTGGTATGCGGGTGGTGTGATGGCCCGCGCCTCGCCGCCTGCCGCGTCTATGACCCAGAGGCGAGTGAATTTGTAGTCATGGTCGACGTGGATAGCGTCGTCGCGTTCTTTCTCGCGCTTCTCCTCGTCTTCTGTCTTGGCGTCGGCGGCGAGATACGCGATTCGCGCGCCATCCGGGCTCCACGAGAACTCGCTGACACCCGCCTTGGCGCTGGTCAGCTTGCGCGCCTCGCCGCCATCTGTCGGCATGACGTACACCTGGAGCGTGTCAGCCCTCTCACGGTCCGAAAGGAACGCGAGCGACCGGCCATCTGGACTCCAGCGTGGGCTCGTGTCAGCGTGGACGCTTGCCGTGAACAGGCGCGCTGGCGTGTTTCCGTCATAGGGGACAATCCATACGCTCGACGCGGGGATCGCATGCTCGCCTTCGGTGAACTCTCGAGTCACTACAAACGCGACGCGCGCGCCATCAGGACTTATCTGCGCGTCTATGACGCGCTCGACGGCGAAGATGTCTTCCAGCGTGAGGGCGCGGGTCATGTGTCGTCTCCCTTTCGTGTCGCCTGTATCACCCTGCCGTTACGGGCGCCATTGCGTCCGCAGCAAGCGCTTTGGCCATCGGCATTCGTGGCACGGCATTGAGTCCCGGAGCAGCGCAGGGCTGTGACCTCCACTATACGCGCAACCCCCGCATCATGCGCTACGCTACGCTCATCACCCAACATCTGACGAGCGCATGCGGACACAATGCGACGCGCCCGGAAGACTATAGCTCCCGGGCGCGTCGTTGGCGTAGGAAAAGATCGCGGCTGTGTGATCGTTAGAGTAGCGCATGGCCGCCAAAGAGGCGGTTGCGCCGCTGCCCCACCAGCAGATAGATGAGTGGACCAACCCACCACAGGGTCCACACCACGATCAGCCAGATGACCTTCTCGGTGCGTGACATATAATCGTTGATGATCATGAACGTCAACAGAATGTGCCCGACGACTGGCAGAAGGACGCTGACCAGAATGAGCGTGACCGTAACCAGGAGGTTACGCTGCCTTGTCTCAGTCGGATAATTGTACACGCTTCTCATCCTCCAGGGTGGTTTCCACCCCTCCGCATGCTCAAGAGGCCAGTCTGCGTCGCGTGAGTCCTGGCTCACCGTGCGCTCTCCCTGCGGCCTCGCACAGATATACGGGTGATGCGCCGCTGGGTTACAGTACGGCTCGCCCATTCCATTTTGCCGCTCTCCGGCCCGCCAAGCGTTTCCGGAACGCCCCTGTCAGGCGGCGGGAGCGCTAGCGAAACGTGAACGACGCAAGCAGTGGCTGGTAGACGAGGGTGTTGATGGAGCTTGCGACCGAGGTTGGGCTGGAGGTCTGGATGGTGTAGACATCGCCAGCGTGAACGTCGACGTAGAGTGTGACAATGCGTGTCGCGCCATCGGAGCCGGTCACGCTGCCACTGCGCTGCTCCCATTGGTCGCCCGCGATCGATGTGGCGGACGCGGTCTGTAAGCCTTGCTGCGCCGCCAGGGTGTCGGCGAGGGCGCTCGCCGTCTGCCCTTTTGTAACGGGCGCGACGGTGACAGTCAGTGTGCTGGCTCCTGTGCTATCGGTGAGCAGCGCGCCGGTCGGTTGTGGCGTCACCGTCCACAGGGCAGGCTCAGTGAAGGAAAAGCGCCGCTGCTGATCGTGATAGATCGTCGTCTTGGGAATCGGTGGCGGGGCGAGTAGCGCGCGGGCCTCGAAGACGCCACCTACGAGGAGCGCGGCGAGAATCACCAGCGCGCCAGCCACCAGCGGCCACCGGACGCGCCGCTGTCGCCGCGTCGGCGCGACCGGCGCCTTGACGCGCTGGTAGCTCGAACCGACCGTCAGGGGTCGCGATGGCGGAGGTGTAACCGTCGCAACGGGCGCCTGGAAGGCATTGGAGACATTCGCTTGGGCGGTGGATGTGGCTTCGGGAGCCTCTAAATCGCCATCAACCGCAGCGCTGGCGGCGCCTGTCGCGAGTTCGGTGGCGGCGTTGGCGGATGGCCGTTTGGGCGCGCGAACGGGCTGCGTTGGGGTCTCCAGCTCGCCGATGGAGGCTCCGCAGGTGAAGCAGACGGTCGCCCCTTCATCGTAGGGAGCGCCACAGCGTAGACATCGACGCTCCTCCATGCGAAACACCTCCAGGGTTTGGATCCAGTGGGGTCGAGCGACGCCCCATGCGTAGTCGCCAGCGGAAGCGCGCGACGCTCCCTGTCCATCATAACGTATCGTCTAGCCAGATGGAGACTGGCGCCCTGGATGGGCTGTATCTTGCAGCCGTTCGTCCGAACCGCTGGCCTGAGCCGTCAGTCTACGCCGTGCGTGCGCAGGTACTCACGCCACGACATGGGCTGGAATCCGAAGTAGTAGGAGACGGAGTCGAGCGCGGTCGTGTTCTCAAAGTTGAACAGCTCGATGGCTGCGGGCGTAATTGGTGGCCTCGGCAGAACCGCCGCCATCACCCGCGCGCCCAGCGCGGCGAACGGCTTGGGGCTGGGAATCTTGAACCGGTTCAGGCCCATGGCCAGCATCAGCATGTCCAGAATCTCGTTGTACGTGTAGATCTCTGGCCCGCCCACCTCAATGACCTTGTTGTCAAAGTTCTCCGGCTCCTGCGCCATTTTGAGAATGCACGTCACGACATCTTCGACCCAGATCGGCTGGAAGCGCAGATTGCCTGTGCCAATGACGGGCGTGATGAGCGGAAACGAGCGGATCAGATCGGCCAGCCCCTTGAAGAACGCGGAGCCCTGGCCAAACTGGACGGATGGCCCGAGGATGCTCCACGCCAGCCCGCTCGACTTCAGCGCCTGATCAGCCTCGTAGCGCGTCTCCATATACGACGATGGCGACGAATGCTGCGTACCCAGGCCACCTAGCTCCACGATGCGCCTGACACCTGCTTTGCGCGCTGCGCCGATCAGGTTGCGCGTGCCGACGACGTTGGTCTGGTAGTAGTTGACGCCATGACCTTCCTTGCGGTTCGCGGTGATGAAGGCGCAGTGGATGATCGTCTCGACTCCAGCAACCGCCGCATCGAGTGTCGTGGGTCTGGTCGTGTCACCTACCACGATCTCCACGCCCTGCTCTGGCAGGTGCGCTCTCGCTTGCGCGGTCGACCGAACGAGCGCGCGGGGCTGCTCACCCTGCTCCACGAGCCGATGGATGATGCGGCTGCCCGCGAAGCCCGCGGCGCCGGTAACGAGAATCATGATGTTCACCTCCACCTACTCGAACGATCTCGTCTGGCCATGTGCCCAGGCGGCATGCGTTGCTGGCGTGGGTCGTCGCGGGGGTCTGCGCGGATGGCCCGAGGATGCTCCACGCCAGCCCGCTCGACTTCAGCGCCTGATCAGCCTCGTAGCGCGTCTCCATATACGACGATGGCGACGAATGCTGCGTACCCAGGCCACCCAGCTCCACGATACGCTTGACGCCCGCTTTCCGCGCCGCGCCGATCAGGTTGCGCGTGCCGACGACGTTGGTCTGGTAGTAGTTGACGCC
>DASQSS010000428.1:0-20734 GCA_035642255.1 Ktedonobacterales bacterium | reverse complement strand
GCGCTCATCCACGCCTGCGGCGGCTGGCGCGATCTGCGCCGTCACAAGCCGAGCGCGGCGGGCGGCTTGCACGGCAGGCGCGACGCGATAGACATCGTGCGCCAGACCCAGGCGTTCGAGCAGGCGAATGACATAGCCAGCGAGATCGAACTGCCACCAGCGCAGCCCGTGAAACGCCGAGCGCGGGAAGGCGTGGTGGTTGTTATGCCAGCCCTCGCCGAACGCCAGCAGGCCCACAATCCACTCGTTGCGGCTGGCGTCATTCGTCTCGAAGGCGCGCTTGCCGAAGGTGTGGCAGATGGAATTGACGCTCCAGGTGACGTGGTGCGTCAGGAATTGCCGCACCAGCCCACCCCACAGCAGACCCGTCAGCGCACCGAGCCACCCCCCAAGCGCGCCACCAATGGCGCAGGGAATCGCGAGCGCCAGCGCCACCCAGAGCAAGTGCGTGCGGCTGACGAAGACGACCATACGGTCGCGCAACAGATGGCGGCAATAGACCGTGGGATCGGCGTTGGGCTCGGCGAAGATCCACCCGAGATGGGCGTGGAAGAATCCGTCGAGCGGGCTGTGCGGATCTCCCGGCCGGTCGGCGAGCGCATGGTGCTTGGTATGCGTCGCCGTCCACGTGATGGCGTCTCCCTCCAGAGCCATGGAGCCGAGGACAAGCAGGGCAAACTTGACAGCGGGATGCGGTGTGAAACTACGGTGGGTCAGCATGCGGTGGTAGCCGACCGTGACCCCGATAGCGACCAGGGTATACATGATCGCTAGCAGCGCCAGGTCTGACCAATGCACCGCGCGCTGCCAGAGGAGCCGTACGGCCAGGCCAGTAGCGAGCAGCGGCACGACGACAATGAGGAGGACAATTGTTTGGTAGATGTGTCGGGCGATGGTATGTCGCATGCGCTACTGCCTTTCCGCCGACGCCCGCTCAAGATGGCAGTGCGCGGCTCGTGCGTGTTTGCTCGTTGATCTGCGATCAGCTGTCCAGGAGGTCCGGCGCGCCGAGAGCGGCCACTCGCAGCGCTGTCGTCAGCTCATCAATATCGAATGGCTTGAGGACCACACGGGCGTTGCTCGCGATGATCTCCGGAGCATTGCGGGCCAGGTATTCTTCAGAGTGCGCAGTGCAGACGACCACCACAGGCAGACGCAACTCTGCCCCTGGTTGCGCCGCCGCGTGTAATACCTCCGTCCCCAGATGCCCTCCACGGAGGACAAGGTCGAGGAGCAACACGTCAAACGGTGGAGTCCCTGTGTTCCCGTCGTTTGCGCGCAACCGTTCGAGGCAGCTCACCACATCAGCAACGATATCCACCGTGAACCCATCGTCAACGCTCAACACTAGCGCCAGGGCCTCTCGTATATCGGGGTCGTCCTCCAGGATGAGGACGCGCACGGCGCGCTGATCACCTGTGCGCATGACTTCCCCATCTCCACGAGTGGCGACCGCTGTGACGCACTGTGATCGCTGGTTTCCGAGATTCTCTGGCTGTCCTGACTGTCCTGGCGCCTGCTCAGGACGATCAAGCGGATGCATAGCGCCATCTCCTCTTTATCGCTGGCCCCCTAATTCATTGCGCCCAGTGAGCTAGCGCTCGACTGCTGTGCGCTAGCCGACTCATCCTGCTGTGTCTGCTGTGTCTGCTGTGTCTGCAGGCGCTGGTTTTCGGTCGTGAGGGCTGTACGCTCTTCATCCCAGCTCGCACGGGCGATGTGCTGGCTCCGTAGGGAGTCGAGCTCGCGGTGTGCCTGCTCACGGACGAGGGAGCGGTTGCGCCAGCCAGCGGCCACGCGACCAGGCGCCAGCAGCAAGAAGGAGCAGAAGGCGCCGAGCAGCGCAGCGCCGACGACGATCCACCAGAGGCTAGCGGTGAAGGCCAGTCCGAGGAACTGCGCGCGCACCTGGAACAGGTTCTCGACGACGAAGACCGCCAGAGCGACGACAACCACAAGCGCCAGGATACGACTTACATTCTTACTAAACCGTTGCATGTTCGGCCTCACTCACGCGGGGTGCGCGCCATTTGGGCGGCATTTCGTTTGCGCCACAAGGCGGGACGCCGCTAGACCGCGCGCTTCAATGCCCGCAGCCTGAGCATAGCCCTGAATTCTCCGTCGCGCGAGCGCAAAGCTGGACAGAAACCTGGACAACACGCGGGGGATGAATGCGCTGGCAGATTCGCCGTGAACTGTTGGCTCCAGGCGGCTCGTGTACTGATGTGTAGTGCGTGTAGCGCGTACGCGCCACGCGTTGGACGCCACATGCTGAGATGGACGTGGTCGACGTGGTCTGAGTAGGCTACGTGGATGTCAACCAGGCTGCACGCAACGCAGGGCAACAGCCACGACCGAGCAGCGGCAGACGGAACCCTGGGGACGTCCACCCTTCGACTCAATGCGTCGCATTGTCCATAAACAGTGGATTGATTTCATGCAACTTTTCAGGCGGAACTGGAGTAGAATACCGGCGCGATCCGCATGAAGTCCGGATCCCGGGGCATTCGGCGCGTGGTCACGTGCGGCGCGCGGCTACGCCCGCGCCGATGCGGACGACGGGTCGCGCCGGTGCGAGACGCACACCGCCCGCAAGCGAACCATGATCCACATCGACTTTGACGCTGCCGACTGCTTGCCTTGCCCGGCGCGGGCACGCTATATCCGGGCTCGCACCGGCGCCCGCGCGCAGTCTCACCGTGCAGTCACGTACCGAGTGGGAAGCGCTGGTGACCTGCCGCGCACGGCAGCAGACGCCGTAGTTTGCCGCCCTCTATGCCCAGCAGGTGGGAATCGAGGGCGCTCTCTCAAGGCGTACGGGCGTGTGATCTCCGCCAGGCTCGGTATCGCGGGCTGGCCAAAACGCAGCTGCACAACGTGGCGACCGCCACGGCCGTCGATCTGACCCGCCTGGCTGATTGGCTCAACGACGTACCTCGCGCCGCCACGCGGCGCTCTCGTTTCGTTCGATTAGCCGTTGCCTGATACTGCATTCGCCAACGGTATCGTGTCTCAAGACTTGACCGTGCGGAACTGTCCAGGTTTATGTCGAGATATGGTCTTGTGGAGGGCATGGGCGCTGGATATGTTCAATACACCCCACAGCGTGTGGCTGACACATGGGCAACACAGTCGTGATGGGGCACAACACGATGTGATGGAACACATGCGAACGGTGAGGCGAGAGCCACCGGCCAGGACGAAGAGGGGATGAGACCATGAGCGCGAGTGAGACCCTGCAGACGGTGATCTTGGCCATCGAGGCCAATGACTTCACGCGGGCGCGGAGCTACCTGACGGACGAATTTACCTTCGGTGGCGCGGTTGCGCAGCCGATCGGCCCGGACGCCTGGCTGAGCATCCACAAGGCGTTCAACGCCGCCATGCCGGACTTCTCGTTCAACGCGCGCGGCATCCACGACGAGAACGGCGGCGCCATCGGGCAGATTCAGATCACGGGAACGCAGACCAACGAGCTCAACCTGCCACTGCCAGGCATTCCGGCGATCGCGCCGACGGGCAAGCGCGTTTCCATGCCTACCGAGAACATCAAGGTCACGGCGCGCGGCGACAAGCTCGCCAGCATCGAGGTGAGCGAGGTTCCAGGTGGCGGTGTGCCGGGCGCGCTAGCGCAGTTGGGCATGACGATCCCAGGGCACGTCTAGAGAGCATCTGAAAAGGCTCTGGGCCTGGAACGCGCAGCATACCTGAAGTACATGGCCTATGTCGCGTGGCTGCTGTGTAAGCGCTGATTTCCTAGGTGCATCCTCCTTGAGGACGCGTCCTGCTCCTGGACTCCTGGCTGCCGCTGCAGAGTCAGCCTTTCAGTCTGTCGTGCTGGTCGCGAGCGCCGAGTGAATACGGCTCGGCAGGGTTTCGTAGCGTTACGCATGCGACGGATAAGCGATGGAGGACTTCAGATGCGTTGGCTTCCACGCCCCAGGAGGCCGCGGCTTCGCCTGCCACGAGAGTGTTGATGTTACCTCCTGGGAATGGGAGTGGCGGCACGTTTGTTATCGAGGCCGCGACGGTGACGGTAACGCCCAGCAGCCTCGAAGGACCCTGCCTCGATTTCTTCCCAGGCATGGCCGGTTTTCCCACCGATACGGGGTTCCCCGCTGCGGCTGGCAACTCTAAGTTCACGTCCGTGTTCTTAGAGCCCGGAGCACGAGGCACGTTCCAAATCCAAGTCAACCAAATCCCCTAGGCAGGCAGTGAAGACCTCCGACCGGCTCCCCCTCCGTCCTCGCCGGGGGCGTCTATCCGTCCAGGGTGCGGCATTGCGTCGCACAAGATTGTAGGAGAAAAGTCTATGTCCGCAGAAGATGAGGTCCGTCAGGCATCGGATCGGTTCTATGCATCTGTCAATCGTATGGTCGGCGGCGCTGCCGGCACGATGGACGAGGTCTGGGCCCACAGCGCCGACGTCACCACGATGCACCCGCTGGGCGGGCGACAAGTCGGCTGGGACCAGGTGCGCGCCTCGTGGGAGCAGGTCGCCCAATTAGCCTCGGGGGGGCAGCTCCGCCTGCAGGACCCGATGCGCCGCGTCGTGGGCGATCTGGCCTACGAAATGGGGACGGAATCGGGGCAGGCGACGCTGGCGGGAGAGTCGGTTGCTTTCTCCCAACGCGTCACTAACATCTATCGCCGCGAGGGCGGGACCTGGAAGCTCGTGCATCACCACACCGACGTCTCACCGGTGATGGCCGAGATGGTCACCCGGTTGCAAGCTGGCAGCACGGCCTAGTCCGGCCGGCCTCGCCGCTGTGGGCCCTTGGTCACCGTGGGCGTTGGCGCTCGGCCGGCCCGAGTCAGATGCAACCGACTGTCCGAGGGCGCCTGGCGACCGCTGACATGCGCCTGCAACTTTCACAGTGAGCGCTCCGGTATCAACCGTGGGTCCGCCTGAATAGTTACACGCCATGAGTCCCTCGCAACAGACGTGAGGGACTCATGGCGTTATGCGCTGGCTGGGGGGAATGCGCGCTTGTGCGCTCGCCTGGTAGGGCTCAAGCGCGCGAACCGTGTGGGGCGAGCGATGAGGCGTTGACCAGCGGACGAGCGACCACTCTTCCCCGATACCGCTCGCAATTCGGACGCACCTTAATGTGTTATATAGTCCCTGTGCGAATGCTGGCTCCTTGTATTACCCCTTATCTTCATGTATCACCTCGCGGCCATGCGGCGCACAAGCCGCAGACAAGCCGCAGACAAGCCGCAGACAAGCGGCGCCCACTGCCATTCGGAGGTCCATCATGCGCGGGAAATCGACACCTGCCGCTCCATTGCCAACGGATGCGCCGCCGCATATCCACATGCGAGCGGCGCTGCTTCGCGCTCCGCGTGGCCATCCACGTCCGCTGCTGCAGGTACGCCGTTGGCTGCGCATCCTGGGGCCGGGCCTCGTCACAGGCGCTGCGGATGATGATCCATCAGGCATCGGCACGTACTCTCAGGCGGGCGCGGCCTTCGGTACTGGGCAGCTATGGCTGGCGCTCTACATGCTGCCGCTGCTGATTGCTGTGCAGGAGATGTGCGCGCGTATTGGGCTGGTGACGGGCAAGGGCCTTGCCGCTGTCGTCCGAACCCAGTACAGTCGATGGGTGCTCTTTATCGCGGTGGGTTTGGTGCTCGTGGCCAATACCCTCAATATCGGCGCCGATCTGGGCGCGATGGCGGCTACGGTGCAATTACTCGTGCCGGGAGCGCCCTTCCTGGCGCTGCTGCTGACCATCTCGCTCGGAATCCTTGTGCTCGAGGTCTTTGTTCCCTATAAGCGCTATGCCGTCGTCCTCAAGGTGCTGGCGCTCTCGCTGCTCGCCTATGTCGCCACGGGCCTGATCGTTGGGCCTCAGGGCGTGGCGCTGTTGCAGGCGACAGTCGTGCCACACATCCAGCTTACTCCAGCCTTCCTGGCGTTGGTTGTAGGTGTCCTGGGCACGACGATCAGCCCATACCTGTTCTTCTGGCAAGCGTCGGAAGAAGTTGAAGAGATCGAGCTGCGTCACTGGAAGCCACGCGGCGAGGATTGGGCGCGCCAGCGGCAAAGCCTCCTTGCGCAGATTCGTCTCTTGCGCATTGATACCGCGTTGGGGATGCTCTCTTCAGAGGCCGCTACCTGGTTTATCATCTTCACGACGGGGAGCGTACTCCATGCGCATGGCATTACAAACATCACGACTGCGGATCAAGCAGCGGCAGCGCTCGAACCACTTGTCCACAGCTTTCCCAACGCCGGACTGCTCGCCAAGCTGCTCTTCGCGACGGGCATCCTGGGCGTTGGCCTGCTGGGTATTCCCGTACTCGCGGGGTCGGCGGCGTACGCTGTCGCCGAGGCGTTCCACTGGCGCGAAGGGCTAAGTAAGACATTTCGCCAGGCGCCTGGATTCTACGTCGTGATTGGCATGGCGACCCTCGTGGGCATTCTCCTGAACTTGCTAGGCATCAATCCGATTTCGGCGCTGGTCTACTCCGCTGTCATCAATGGCGTGGTCGCTGTCCCACTGCTGGTGTTGATCCTGCTCGTAGCGAATAATCGCTCGATCATGGGCGCGCACACGAATGGCTGGCTCTCCAACAGTGTGGGCATTCTAACCACGGTGGCGATGGCCGCAGCGGCGGGCGCCCTGGCTGTGCTATTCTTCATGCGGTGAGCAGACTTGACCATGAACCTGGACGAATAGCTGGACAAGTTGCAGGGTACGCGCGATAGCGGGCTGATAGCGCCATGCCGATAAATGGTCCGAATATATGCTCGACGGCCTCATCCGACGCAGACAGACACGTTCTGTGTCTCCGCGCCAGCAGATCTCAACTGGGGGTCGCCCATGACGAAGCGAGAGCGGCGGGCCGAGACCTCAAAGCGGTTCCAACACATCGGCGATGTCGTCACCCTGACGGGCCTGTCAGCCGATGCGCTGCGCGCGTGGGAGCGGGTGGGGCTGCTGTCCCCACAGCGATCCACCGGGGGCGTGCGCCAGTACACCGAGGACGACGTCGCCCGCATCCGCCTGATCGCGCGCACACTGCAGCGTGGCGGCTTCTCTCGTGCGGCAGTGGCTATGCTGCTCCAGTCAGGAGACCTGCAGCCCGATGCGGCGGATTACGCCCCCGGCCCAGCGCTGGCGCGACCCTCTCTACCACGCCGCATGGCCACGGACACCACAGTCGCCGATGCGTGGCGCAGTGACCGCCGAATGCTCGCCGCGATTGCCCGGATCAGCGACGCGCTGGCATCAGGTCGCGCAATCGAAGACGTCCTGGAAGTCATTTGCGCCGAGACTTGCTGGGCATTCGGCGTCTCCGACACGACCATCTGGCTGGCGGAGCCATTCCCACCGCACCGCACAGGGGAGTTGGCGACGGATACTTCCCCCCCGCGCGCCCTCGTCGTAGCGGCGGCCAGCGGTCAACATCTCAGCCGTAACCTTTCGGCTGGCGCGGACCCGCGAAGCATACCGCTTGATGACCAGCGCTTCCCGCCCGTGCGTGCGTTCCTCACACGCCGCAGCCTGGTCGTTACCACGCAGGACCTCTCCGCGCGCGCGCATCCGGAGTTAGAGGGTATGACACCAGGAGCCGCGCTCCTGAGCATGCCGCTGCTCGCGGCGGATGGCGTGGCGCTGGGGGCGCTTGTCTTGCAGGAGTCGAGCGACGTCGAGCGCTTTGGCGCGGATGATCTGGAACGCATCCGGCTCTTCGCGGTCCACGCGGCGCTCGCCATCCAGACAGTGCGGCTCCATGTCGCGATCCACGACGCCCAGGTCGATGCCGATGACCAACGGGCGCGCTGGCAAGCGGCAGTGGATGATCTGCCCGCCCTCGTATGTATCACTGATACCGCGCTGCGCATCACCTACATCAGCCCAACCTGCCAGGACGTTCTTGGTTGGCCTGCGGCGCCACGCTCCACCATTGACCACGCCAGCCAACCTGACAACTGGATTGCTCACCAGGGCTTCTTCTGGCTCGACGATGCCGCCCCCGTTGCGGACTCCCTGCCACCAGACGAGTTGCCCTTGCCGCGCGCGCTACATGAGCGCCAGGCGGTCCATGACATCGTGGTAGCGCATCGCCGTGCGGATGGAACCGAGCGCCTGATTACCTGGAACGCCGCGCCGATGCCAGCCGCGAACGGCCAACTGCTAGGCGCGATCGCTTTCGGCCGTGATGTGACAGCGGAGCGCCGACTCCGCGCGCGTGAAGCCAGCCTCGCCGCAGTCACCCAGACCGCCTCAGGAGGCCTCGGGTCAGAAGATGTCGAGAGGCGCGCTGTCCATATCTTGACAGCCATGGTGAGTAACATGCCCGCGCCCCGGATTGCGGCGACCCTCTATCTCTGGGATGACCAGGCAGGCTCTCTGAAGCGTGTCGGTGACGTCGGCGGAGAACACGGTGGAGAACACGCGCCGGCGATACCAAGTACGCCGCAACATCCCTGGTGGCAAAAGGTGGCTGCAAGCCCGATGTACTCGATGCACGATCGGGAGCGGCCGCGCTGGCTCCGCGCCATTCGTCTCGCCACCTGGGAGGCGAGTGGCATCCGCTCGTGGGCGACCGTGCCACTGCGCGCCGGCAGTGCGCTCGTGGGCGTTCTGGCTATCGGGCTTGGCGCGCCCCATCTATGGGATGACGCCGAGCGAGCATGGCTGGAAGCCTGCGCCGCAGCGATCACGATGGCGGTCGAGCACAACCGACTCCTCCGCGCCAGGGAGCATGGTCCGCGTCCATAAGGAGCGGCGCGCACCTGGCGCTCGACTGGCGCTCGACTGGCGCTCGACTGGCGCGCACCCGGCGCGCAAGGAACCGCGTCGACCTGACGCTAGCCCCTGCCAAAGCTCTCGTTAGAAGGTCACTGTGCGTGGGCGCCCCCACGCGCTGGCTGGCGCTCACTTACCCGCTGCGCTGGCACGCGCCTGATCATCCTCTGGGTCACACAGTGGCAAGCGCACGGTGAAGGTGGCTCCTTGCCCAACGACAGAGGAGGCAGTGATGGAGCCGCCATGGGCCGTGACCAGCTCTCTGGTGATGAAGAGGCCGAGGCCGAGGCCGTCCACGATGTCCTCGCCTGTCTGGGCAGACTGAAAGTAGCGCGTGAAGATCTGTGGAAGGTCGGCCGCGCTGATGCCGGGGCCGTAGTCCCGCACCTGCATCTCCGCCTCCCCACTGGGCGCGCTATCCACACGGCGGAGCTGAACATCGATCCGCTGTGTATGGGGCGCATACTTGATCGCATTCGTGAGCAGGTTGATGATGATTTGCTCCAGCCGAGCGGAATCCCCCATCACGAACATTGGCTCGGCGCTATGGTCGAAGATGATTTGCTGGCCCTGCGCGTCAATTTGCGCCGCCCCGACAGCATCGGCCACCAATGGTACGAGGTCAACCTGCGCCAGGCGCAGCTGGAGCTTGCCCTGTTGCACACGGTTGACATCCAACAAGTCATTGACGAGCACCCGCAGGCGCTGCCCCTGGCGCAGAACCAGACGGAGCGTTGTCTGGTAATCTGAGCCCTCCATCTCGGAGAGTGACTTCTTGGTGAGCATCCGCAGGCCAATAAGCAGCGAGGTCAGTGGCGAGCGCAGTTCATGACCAGCCAGCGCGAGAAACTCCTCCTGCAACAGACGCAGTCGGCGCTCGGTAATGTCGCGGATGGTGACAACCCCTCCCTCGCGTGTGTCTCCCTGCGTGATGGGTTGCCCTGTGGCCTCGAACCACTGGCGAGCGCCGTCTGGGGTGGTAATCGCAAATTGCATGCTGAAAGAGACGCCAGCCGTGGCGCGTCGTTGTAGCTGCATCTCTGGCGCCATTGGCTGTCCCGTCGTATCCTCCGCCTGCACGACGGCATCGGCGCAGCCAAACATGCGCGCATACGCCGCGTTGGTGAGCAGGACCGCGCCAGCGGCATCCACCACCATCAAGGCGTCACCCATACTCAAGAGAATCGCCTCGAGTTGGGCGCGCGCCGACTCGCTCGCCTGATGTTGCTGCTCCAGAGAGGTCGCCAGGCGCTGCAACTCACGGCTGCGTGCGGTCAGGTCGTCGTTTGCGGTATGCAACTCCTCGACGGTCGCTTCCAGTTCCTCGTTGACGGTGACGAGTTCCTCGTTGGTCGCCTGCATCTCCTCGTTGAGCGTTTTGATCTCCTCAGCCCCCGCCTCTGCCTCCTCGCGACCTACCAGCAGATCATCGTTGGCGCCGCGCAGATTCACATTGGCCTCGACGAGTTGCTGGTTGGCCGCGAGGAGCGTGTGGTTCAACGCGGACACCTCCTCCACCTGCGCCCGCAAGCGTGTGTTCTCCTCGACCTGGGACAGATAACGCCGCTCGACGTCACCGTGTCCGCTGGCGCGCGCGAGCATCTCGTTGGCCTGCGCGCGCGCCGATGCCTCCGCGGCAGCCTGCTGCTGATTGACCAGATCCGTCACGTCGCTGACGAGCAGCAGCGCCAGGCGGGGAGCAGGCTCCGTCTCGGCGTCTGCCGTGTTGTCGCGCGTGGGGAGGTAGGGATGGCAGGCGATCTGCACGTGGCGCCGCTCACCATGCAGGGCCTGCGCGATGACGGTCGTCGCGCCGTCGCTAGCGCTCGGTACAGTGGTGTGCCCTGTGATACGCTCGACGCGCTGAAACGTCGCATCGAGCGCCGCGCGCAGTGGCGTGATTGGGATGCCCTGTGTCACGTGGAGCAGGTCCTTCCCGGCCGTCGGGGCATAGATGCCCAGGAGTCGGATGGCTTCGGCATTGATGATCTGGATGTCATACTGCCGATCGACCACCACGGCCCCGACGCGCGCCTCCAGCATGATGCGCCCAAGCCGTTCGTTGACGGGAAGCGCGCTCGAATCCGTCGCTTGCGCCGGGCGCGGGCTCCGCTGCGCAGGCGGCGCGTGCGCCGTAGCGGACTCGCTCCCGCCAGCCACGCGGCGGCGCACGGCATGCATATCTGTCGCTCCGTATGCGCTGGCTGCTTTCACCCGAGCGATTGGCGGGAGGATGCGCTCCCCATGTCGGCGGTAGAGTTTGAGACGCTCATCGGTAGGCGTGAAGTAGGCGGCGAGGAGATTGGCGGTTTCCGCCTTGCCCAGGGCCAGGTAACCACCCTCGCGCAAGGCGAACGCGAAGAGTTGCAGCGCACGGCGTTGCAGCTCCAGCGTGAAATAGATGAGCACGTTGCGGCAGAGCACCAGATCAATGCGCGGGAAAGGCGCTCGCTGGCCGAGGTCGTGCTGCCCAAAGGTCACGAGCGCACGGAGGCGTGGCGCAATCTCATAGCTCCCATCGAGCAGCAACGTAAACGCGCGCGCCCGCAGGTCCTCTGGCACGCTGACGAGCGCGGCGGCAGGGTAGATGCCGCGCCGCGCAAACGTCAGCGCATCCTCATCCAGGTCCGTCGCGAAGATCTGAACGGCAAACCGACTGAGCTCGTCACCCAGCGCCTCGGCCACCAGGATCGCCAACGAGTACGCCTCTTCTCCAGTAGCGCACCCCGCCGACCAAATGCGCAGGACGTTGCCCTGCGTCCGCGCGTAGGTAATGAGCTCGGGCAGTATGCGCTCGCGCAGCGCCGCGTAGAAGGCAGGGTCGCGGAAGAACTCGGTGACGTTGATGAGGAAACTTGCGACCAGGTGGGCGCCTTCCTCAGGATGTTGCGCCAGATAGGCGGCGTAGTCGGCAAGTTGGCGCGTACCGATAGCGACCATCCGCCGCTGGAGCCGCCGTAGGATGGTGGGGCGCTTGTAATGACTGAAGTCCATTCCCGTCTGCTCGCGCAGTTGCGCGAGCAATGCCAGCAGGAGATCTTCGGCTTCGGGTAGTATGGGCGTGGGGATCCCGCTCAGCAGGTCCTGCAGGAGTGGTGCGATGCGTTCGAGGTCAGACACAAAGTCCACCGTCGTCGGCGCCAGCGACTCAGGCATGCCGGGGTAAGCGGCGGTCGCAGGGTTCTCGATGATGACCGCGCCTCCGGCGGCCTTCACCGCCCGCGCGCCCGCGGCGCCATCTGAGCCAGTGCCAGTCAAGATCACCGCGATGAGTTGCTCTCCGTAGGCGTGCGCCGCGCTCGTGAGCAAACGATCAACGGATGGCTTGGGCCGCTTCTCATCAGGAGCGTCATCGGCAGATACGCGCACCGTGTGATCGGCAATCTCGACGTGCCGATTCGACGGCACAACGTACACGACTCCTGGTTCCAGGCGCTCGTGGTCGAGGACCGTGCGCACCGGCAGAGCGCTACGCCGGGCGAGAATCTCGCCCAGATGACTGAGACGGTGGGGATCGAGATGTTGCGCCAGCACGAGCGGCGCGGAGAAATCCGCGGGCAGCGTCGCGACGAGCGTCGAGAGCGCCTCGATGCCACCAGCCGACGAACCGACAACGACCAGTCTATAGAGGCTGGACTCGTCCCGAGATGGAGACATGGGATGCGACCTCCTGCTTGACTTGTAGTCGCCCGACGCGCGTCAGCGCCATGCATGTGAAATAAAGCGGAGGCGACCCGTCTAGTGACTGACTCGGCGTTGAGTTGTCGATCCCGTCCTGCGCTCAAATCCTGGGCTCAAAACTTCAGTGATCATAGCTTGGTAGAGGTTGAGTTACAATGGCAGCTCTGGACAAAACCCTGGACAGCCCGTGCGTTTCCCACGTTTTGGCAGCCCTGAGCCACTCTCATGAACGCCATTCACCGTGACGGTGTGCTATACTCCCCATGCTACAACTATTTGCAGCGTCCTCGAGATGTCTCCTGGATACTCCCCCCTCGTTAATCGCCAGATGCCTGTCACACCTGACACCTACGCGCGATGAGGCTTAGCTCGCCTGCCGAAGCGCCATCGCCTCGCTGGAGTGATCGGTAATCCCTGCGCAGACGCCACGGCCAAGACAGCTAATCCAGCGGTCAGGGCAGCGGGGCGCGCCTCCTGGTTACCCTAGCAACGGGACAGCCGTGCTCATCTGCTGCGCGCCGCACATGCCTGGTGTGGCTACGTCTTCACCGCATAAAGCGAGACGCAGCCCTGCATTCAGCCCGGTATTCAGCCCTGCGTGTGGTAGCTGGCTCCCAACCGTGCTGGAATAGCCATCTCTCGCATGCCAAGCAGGCGGAGGTTGTGTTCGTCCAACCAGACTGACGCGAGACGCATCCGAGGTAATTCGAGCAGTATGCGACGCAGAAGGTGTCGCGATGCCAGGCGGATCTTCATACGCCCGCAGAGGCGCGGTGAAAACGAGGATGCTTGTGAACAACCTGATGCCTGTAGCGCAAGGGACGCTGTCTGAACGGGAGACAGTAGATGTCAATCGCTGGGAAGATGATGGCGGCCAGGAAGCGCCAACGTACGCTGCGCTGACAGCCAGCCATCATCAGGCGTCGTCTGGCCGGACGCAACGGCCACTGGAACTGGATGCGCAAGTTGGATGCGCTCGCCAGCCTGACACAGAAATCACGTCCTGCGCTTGACGCTCGCGCAGGCGACCGATCATAGCGCGTGTGCGAAGCAAGACGCCGAACAGGCCCGCATAGAGTAGAGAGTACGGTGAGAGATGAGCAGCATTGAATCCATGGCAACTCGACCTGAGACCGGGCCGATCGACGAGATGACCTACGACGAGTTGCGGCTGCTGGCGCAGCGCCTGGAGACTGAGAACGCGGCGATGCGCCCAATCGTGCTGCGCATGGCCGAGGCGCGCATGTGCCGCGACGCTGTCACGATGGTCGAGTCGTGCCCGCACTGTTCACTTAGGCGCAGCGCGACACTCGGCTATAGCGGCGCCCACGATGAGACGTGCGTGGTATCGCAGGCGCGCCGGCTCGGCTTTTGACGCGGGCGGGCGGAGAGACTTCGCTCCCGCAATGGCTCTCGCAATGGCTCAGGCGCGGCGCCAGATAGAGGAAAAGGCAGGCGGATCATGGATAACACATGCGCGTTTTGCGCTCAGCTCGTCGAGCATTTCATCCGATGCAACGAATGCGGCGAGGCGATCTGCGCTGATCACAGGACGCTGATGCCAGTTGGGGAGCGTCCATCCTATGCTGGGACCGGACTTGAGACTCCGGCGCGCTATCTTTGTCCCCGCCATGTTGGCTTGCTGAGGCAAGAGCTCACCACAGGCGGGTCAGAAGCGCATAGCTTGTCGATGGCAGGGCCGCCCGACGGCAGCGGCGCATCAGCGGCACACTAGTTACCGACTGCGTCATGTGGACTGCGCTGCATGGAACGTGCCGGTTGTTGTTCCTGGGAAGCTCGCGACGAACCCGACGAACCCGACGAACCCGACGGGTTCGATCAGCGCGAACATGAAAGCGCGGAAACACCCATGGCGAACACAACACAGCAGAGCCTCCAAGGTGGCCTTCGGAACGGCATGCATGACAACGTGAGCACGTTTGCGACCGTCAGAAAGTTTCGCTTTGGCGCGGACGTTCAGGCCAGCGATGGCGCCGCGGGCTCAGTCGTCGCGCTTGTAGCCGATGGGCAGCGACGCACACTCATCGAGATTGGCATTCGCAGGGGGCCATTCCACCCATGCGTGTTCGTCTCGCTCAGTCATGTCATCGAGGCGACCGCTGAGACGTTGACACTAGACATCACCCGCGAGCAGATCGCGCGCCAGACGACGCCCGCTGGCATGACACTGACTCCGTTCACTACTGTTCGCGCCAATGGCGTCTACCTGGGGAGGCTCGCGCAGATGACGGTGACGGCGCCATCGGAGACGCTGCGCCATTTCGTCGTCGCGCAGGGCATGCATGGGCTGCGCCGCGAGACTGCGGCTCCGGCGCGCATCATCATCGGCATGACAGCGCGACAGATCAGTGTGCGCTTAGATGGCTTGCCCCAAAAGCGCTTGCTGCCCTATCGCACGGACACCGTCTTGCGCCAGGATGTGTACGCAAGGCTCTTCGATTACGCGCCACTCCGCGTGGACCTTCCCGGCATCGAGATTCAGCCAGTGGACGGCGTGGTCTGGCTGCGCGGGCATGTATCGAGCGGCGGCGCGCGACGTATGGCGGAAGACCAGATGCAGGGCGTCAAAGGTCTGGTGTCACTGCGCAATGTCTTGACCGCTGATGATGCGCTGGCGGCCACTGTATCGATGGCGATTGCCCAGGATCCAGGCGCAGATCAACGCCAGCACATCGGAGTGTACCCGCGCCTTGGCGTCGTCTATCTGCGTGGCAGTGTGCGGACACCGGCGGCGCGAGAGCGCGCCGGCAGCGTCGCGTCAAGCTGCGCGATGGTCAAGCGCGTCATCAATGAGTTGCGCGTCACACCTCGTGAGGAGGGCATTTCGGTGATGGCGGGCGTCACTAACCACGCGGATGTGGCGCCTGGCGGTTCCTAGGCTGCCCCTCGCTCATAACCACACTGGCAACCACACTGGCTATAGCGCAGGATTCTGCGCTTCCTCTGTGTCTTCTCTATCCTCTGTTTCCTCGCGATGCTGCCGGGAACATGCAAAGAATACGACCTCATCGACAGGCAGCGAGACGCCTAAAGTCAAAGGGGCTTGAGCCCCCTCACGGCGTCGCTGCCTCCCACTACATCTCCGCTGAGCCATGCGCGCTGCTGAGGCAGCGCGTCGCAGCGCCTGCGGGGCATACTGCAACATCTGCGGTGGCCGTTCTGGGCTACAGCGACAGACAGGAAACATATGGATCATACAAAGACTTCACCACTTCGCCAGATCGCGGTCATTGGCACCTATCTCCCGCGACGCTGTGGAATCGCCACATTTACCGCTGATGTATGTGAAGCGTTGGCCCTCCGCCTCCCTGATACCAACATTTTTGCGGTCGCCATCAACGACGGCGAAGAGAACTATGCATATCCGGATCGTGTGCGCTTCGAGATCGCGGAACAGGATGTCGAGTCGTATCGACGCGCCGCCGACTTCCTAAATACCAATGGCGTGGATATGGTCATACTTCAGCATGAATATGGCATCTTCGGTGGACCGTCTGGCCGCCATGTGCTCGACCTTCTGCGGGAGACGCACGCGCCAATCGTGACAGTACTCCACACCGTTCTGCGCGAGCCTGATGCGATGCAGCGCCAGGTGATGGACGAGATTGTCCGGCTATCTGACCGTCTGGTGGTCATGAGCCATCAGGCCCGCGACATTCTGCATGACCACTATGCGGCGGCAGTTGAAAAGATCAGCTATATTCCCCACGGGATTCCCGACGTGACCTTCATCGATCCGAACTTCTACAAAGACAAGTTCGACGTAGAGGGCAAGACCGTTATGCTCTCGTTCGGCCTGCTCTCACCTAACAAGGGCATTGAGTACGCCATTGCGGCGATGCCCGCCATCCTGGAGCGACACCCCGATGTCGTCTATATCGTGCTTGGCGCGACGCATCCGCACGTCCGGCGCACGCATGGTGAGGCCTATCGCCTGGAGCTCCAGCGGCTGGCGCGCGAATTGAAGGTCGAGCGGAGTGTCATCTTCTACGATCAGTTCGTACCATTGGCAGAGCTTGTCGAGTGGATTGGCGCGGCGGACCTCTACATCACGCCCTACCTCAATCCTGAGCAGGTGGTCTCCGGAACGCTCGCGTATACGGTTGGCGCTGGCAAGGCCGTCATCTCGACACCCTATGTCCATGCGACAGAACTGCTGGGCGAGGGACGTGGCATGCTTGTGCCGTTCCGCGATTCCACTTCCATCGCGCAGCAGGTGACCGACTCGCTCGACAACGGGGCCACACGTCACGCCATGCGTAAACGCGCCTACACGCTTGGCCGCACCATGACCTGGCCGCATGTAGCGGAGAGCTACGAGCGCCTTCTGCTCCAGGTTCTCGACGAGAACCTGATCCAACCCCAGTCTGCGCATGCCCATGCTTGGGCGCTGCAGGCCACTGAACTGCCGCCGATTCGTCTCGATCACCTGCGCCGGATGACGGACGGCGTCGGACTGGTGCAACATGCCACCTTCTCGGTCCCCAACTACCGTGAGGGCTATTCGCTGGATGACAATGCGCGCGGCCTGCTCGCGGCTGTCTTTCTGGATCAGCTTGGCGCCGCCACTGGGTCCGTCGTGGGCGACCTCGCCACGCGCTATCTGGCGTTCATCGCCTATGCGTTCAACCCAGAGGCCGGACGTTTTCGCAATATGCTGTCCTATGACGGGCGATGGCTGGAAGACTATGGCTCCGAGGATAGCCACGGTCGCGCGCTCTGGTCGCTCGGCGCGGTGATTGGGCGTTCGACGCGGCAGGGGTGGGTCAGCCTGGCCAACGCGCTCTTTGTCCAGGCGCTTCCCGCCGCGCTGACCTGCGCGGCTCCGCGCGCCTGGGCGTTTGCCCTGCTAGGCATTGATGAGTACCTCAAGCGCTTCGGCGAGGATCGCGGCGTGCAGCGGGCGCGTGACGAACTCGCTGGCCGGCTCATGCGGCTGTACGAGGGGGCGAGCGCCGCGGACTGGCCCTGGTTCGAAGACCGCCTGACCTATGATAACGCAACCCTGTCGCGGGCGCTTCTGCTCGCGGGCGTAAGCATGCATCGGGATGACTACGTCGAAGCGGCGCTGAAGTCGCTGACCTGGCTGGCGGGCGTGCAGTCTGGCGAGCATGGTCAGTTTGTGCCGATTGGCTGCCTCGGCTTCTACCAGCGGGGTGAGGCGCGCACACGCTTCGATCAGCAGCCAATCGAGGCCTACGCGACCATTGCCGCCTATCTGGACGCGTTCCGCGCGACCGAAGACGCGCAGTGGCGCCAGCACGCCACTCGCGTATTTGGCTGGTTCCTTGGTGATAATGATCTCGGTCGCGCGCTGTACGATGCGCAGACGGGCGCGTGTTGCGACGGACTCCAGCCCGACCGGGTGAACCAGAATCAAGGCGCCGAATCAACTCTCGCGTTTCTGCTTGCCTCGCTGGAGCTGCGCCTGGCCGACGTAAACGTGAGCGTGAGCGCAGACGAAGCCAGGGATGAAGCCACACGACTCCTATCCGCGCAGTCAACCGCGGTTGGCTCGACGCTGTGACGTTTTGCGAGAAGGAAGAGTAATGACACACGCGGACAATCTGTACGAGGTTCTCTTTCACCGACACCCCGGCAATCCCATCCTGAGCCGCGCCGATTGGCCGTATCCGATCAACACGGTGTTCAATCCCGGCGTCACGCGGCTCGCCGATGGCGCAACACTGCTGCTGTGTCGGGTCGAAGACCTCCGTGGACATTCGCACCTGTCCGCGGCGCGCTCGCGGAACGGCGTTGACGATTGGCGGGTCGATCCGGAGCCGACCTTGCTCCCTGACCCGGCGCAGTATCCTGAGGAAGTCTTTGGCATCGAAGACCCGCGCATCACGTATGTGCCGGAGCATGAGGCGTACTACGTCGCCTACACGGCCTTTTCGCGGTATGGCCCTGGTGTCTCGCTGGCGCGAACGAAGGACTTTCACGACTTCGAGCGGTTGGGTGCTATCATGCCGCCTGAGGATAAAGACGCCGCGCTCTTGCCGCGCCGCATCGGCGGGAAGTGGGCGCTCATCCATCGCCCTATCGGCCCCAGCGGCGCCCATATCTGGATCTCCTACTCGCCCGACCTGGAGTATTGGGGCCATCAGCACCTGATGCTTGAAGCGCGGCAGGGCGCATGGTGGGACGCCAATAAGATCGGCCTCTCAGGTCCCTTGATCCAGACGACCGAGGGCTGGCTGATGATCTACCACGGCGTGCGCCCGACCGCATCTGGCGCGCTCTATCGACTGGGCCTGGCGCTCTTCGACCTGGAACAGCCTGAACGCTGCCTGCTCCGGGGAGACGAGTGGGTCTTTGCGCCCGAGGCGGCCTATGAGCGGACAGGTGACGTCAATAATGTCGTCTTCCCGTGCGGGCATACACTTGGCGACGATGGCGACACGCTGTCTATCTACTACGGAGCGGCGGACAGTAGTATCGCACTGGCGACGACAAGCCTGCGAGCGATGCTGCGCTGGCTCCACGCGCACAGCCACGCTGCCAGTGACGGCAAGTAATCGACGCTTCCGTGGAACGCTCGTCTGTGGGCGAAGCGGTGGTAATTGTGGCGCGCGAGCGGCGGCCGGTCTAGCGCGAGCTCTCCATCCAGCGTGCGTGAACTTTCTGCCGCTGCTGAAGAAAGCTGGGCTGCCACGCATGCGCGTCCACGGTCTGCGCCACACGGCGGCGACGCTGCTGCTAAAGCGCGGGACCCGCCCGAAGGTGGCCAGCGAACTGCTCGGCCACGCATAAGCGAGGCTGCCGTCGGATGTGTATCCCCATGCGCTGACGCATATGAGACATAACGCATTGCGGGCGCTTGGGACGTTGCTAGACGGCTTGGCTGATGGCGTATGAGCGAGGCATTAGTGGTGAAATGAGCGGTCGACGTCGAAAAAATAGCCTCCCAACGTCGCAAACGTGTCCTGATGGGAACAGCGTTTGCAGACGTTAGGAGGCGGAATCGCCGTAAGATCGAGTATCTCACGGCGCGGCAATCAAAGGCAGCCGAGACCGGGCGGATGGGTCAGCACGAAACATTCAGAGCGTGGCGCAGGGCTATACCCGGTTGAGCAGATTGAGCGCCCTCAGCACGGTTTCCCGCGCTTCGGCTGGAGGCCTGTCGTCCGTCATCGCCTCGTCAACCTGACAGCGGAGCAACTCCATCGCCACGCTGTCCATCGCGGCTCGGGCCGCGAGAATCTGGGTGACGACCTGTTCACAGGTCTTGCCATCACCCAGCATGCCAATGATGCCTCGAATCTGTCCCTCCACACGCCTCAGGCGCATCTGGAGATCCTGATTCGACTTATCCGATTGTAGTGTCGCCATATGGCGCCCCCTGCGCTCTCTTTTCGGTCGAACGAAGCGAGAGCGAGCGCAGCTTACGCCAACGCGCCAAACGTGGATTCGAGCTTCCGCTGGAAGACGTCGCGGCGCACCAGTCCGACGATCCGTCCAACTTCCTTACCACCCTTGAACAGAATCATCGTCGGGATGCCCTGAATGCCAAGGCGCGATGGCGTATTCATGTTCTCGTCGGTATTCATCTTAGCGAAGGTGACTTTGCCCTTGTACTCGTCGGACATCGCCTCGAATGTCGGAGCCATCGCCAGACAAGGGCCACACCACGGCGCCCAGAAATCCACAACAACCGGCGTCTCGGCGCCTAGCACATCGCTACTAAAGTTCTGATCCGTCACTTCGATATAAGAGCCAGACATGTCATCCTCCCGGGCGTGAGGCCCGTTGTCCGCTAGCATGTTCGTTTACCCTACGGGGGTACCGTATACATGGTATCATGCCGCGACACTCTACGTCAACGCACGCCTGGCGTTGGCAAGCCCCCTCGCTCGATATGCTATGCTGTGAACGGAACGAATCCGCGTATGCGCGCATCCCACAGAGAGCCAACGGCAGCTCACGCCAGTCGCTTCACTCTCGGCACGCCGCAATCCCGGCGCCGCGCGCTACCACCACAGGAGAGGATGTGACCCGCATGGCGCTTGCGAACGGTGTAATCTACCTCGATCATGCGGCTACGACCCCAACTCGCCCTGAGGTGTTCGCCCGCATGCAGCCCTATTTTACGGAGCTCTTCGGCAACCCCAGCAGTATCTACACGCTCGGGCGCAAGAGCCTCGATGCGATTGACTCGGCCCACGAGGCAGTCGCGTTGGCCCTGAACTGCCGCCCAACAGAAATTGTCTTTACGGGCGGCGGCAGCGAAGCCGATAACCTCGCCATCAAGGGCATCGCGTATGCCC
>DASQSS010000427.1:0-14725 GCA_035642255.1 Ktedonobacterales bacterium | reverse complement strand
CCTATGGACGGCTTGTGCAAAGACGCCGTCGAGTGACGACGAAAGTGGCGAGTGGAATGGCTCATGACTGACACACCGGTCGAGGAACTGCGCAGTCGCGATGACGCCGGGTACATGATCGTTGACGAACGCTGGCGCATCCTGTCGTCCGACGAGCGCAACTCGCTCTCTGGCGACGCGAACGGCGACTCATTGACGGGGCAGAGCGCCTATGATGTGCTGGGCGTTGACGTCATCACCGCGCTGGAGCGCCACGGTGTCGCATCGTTCAGCCTCGACAACTCCAGTTATGTCCTGACGGTCAACGCCTTCAACCTGCCTTCGGGCGTGATTCGCGTGGTGCGTGCGCAGGAAGAACAGGCAACGATCGAGCGCATCATGTCGCTGATCGTCCACGAAGTGCGCAATCCGCTCTCGGCGATGCGCGCGCTGGCGCAAGGACTCGATGAAGCGGTCGCGCTGGACGATACCGGCCAGGACTACGTCAAGCGCCTCACCGGCGAAATCGACCGACTCAGCCGCCTGCTCGCCTCCATGTCGCAGGTGGCGCGACTACGCGCGCAGCCCATGCGTCGCCTCGAACCCGCGATGGCGATTGACCGGGTCGCGATGATGTTCGAGCCGGAGGCCGCGCGCCGTGGCGTCACGATCACTACCCACGTAACCCCACGCACCGAGCCGATTCGCGCCGACGCTGATCTGATTCAGCAAATGCTGGTCAATCTGGTGATGAACGCCCTGCAAGCGATGCCCAACGGAGGCGCGCTCACGCTGCGCGCTCGGCTCGACCCGCGCGGCCGCACGGTGATTCAGGTAGAAGACACGGGCGTAGGCATGTCAACCGAACGGATGCAGGTGGCCATGCGCCCGGGGCAAAGCAGCAAGCCGGGGGGCATGGGGCTTGGCCTGATGGTAGTCCGCAGCATTGTCAGCCAGCACCAGGCGCGCATGCGCATGACGAGCGCGCCAGGTCGTGGCTCGCTGGTGTCCATCACCTTCCCACTGATGGAGAATGGGGAGAACGCGCCATTCGAAGCGGTCGACGACATCGAGACCGGCCCACTGACACACGATAGAGAAGGTATCTAGTATGGCACAAGCAGGCTCAGGGACGCTGACGAGCGGGCCGCGCGTTACGCGCGTGCTGGTAGTGGATGACGAGGAGAATCTCAATTGGAGCCTCGTCACGTCACTGCGTCGTGAGCAATATGCGGCGGATGGCGCGCTCACAGCCGAAGACGCCCGTCGCCGTATGGTTGATGTTGACTATGATTGCGTCATCAGCGACATCCAGATGCCCGGCATGGATGGCTTTCAGTTGCTAAACTGGCTGCGTGCGCAACGCCCGCAGTCTCGCGTCATCATGATGACCGCGTTTGGGTCGCCGAGCGTGCGCCAGGAGGCGATTCGCAGTGGAGTCGCGGCCTACCTTGAGAAGCCATTCGACCTGAACGCGCTCAAGCGTGAACTACGCAAGGCGCTTGACACCCCCACACAGACAGCGTCCAGCTTCGACCTGATCGAGATCACGCAGGTCATCAGCCTGTCGCGCCGTGACGTTGCGGTGCAGGCGCGGGTGGGCGATCAACTGGGGATGCTCGTTTTCGAGCGGGGCGAGCTCGTGTCCGCCGTCTTCGGCGCGCTTGTTGGCGAGCAGGCGTTCTTCGCGATGTGCGCGGCGCCCGTGCAGCTTGCTACTCCCGCGCCCATCCCAGAGCGGGTCGAGCGCAACATCAGCCAACCCGTCTCGGCGCTAATCTTCGACGCGCTGCTCAAGCGCGACGCGGGGCTGGCCGAAGCGGCGCCCGCTTCGCAGCCAGTGAGCCAGGCTCCGCAGCCACGCCTCGCGCCTCGTCCCACGCGCGCGCCCATCACCGCTTCACTGGTCCCGCATCCACCTGCGCAAATGCCGCCACCGCCCTCCACTCGCGACCCGCAGCGCACGGTGGCGTCGCTGGCGGCGGCCATCGCCCGGCCTTGCATCGTGGCGCTCGTGTCGCCAGACGGCACGATACGCGCGCAGGCGCAGACTCGCCAGCCATCGACACCTGAGGCAGCCCTTGCTCACATGGCGCAAGGCTTCGTGGCATTTGCGCGCGCGGCGCAGATGGGGCAGTGGGGCGCGCCACGCGAAGCGCGGTTCACGACGGGCAGTGAGCAGGCGCTGATTCGACTCGTTGGCTTGCGTCCCGGCTCGCCCGCTCTAATCGTCGTCGCGCCAGCCGATATCGAGCAACGTCAGCTCGACGCGACTATTGGTGTCCACGAGTCGGAGCTGATGGAGCTGACTCTGTAGTCGCTCGGAACGTCCCACTGCCCATGTGCGCAAGATAGAAGAAGAATGCTTACGCCAGATAGGGTAGACTCATCTCGTACGGGAGACGCTGGCGCGATTTGTGCCCGTCAACGCGGGCCGGAGGGACGAGGACAGCATGTTTACAAAGATCGGTACCATCACAGTAGGCGTGAGCGACCAGGACAAAGCCCTCGATTTCTACGTGAACAAGCTTGGCTTCGAAAAGATAGACGACCAACCTATGAGCGAAACAGAGCGATGGCTCGAAATTGCGTTGCCCGGCGCCCAGACCCACATCATGCTCGGCTTGCGCGGACAGAGCGCCGGCGACAAAACGGGCATGACGGGCTTCGTCCTGCACACAGACAATATCGAAGAGACGTGCGAGACGCTCAAGGCGCGTGGAGTCACGCTCACCCAGGAACTTTCAACTCAACCGTGGGGCAAATGGGCTCAGATCGCTGACCTCGATGGAAACGAATTTGGCATCTGGGCGCCTGCCTGGTAGCGCGTCGTATCACTCGCATCGCGCGAAACGTGTGGCGGTTGGCGGTTGAGATCGCCAACCGCCACACACCACATAACCCGATTCCCCAATCCAGAATCCACGCGCCTTAGCGGGGCGCCGTCAAGCCATCGAACCTCGCGGCCAACGCGGCTCCGTCGAGCAATCGAATGCCGTGCTGCTGCGCCAGGGCGCGGGCTGGCTGGGTGAACGTGGATGTGGTAACGAAGATGCCATAGTCGGCGCGGTGGTGGGTGTAGATCATCCCGATGAACAGCTGCATTTCAGGCGAGGTCACAGCGCTGCGTGCGCAGTAGCGCTTGCACTGCACAACTACTCGCGCGCCACCCGCGTCGCGACAGGTCAGGTCGGCGGCGAGGTCGCCTCCACCGCCCGTATGGCGCACATCCCGGTAGCCGTTGCGCTGGAGAAACGCGCCAACCGTCAACTCGAACTCCGTCGGTGTCAGCGCCCGCAGCGCCTCAAGGGTTCGTGCGGTGTCGCCGCGCCAGAGGTGTCGCCAGCCCCAGACGAACTGCCCGCTACCACGCGCGTGGCGGCGACGCAGGACCACGATGCCGCCCACGACGCCAGCGGCCGTCACGCTCAAGAGCGGCGCCAGCGCGGGAAGCGCCGGCATAGTGGTAGTGGTGAGCGCCCTGGCCACGTCATGCGCAAGTGGCGCGAGTGCGCTTGACATGAGAGAGAGCGCCGCCGCGCCGAATATCAGGGCGAGCAGCAGTCGGTGCTGATCTGCGCTCACATGGCGACGCGCCAGACGTCGTTGGGCCATTGGCGTCATCCTCCGCCATGCGACGGAACGAAAGCGTCGCGCCTTCTCTATTCGCTTATTCCTTGCCGACTTGCGAGATGGCGCGACCAAACATGGAAACGGTCAATCGTCCTCTGGCTCGGCAGCCGTGACCTGCTCCACACGTTGGCGCGTCGCCAGCACAGCGCCAGCGCGGCCCTCCCACTCGGTGCGCTCCGCGGGGGTCAGCGCTCCACTCGCGGGCAAGCGCTCGACCTGTGCGAAAAGCGTCTTCTCAGCGAAGTCCGCAGGCGCGGCGGGTTGCGCCGCCAACGTCGCGAGCCGGTCTGTGATGATGAGGTAATACTCGACGAGCGCCGCCTGGGGGCCGACATGGGCGCGTGTGTCTTCGAGCAGCCCCAGCAGCGACTCGTACTCGTCAGCGGCGGCCTGCGCCTCAGCAAGCGCCAGCGCCAGCGGGTCGTTTGGGTTCTCTGACGGCGTCTCGCGATCGTCGTCGCTCTCATCGTCAGACGCGTGCGCCTGCGCCGTGAGACGGCGACGCTCGAGCAGGAGAGCGCCGATCAGTTCGGCCTCACGCAGACGACGACGCGCCAACCATGCCCTCACCGCGCGCAGACGAGCCGTCGCGGGCGCGCCTAGGGGCAGATCCACCTCATCAGCAGCCCATAGCGACTCCGCCTCCTCGCGTAGCGGCGTCGCCGTGCCATCTTCGTCGCTCTCGTCGCGCTCGTTCCCCTGCCATCGCAGCACGCCTCCCTGCGACACCCAGCCACCTGCGCCATGCGTGCGGACGTCCTCGTCCACATCGGCTAACGCAGGTCGCAGAAAGCCATCGCCATAGTGACCGTCCTGCTCTGAGGGCGCGGGCGCATGCCCATCAGGGGCGCTTTCGCCGGCGTCCGGCGAAATACCCCACTTCGTGAAGTCGAAGTTGTCCCAATCGTTGTGTGTGTCGTCGTTTCCCATGAGCCTCTACGATCTCTTACCGTCGCACGACGCGCCGCGCGGCATCCAACTGTATCCACACAAGCGCGCCCTGTGTCGCGTCACTCCCATTCAATGGTAGCGGGCGGCTTGCTGGTGATGTCATACACGACGCGATTGATCTGGGGCGCCTCGTTGACGATGCGGTTGGCGACACGGCCCATCAGGTCATACGGCAGGCGCGCCCAGTCAGCCGTCATGAAGTCGCCCGTCGTGACAGCGCGCAGCGCGACTGTGCTGGCGTACGTGCGACCATCGCCCATAACACCCACGCTCTGCACAGACGTCAACACCGCGAACGCCTGACCAATCTCGCGGTACAGCCCAGCGCGCTTCAACTCCTCGATGAAGATCGCGTCAGCGCGGCGCAGCACATCGAGCCGCTCGCGCGTCACTTCGCCGATGACTCGAATCGCCAGCCCGGGGCCAGGGAACGGATGACGCCAGACCCAGTCCTCGGGCAGGCCCAGCTCGCGCCCGACCTCACGCACCTCATCCTTGAAGAGGAAGCGCAGCGGCTCGACTAACGCAAACGTCATACCCTCGGGCAAACCACCGACATTGTGGTGGGTCTTGATCTTCTGGGCAGCGCTGGCGTCGTTCGCGCTGGCGCTCTCTATCACATCCGGATAGAGGGTGCCCTGCGCCAGAAAGCCGATGTCGCCATCTGACTGGAGTTTCGCCGCTTCGCCTTCGAATACCCGCACGAACTCTTCGCCGATGATGCGCCGCTTGCGCTCAGGATCGGTGACGCCCGCCAGCTTCGTCAGGAAGCGCTCGCTGGCATCCACCGCGATCAGCGGGATGCGCAGGTTCGCGCGGAACGTCTCGACGACCTGCTCAGGCTCGCCCGCGCGCATGCATCCAGTGTCCACGAAGATGCAGGTGAGGCGATCACCGATGGCGTGGTGGACGAGCAACGCCGCCACCGCTGAATCCACACCACCTGAGAGCCCACAGATCACCCGACCCGACTCACCGACCTGCGCGCGAATGCGCCCTACGGCCTCCTCGATAAACGCGCCAGTCGTCCAGTTGGGAGCAAGGCGGCAGACGCGATAGAGGAAGTTTTCGAGCATCTGCGCGCCCTGCGGCGTGTGGCTGACCTCGGGATGAAACTGGATGCCGATGTGGCCGTGGGTATCGCTCATCGCCGCCAGCGCGCCGCTGCTCGACCGCGCGATCGGCGAGAAGCCCGGCGGTAGCTCGCCAACGCTATCGCCATGGCTCATCCACACAGGGATGCCCGCTCCGGTCTCGTCTTCGACCCCAGCAAAGAGCGCCTGAGGCTCGCGATCGGCGGTGAGCGTCTGCGAATCCGCTTCATTCACCAGTGTGATGTCGGCTGGGCCATACTCGCGGCGGCCAACATGCGGCTCGACATGCCCACCCATCTGTTGCGCGAGCAAATGCATGCCGTAGCAGATGCCAAGCACGGGCAGCTCGCTCTCCAGAATCGCCTGATCGACTGCGCGAGCGCCCACGTCATAGACGCTGTCTGGCCCGCCAGACAGGATGACGCCGCGCGCCCCCATGCGGCGAAGCTCGTCGAGGCTGGTCGTAGCGGGGAGCAACTCACAGTAAATGCGGCACTCGCGTACGCGCCGCGCGATGAGGCGAGAGTATTGTGAGCCATAGTCGAGAATGGCGACCATCTCGCGTGTGGGCATAGATTGGTCATGGTCACTCAGCGCTCGGGCAGTGTCCGTCGTCTGAGGGGTCGCGGGCATGGCGCTCTCTCTCCGTCTAATGGGCGCCTGTCAGGCGCCAACCCAACCTCCCATGAGGCGGGCGCATGGCTCTCCGCTGTATTATCCCCCACAGGCGCGTTCAGGCGCCAGGGTCACGCGGAAGCCAGGTCAGCCGCGAAAGAACGCGCATCGGTCGGCGCGGCCCGATCTCAGGCCATGCCGACCGACGTGTGCGCGAGCTAGAGAGCGGATGATGTGGATTTCCCCAGCCACATCATCCGTAAGTGACGAAGGTATAGTCACCAGAGTAGGATTGGCCGCCCATGGTGGTGGTTGCCGTCAGGAAGATTGGCTTCTGCGGTCCCACGTTACCATAGTTGAGCTTGGTCGAGGCGACCCCATAGGTATCTGTCGTGAATGGCCCCACCTTGATGACACCGTTGGGCGTCATGGCGCTGAGTGTGACTTTGGCTCCAGGCTGCGCCTGGGTGTTGTTCGAGACACGCATATACACGGTAACAGAGCCACCCTGCGGCAGCGTGTCTGAGACCCAGACGCCGACGTCATATTGTGGCGATGTTGGCGTTGGTGTCGTCGAGACGTTGTTGAGCGGCGAGATCATCACCGAGCCGCCCGTGGTCGCCTGGGCTGGCGCGGAATTGGGAATGAACGCGCCTGCGGCATGTCCGGCGGCTTTGAGCGCAAAGACACCAATGGCGAGGCCCACCGCCAGACAGGCGAAGATGGCGACGATTGGCAGGACACGCCGCCGCCAGAACCCATAGCGTCGCGCACGCTCACGCCAGCTAAATGGCATCACGTCGGCAAGCCAGCTGTGAATGCGTTCATACAGGGACGGCTCGACGATCCACGCGGTCGGACGATCCAGCGGGTCTTCGTCCTTGCGGCCCGCCTGGTTGAACTGCGAAGCGCGCCGCACACGCTCGGTCACTGCCGTCATTGTAGCCGTCGCACTCGACTGAAGGCGGTCGCGCAACGGCAATCCATTCGCAGCTGGTTGCTCGGCCGTCACGGTCTGCTGATTGTCCGCATCGTCGCGCTTGCGAGCGGATGCGCCCCCGCCGGTAGCCTGCTGAGTGCGTCGTCGGCGCGCATTGACGGAGTCCGTCTGATATCGCTGCCTTGCCTGCGCGGGACGCTTGCGCTGCGCCGGATTATGCGGGTCCACTCTTGGCCTCCATGACGAACTATTTACTTGAGCACTCGTCGCCTCTTTCAGCAGGCGCGCACAGACTGCGCACGCGAGCATTCCGCTGGCGGCGTGTGGAAACGTCAGTCGACGGCGGGGTCCTTGTCATGCCAGCACGCGTCATCGCGTCGAAGATGGAGTGTCTGGCTTGCCACAACACTCTACCTTACTACCTACGCGCGTCAGCCAACCGAAGTCACACTGATGCGACGCATGTGGGCGCCTTTCCCCATCCAGGGAGTCTACTCAGCGTCATTCGTGCCATTCTGCTCACGATGACGACGCAGGAAGGCCTCGACATCGAGAATCGCCTGTTCTGGGGAGGGAAGCTCGCCTCGCCGAGGGATGTTGTGAATGCCTGACATGTCAGGAGAAAAGCCATCCGCGCCGCCAACCTCGCCCGCCTCGGCGCTGCTGAGACGCTGCTCGAGATCATGCACGTACGCGTTTACTTCGGGGTCAGCGGCGACCAGATGTGAGACGCGATTGTTGAAGCGCTGCGCGGCGCGGGCCAGATCCTTCAGGTTGAGATTGAGATGGTACAACTGGTCGAGGGTTCTCAGCAACGCCTCAGCGACTGGCAAGTTCGGCGAAGCCGCGACGTAATGCGGCGCGCCAGCCCACAGACTCGTCGTGCTGATGCCCTCGCGCCGCGCGGCGTCTTGCACGGCGGTCAAGATGCCTGTGGGTCCGCTGTAGCTGGAGCGCTCGACGCCAATCTGGCCCATTTTGCGGAGGATAGCGGCGCGGCTGGTGGCGCCCGTTACCTGTACCGGCGCGGTATGTGGCGCCTCAGCGGAGAAGACGCCCAGCAACGCGATCTCCTCGACATGAAGCTGTCGGCTGAAGGTCACGACCTCGCGCGAAAAGGTCTTCCAGCGCAGATGAGGCTCTTCACCGATAAAGAGAATGACGTCTCGTCCCTGCTCATCGCCCTCAGGCGCACGGTGGATGTAATAGCGGTTTGACGGCCAGCTCAGCCGGCGCACTGCCCCAGCGGAGATGCGCGTCGTTGGCCGCGACTCGCTGAAGTCATAGAAGACGTCAGGGTCGATGTCGGCGAATGGCTCAGCGTCCCACTGATTCACCAGAAACTTCACTGCCCAGGTCGCAGCGCTCGCAGCGTCATTCCATCCAGCGAATGCGCCGATGAAGATGGCTCGCTCCAGCTCCTGTGGTCTGGAAATATGCGTATGTTCCATAACAGCGCCGCCCTCTGAGCCCTAGACACATGTTCTTTGATCGCATCCACTGGCCGCCATGCCACCGATAGAATAAGTATACCATCGCCAGACATCGCACGCCTCGCCTGGCGCGGGCATCGGACGCCGCATCCACTCTCTACCCGCTCTCACCCGCGGAAAGCGCGAGAGGTCAGGCTCTCCGCATGATATGGCGACGCGCACTGCCTGGCCTCAATCACCAGCCCTCCATCGCGGGCCAATCCCGGTCATCTTGAGTAACGACTTTCGCGGACACGTCCTGTCGCCTCTTGCCAGGTTGCCCGACTGGGATTACACTTAGAACATATGTTCTATTTTGTAGCGCGGACGTGTGAATGACGATTGTCGAGTCTTCATCATCGAGAGGGGTCAGGGATCATGGCGCGAGTACTGGTGGTCGAAGATGATCTGGCGATTCGTCAGATGCTGACGATGGCGCTAGAGCTTGAAGGGTACGTTGTGGATGCGCTGGGTGACGGCGCGCAAGTCGTTCCGATGTTGCGCGCGGCGACCGAGCGAGTTGTCGTGTTGCTCGATCTGATGATGCCGCGTGTGACAGGCTGGGAGGTCTGCGAGCGACTGAGCGCCGAGGCGGCGCTCGCGGCGCGGCATGCGGTGGTGGTGATGTCGGCTGCGCTGACGCCGGATATGCGGCTGCCCGAGGTCGTGCGCGCGGGGCTGGTCAAGCCCTTCAACCTGGCTACGGCGCTGGCGCTCGTCGCCGCGTTGAGCGTAGAGCCCGCGACGACGCTCGCCAGTCCCTCTGGCGAGGTGGCGGCGCATTCATAGGGTCGCGGCGCCCGACGGCGTGGAGGGTTGACAGATCGTGAGCCTAGCGCTCGCTTCGCGCCGTCAGCGTCAGGTAGCCAGCGACGGTCAGCGCGCTGGAGCAGAGCAAGAAGATGTAGAGTCCGAAGGCAGGCGCTATCTGCAATGGCAGCGCAGACAACACTGCTCCGTCGGGTGTAGACATCTCAACAGGACCGCCAGTGGCAGCGACGCGAGCCACGATCGCGCGCACCAGTAGCGGAGACAGCGGGCCGCATATGACCCATAGTGTAGCGCACATGCCCAGGAGAAATGCGCCAACGCCAAGCGGCGCCATGCGTGTAATGCGCGCATGGCGCCAGCGTGGCAATAGTAATGGGGCGACAACCGCCGCCAGCAACAGCAGCAACGCCAGGATAGGCGTCCCCGCGCGCGTTGGAGCGTAGGCGCTCCCGTTTACGCTTACCCACGGCAGCAGCAGGTCGGCGCCCATCACCAGCGCGGTGAGCAGCGCGAGTCGTCCGGGCAGGTCTCGCGGAAAACTGGGAGCATCTAGGTCACCGGCATAGATGCTCGCGGATGGCTCCGTCGCCATCCGCGCCTCTTCGACCGCCACGGAGCGCGAGCCAGATAGATGCGCGTCCGATGGTCGCGCCCAGGCGCCAGAGGAGCTGGACGCAGCCGCGCCCCGCTCACGACCACGCGCCGGCGACCAGTCCCCCGAAGTGGAGATGGGCCGCCCACACGACGCGCATGCCTCAGCGGCCAGCGAAATCTCGGAGCCACAGGCGCTGCAAAACATGCTCCCTTGCTTCTCTCTCTCGCTGAGGCGGGCGCTCGCTTCCGCCATCGACCAGCTCACATGCCCGCCTGTCCGGCGCTACTGCTCGCCCTCGTCATCCTCGGTGTCGAACGCCGCATGCAACTCGGCGGCGCGCTCGGCGGCATGCTCCGCCTCGTCGGTGCGGCCGGCGGCGAGGAGGGCCTGCGCCAACGTCTCGTAGCCAATCACAAACTCCGGGTCGAGCGCGACCGCTGATTCCGCCAGATCGATCGCGTCAGCGATCGCTCCAGTCGCCAGATACGTATCGGCGAGATCGTTACGAATGCCCGGGTTGAGCGGATCGGCCTCGATCGCCTGCTCATAGGCGGCGATGGATTCATCGTGCCGCCCCAGACCATCGAGCGCGGAGGCCTTCTCGTAGAGCGCCTCAGCGTTGTCGGGGAAGCGCTGAAGGAACTCATCGGCTGCCTGCGCGGCTTCTTCGTAGCGCTCCGCGAGGTTCAGCGTGGCGGCGAGGCCGGCATACGCCTCTGCCAACAAATCCTCGCTCTCGCTCTCACGGGTCTCCCCATACTCATGAATCAACTCGCGGTAGCGCGCCACAGCCTCATCAAAGCGCTGAGCGTCGCGCAGCGCCTCCGCCAGGTTGAAGCGCACACCGGGCGCGTCAGTCGACAGTTTGAGCGCCTCCTCATAGGCCGCGATCGCCCCATCCAGATCGCCCAGCTCCTGCCGCCAGTTCGCCAGGCGTTCCCAGGGGTCAGGTTGGTCGGGCGCAATCTGCGTGACGCGTGTCCATGCGGCGGCGGCTTCTTCCGCGCGGTTCATCGTCTCATAGACCAGCGCCTGCGTCTCGTACGTCGCAAGGTCATCCGGAGCAAGCGCGACCATCTGGTTGACCAGATTGAGCGCATCCTGCTCTCGGTGCGCCATGAGATACGCATCGCACAGCCGCTCATAGCGCTCCAGATCGCGCGGCTCTTCATCCACGGTGCGCTCGAGATCGGCGATATGCTCCGCCTGGTGCTCGATCTCGTCGCGCGCCTCGCGCAGACGCTCCGCCGCCAGTGCGTTTTCAGGATTCAGAATCTGCGCCTGACGAAATGCCAGCACAGCGTCATCATAGAAGCCAAGCTCCAGATAGATGTCGCCGATGTTGGTGAAGAGCTCGTCATTGCCGTTGTCGAGTTCGAGCGCGCCCTGGTAGGCTTCCAGCGCGCGCTCGTCCTCGCCTTGCTCACGATAGAGATGGCCCAGATTGATGTAGGCCTCGATCAATGATGGGTCGCTATAGATCGCACGCAGATAGCAGACGATGGCCTCCTCGCCAGCGCCCAGGCGTTGCAGCGCCAAGCCCAGATTGTAGCGCGCCCGCGCATTGTTGGGATCGGCGCCTACGGCCTGCTCGAACGCCTCGGCCGCCGCCTCATAGTTGCCTGCTGAGGCGGCATCCAGCCCTGCCTGCATCTGCTGACGTGCGACCGCGTTCGTCTCTGGCTGAGACGCCGCCGCGCCAGCTGCCGGGGCTGCTGTATTTCCATCCATGCTCGGTGTTTTCCCCTGTCTATCATCTGCCATTGTGGCGATCCTCCTTGGTCGGTGACGCGACCGCCTGGCTGGCGCTATCTGAGTGCGATGCTACAGCGTCGCGAGTGCGGCGTCGACCTTCTCAATCGCCTCATCAAGGTCAGCCTGCCCAATGATCAGTGGCGGCACGAAACGAATCGTGGACGGGCCAGCATTGGTAATCAGCACGCCCTGTTCCAGCGCGCGATCCATGATCTCCTGGGCGCGTGGCTCAGCGAGATCAAAGGCGCGCATCAGACCCAGGCCACGAACGCCGCTCATCTTGCCGCTGTGCTTTGCCTCGAGTTCGTGCAGGCGATTGTCGAGGTATTCGCCCATCTGCGCGGCATGACCGATCAGATCATCACCCAAAATCGTTTTCATTGTAGCGACACCGGCTGCGCAGGCGATTGGATTGCCGCCAAACGTGGTGCCGTGGTCACCCGCCTCGAAGATGTCAGCGCGCGGAGCAGCGAGCATCGCGCCAATCGGCACACCGCCAGCCAGCCCCTTCGCCATCGTCACGATGTCCGGACGGATCCCCGAGTGCTCCCAACTGAAGAACTTGCCGGTGCGCCCCATGCCCGCCTGCACCTCGTCGCAGATCAGCACGAGATTCTGCTCGTCGCACCAGGCGCGCAAGCCTTGCATGTACTCTTTGGATGCGGGATAAATGCCGCCCTCGCCCTGGAGCGCCTCGATCAGCACACCAGCGGTGTTGTCATCGGTGGCGGCTTTCAACGCGTCGAGATCATTGAATGGAACCTGCTTGAAGCCATCTGGCAGCGGGCGCCAGGTATCCTGATACTTCTTCTGGCCTGTGGCGGCGGTTGTCGCCAGTGTGCGCCCGTGGAATGAGCGATCCATGCTGATGATGCCAAACGCGCCATTGCGGTTGACACGCCCATACTTGCGCGCAAGCTTGATCGCGCCTTCATTCGCCTCCGCGCCGCTGTTCGAGAAGAACGACCGCATGCCGCCGCTGACGTTGTACAACTGCTCGGCCAGCTCAACCTGCCGCTCATTGATGTAGAGGTTGGAGACGTGGACCAGTTTGTGCGCCTGATCAACGATGGCCTGCACGACCGCTGGGTGCGTGTGGCCCAGCACATTCGTCGCGATTCCAGCGACGAGATCGAGATAGACCTTGCCGTCGGCGTCCCATACGCGCACCCCCTCGCCGCGCTCCATCACCAATGTGCGCTTGAACGTGCCCTGATAATACTTCTTCTCTTTCTCGATCCACTCACGCGAGGCGTTGCCACTCGTCTCAGCTTGCTTCGTTGTCTCAGCTGTGGTCATCTGTCGCTCCCTCTTGTGCCGAATTCGCGCTACCTCATCCATCGCATGTCAGCAGGTTCGTTGGCAAGCAGCATGTCTCCCAAGTCGTCAGCCGCTGCCAGATCGCTTGCGTGAGCAAGCGCTGTCACGCAGGCGCTATCGCGTGTAGGTCGTGTTTTCGTCGATGTAGCCATGCGTCAGGTCGCAGCCCCAGGCGGTCGCTTCGCCCGCGCCCATGCCCAGGTCCGCGCTCACCAGCACCTCGGCGCCTGACACGGCGCGCTTCGCGTCGGCTTGCTCATACGCCGCGGCGACACCGCCATGCACGATCTGCACATCGCCCAGGCTAATCGAAATGCGGTCAGCGTCCATCTCCGCGCCACTTGCGCCAAGCGCGGCCATCACGCGCCCCCAGTTGGGGTCGCCTCCCGCGACCGCGCACTGCCACAACGGTGAACCTGTAATGGCCCGTGCCGCCTTGCGCGCATCATCGACAGTGGTGGCGCCGGTCACATGCACTTGCATCAGCCGGGTCGCGCCTTCGCCGTCGCGGGCAATCTCGCGCGCCAGATAGCGCGTGACATGGCGCAGCGCCGCCACAAAGGTTGCAGCGCCCGGCGCGCCCGCACGCAGCGGCTCGTTGCCTGCCTGGCCATTAGCGAAGAGCAGCACAGTGTCGTTCGTGGACATGTCGCCATCTACACATATCATGTTGAAGGAATCGCCTACCGCCGTGCGAATCTGCGCCTGGAGCCAATCATGGTCGGCGGCGACATTGGTGGTGAAGTAGCAGAGCATTGTCGCCATGTTGGGATAGATCATGCCGGCGCCCTTGGTCGAGCCGCCCAACTGCGCGGTCTTGCCATCAACTTCGAACTCGACGGCAATCGTCTTCGTGCGCGTGTCGGTCGTGATGATGCCCTGCGCGAAGGCTGGACCGCCATCGTTAGCTACCTGAACATCGCGGATGCCCGCTGTGATCTTGTCCATCGGCAGCGGCCGCCCGATGATGCCTGTCGATGAGACCATCACCCGCTCCGGATCGATCCCGAGCTTTTGCGCCGTCAGCGCCGCCATCTGGCGGGCGTCGCGCATGCCCCGCTCACCGTTGGCGCAGTTGGCGTTGCCGCTATTCACGACCACCGCCTGCGCGCTACCACTCGTCGCCGCCAAATGCTCCTTGCATAGGATGACCGTGTGCGATGGAGTACGGCTCGTCGTGAAGGTGCCAACGGTGACACACGGGGTGTCAGCGACGAGCATGGCGAGATCTGGTGTGCCATCAGCGGACTTGACGCCGCAAGAGACGCTCCCAGCGCGAAAGCCGGGCGCAGCGGTGACGCCTCCATCCACCACACGAACGCCCGCAGGCAGATCGCGCGTCATCAACTCAGGATATTCAGCCACAGGATTGGACTCCTCCTGCGAGCGAGGCAGCGGAAATTGGCGCACGAACCGCTCGCACGCCCGCTCATTGGGCAAGCCACGGTATTGTATACCTGCCGCATCAGCCGCCGCAACCACAGCGAGCGCGCAGCGCCAGCGCCAGTCGAATTCGTGCGCGCTGCGGGACGCACGCCGACCCCCTGCGCAGGCGGCGCATCGCCGTACGCAGGGGGTCGGGCTGGGTCACATACAGAGC
>DASQSS010000426.1:0-14189 GCA_035642255.1 Ktedonobacterales bacterium | reverse complement strand
GTTCTGCTGATGCTGTTTCGCTCCTACATCGAGCGCGCGCCACAGCGGACCACACAATACCTCATCGCTGAAGCGGTCATCTCGCTGCTGTTCGCCGTGGCGTTCGTGGTCTATCGCGCGTTTGTGCGGCTCTGGTTCTGGTGGGACGCCTTGCGCCGCCGCAGCCTGCGCTGGGCGCTGACCCATGCGCTGCTGACGGTGGCGGCCAGTGGCGCGGTGCTGGTCGGTGTCGCGCTCTTTACGCTGATCTTCGTCTTCACACGGCCCAGCGCGCCGCTTTTCCAGTGGATAACAGCGCTCATCTTCATCTCTATTCTGATCGCCGCCGGCATCCTGCTCGTTCTGCCGCCGTCCGCGCTCTTCTCGTATCTCTTCGCGCGCGGCGCATCGCGGCGCATTCTCGCGCTGGCAGAGGCGACCGAGCGGCTGCGCTCAGGCGACTACACCGCGCGCTCGCCTGTGCAAGGTGAAGATGAGGTGGCGCGGCTCCAGGCGAACTTCAACGCGATGGCGACTGATCTGGAGCGCGGCGTGCGTGACCTGCGCGCTGAGCGTGACCAGGTGGCGACCCTGCTTGCCCAGCGTCGTGAGCTGATCGCCAGCGTTTCGCATGAGCTGCGCACGCCTGTCGCTACCCTGCGCGGCTATCTGGAGTCCGCCTCGCTGCGCTGGAATGACAACGTGACGCCTGACGCCCTGCGACACGATGTGGATGTCATGCTGCATGAGACCGTGCGCCTTCAGGGGCTGATTGACGACCTGTTTACGCTGGCCCGCGCCGAGGTTGGGCGGCTCGATCTGCGCTGCACGCCAACGGACCTCGGCTCCCTCACACGCGGCGCCGTCGAAGCGGTCGCGCCGCTGGCCTGGCGCGACGCACGTGTAGAGGTGGTGGCGCGTGTCTCGCCGGACCTTCCCCACGCGCTGATTGACGCCACACGCACAGAGCAGGCGCTGCATAACCTGTTGCGCAATGCGCTGCGCCATACGCCTCCCGGCGGCATCATTGTCGTGGTGGCTGAGCGCGCCGGTGACTGTCTGGCCCTTCGCGTGCGTGACACGGGCGTGGGGATTAGCGCTGACGACTTGCCACATATCTGGGAGCGCTTCTTTCGCGGTGATGGCGCGCGCGTCGCCGACGCGAATGGCGCCGGGCTGGGGCTAGCGCTCGTCAAAGAGGTCACTGAAGCGATGGGCGGGAAGGTAGATGTGGAGAGCGAGTCGGGTGTTGGCAGCGTTTTTTCGCTGCTGCTGCCTTTGAGCGCCGCAAGCGTCACACCACCTCTCGCCTCTCAGGCGTCTCCGCCAGAACAAGGTCCGACCGCGCCAGAACGTGTCGCCGCCGTGTCGTGATCGACGCGCGCCGACGACTGGTAGCGGCATGCGGGTACACGGCATACTATGGAGACAGAGAGAAAGCGCTGTGGAACGATAACGAACCATTACGCTAGAAGGGGCGTCACGCGCCGGAGCTGTGGCGCCTTCGACATGTGGAATGTCCCTGGAATGTCCCGCCCGGTCCAGTGTGGAGAATCGCACATGGCCATTCCATCCTCCCGAGGGCGCGACGAGGACGCCGATACAGGAAAGGACTCCCCACTCATGCGCTATGCGGAGCTAAGCGTCATGCCTGTTCCTGATGCGGAGGAGACGCTCGATCTAAGCGCGCTCCAGGCGGCGCTGCATCCTGCGCTAGAGGGACTGCCGCGTGTGCCACGGCAGGCGCGCAGCCGCGAGAAGCGGGCTGAACTTCTGAAGGCGGCGGAGACGCTGTTTGTGGAGCGTGGCTATGCCGCGACGACCGCTGACGACATTGCCCTTGCCGCCGGAGTCAGTGTCGGCACGTTCTACAACTACTTCCGCAATAAACGGCAAATCCTGATGGCGTTGACGTTGTTGCGGCTTTCCGACATCTTCACCCACCTGCGCCTTGGCCAGATGGACCTGGCGCATGGCGACCACCATGCCGCCATCCACGCCGCGATCACCACAGTGCTGGCGGGCGAACGCCAGCCGGGGCTGCGCGCCGTCTGGCAGCAGATGATGTCGCTGGAGCCAGAGCTGGCGCCCTACCAGGCGACCGTTCGTCGCTATGCGCTCAACCTGATCGCGGAGCGACTCCACGTAGCGCGCGAGGCTGGCGGCGTCTGGCCCAATCTCGACATCGAAGGGACCTCGCTCGCCATCCTCTCGATGCTGGACAACCTCACCGCGCGCCGCGATGATGACTTCTCCGATGGGCGCGTCATCGACGCTGTGACGACGCTGATCGAGCGCGCCATCTTCCCCCCAGCCGCTCTGGCCCGCGACACCGCTGGCGAGATGGGAGCCTCGCGCGCGGAGCCAGCGGCGGAGAGCGAGGCGCGTGATGAGTGACGCGATGAGTGACGCGATGAGTGACGCGGCGCCTGATCTGGCGCAAGATGCGGGGCCGATGCGCTCCACGCTTGACCCGCTGCGTCAGGTCACGAGCGGCGTGGTGCGCTGGCGCGGCGCAACGAGCGGCGAGACGCGCGATGAATTGGTCGCCGAGGAGCCGCTGGAGATCCGCGCGCGACCCAGTGGCAGCGGCGCCACGCCGCAGACCATCGCCGTCATCATGCGGACGCCTGGCCATGATGATGAGCTGGCGATGGGCTTCCTGTTGAGCGAAGGCTTGATCATGCGGGCGGATGAGATCGCCGCGCTCGACTCTGGGCTGGACGATGACGGCCTACCCTCGCCCAACATCATCGAGGTGGTGAGCGCCGCCGGACTGGACCTGAGCCAGCGGATGCGCGAGTCGGGCTATTCGCGCCAGTTCGCCGTCAACTCCAGCTGTGGCGTCTGCGGCAAGAATACCGTTGAGGCGGCGTGCGCGCTGCTGCCGCCCGTTCCACTCGATGGCTTCAATGTCGCGCCCGCCACGCTCTATCGCTTGCCTGATCGACTCCGCGCTGAGCAGCGCGTCTTCAGCGCGACAGGGGGGCTGCACGGCGCTGCGCTCTTCGACGGCGCGGGCCAGATGGTCACCGTGCGCGAGGATGTCGGTCGGCACAACGCGGTTGATAAGCTGGTGGGCCACGCGCTGCTGGCAGGGCAGGCGCCGCTGGGCGAGCGCATACTGCTGGTCAGCGGACGCCTCTCGTTCGAGATTGTCCTCAAGGCGCTGGTGGCGCGCATCCCCATCGTCGCCGCTGTCTCAGCGCCATCGAGCCTGGCGATTGACCTGGCGCGCTCCGGTGGCGTCACGCTAGTTGGCTTCCTGCGCGGCGAGAGCTGCAATGTCTACACCTGGCCCGAGCGTGTGCGCGGCTGAGCCTACGCCTGCTCGACGGCTCGCTCCATAGGCGCCTGCGCGGTGGCGGAACGCATGAAATCGAGCGATTGACTCAGCGCGCGCTCCGCGTTCGCCCGTCTCAGCAGGCCCACCTCGCGTGGGTGTAGCTCCACCGTCACCAACCCCGCGTAGTCGTCACGCGCCAGTCGCTCCAACAAGGGGCGCAGGTCCAGCACGCCATCGCCGGGGATTCTGTGCGTATGCGGCTTGCCATCCCGCCAGACGAGGTCGTTCAGATGGACATTGCGCAGGAGGGGCCGCACTAACGCATAGTCTCTCAGCAGATCTTCGTGGCAAGCGCCCGCGTGGCAGGTGTCGAAGGTGACGCCGCAGCCGCGTGTGCGCGCATAATTGACCAGTCGCTGCAGATGATCGAGGTAAGCCATGCGCTTGCGACGATTGTACTGGCTGTTCTCGATGGTCAGTGCGACGTCGCCGGCGCCCGCGTCCATGCCCATCCTGATCGCCTGACTAAAGTGCGCATTGCGCGCGGAGTTGGGGTCATAGAAGTTGATCGTGTGGGTGACGCCCAGCTCAGCTCCCAGATCACGCGCCAGCGACATCATCTGTGGGATGCGATGCGTGGACCAGCGCGGCCAACCTGGCAGCGGGAAGAATGGCGGGTGAACGCTCAACACGGGTACGCCCACGCGCTCGATCGCGCGCCGGAGGGGCGCCACCCCAAGGTAGAGCGCCTCTGGCCCGATGGCAAGCTCGACGCCATCGAAGCCGAGATCGCGCGCCAGCCGCAAACTGTAGTCGAGGGACCGGTGATAGAACGTCCCGGTCGAAAAGCTCAATCTCATACACTGAGCGTACGTCTGGCGCGCCACTCACGTCAAGACGCGGCAAGCGGCTCACATCGCGGCTGGCGCGTAGAGCAGGAGTCTCCTGCGGGCGTCTCTGCCTCCATCGCCCTGTGGGAGACGGGCCAGGGGTGAGGGCGCGCCTGTGGATGATCTCATCAATGCATGACACATCATCATGGCCGCGCCAACCGCGCTGCCTCCATATGGAGAGAACGCATGGAGCGCGGGCGACGCCGTGATACACTGACACGAGGCTATGAGCCGCGACATGGGCGGACACGGGCGGGCACAGGCGCGGCTGACCGTCGGTGGGTCGAGGTCGGGCGCCACAATCCGGGAGAGCGAGATGCGAGCGAGCGAGGAAGCGCCACACCGTCAGGGCTGGTTGCGCTGGCTCACGCTGCTCGCCGAGGTCGCGCTGCTCGCGCTGGGCATCGTCGCGATGCGCAGCATCATGGTGGCCACGGCGCGCCTGCCCAACGGTGACGTCGTCGAGTACCACACCTACGCGCTCAACTTCTGGACGGGCCACCCCATCTTCACCTCTCTGCCGACGGAGTATCCGCCGCTGGCGATTCTGCCCTTCTCGCTGACACTCGCGCCGCCGCTGCCGGGCCACGCGTTCGAGTCGGTCTTTAGCTGGTGGGCCGCCGCCGCTGTCATCGCCGGTTACCTCGGCTACCTGCGCTTCTCCGATCGCAAGCGCGCCCTCGCGTACTTCATCTACCTCGTCATCGGCTCGGCTGGCACACTTGTCGCCCGCTTTGACATTTTCCCGGCGATTGTCACACTCGCCGCGTTCTGGGCGACTCAGCGCCGCCACTATGCGGGAGCCTATCTGCTGTTGGCGCTCGGTGTGCTACTCAAGCTCTATCCGATCTTCCTCGCGCCGCTGCCGCTCATCGCGCAGTGGCAAACGCTGCATGCCACTGTGCGCGCGTCACGGCCAGACGCGGAGGTGGCCACGGGCGCCGTGCAGCGTCGCTGGTCTGGCTGGCTGCGCGGCTGGCTGCGCTCACCGGCTACCTGGCGTGCGGTAGAGGGTCTCGGGCTGTTCCTCGGCGCGGTGGGCCTGGGATTCGCGGTGGCGTTTGTGCTGAACCCCTCTGGCGCGCTCAGTGAGTTCACGTATGCGAGCGCGCGTCCCTTGCAGGTCGAGTCCACTCCCGCGACGATTCTGTGGCTCGGCGCGATTGTTGGCATTCCCGCGCATCCCGATTTCTCGTTCGTCTCGCTCAACTATGTTGGGCCGCTGGATGTCGTCCTCAAGCCGCTCTCCACCGTGGCGCTGGCGGCGGGCTGCGTCTGGGTCTACTGGCGATTCGCGCGCGGACGGCTGAGTCTGGCGCAGGCTTTTCTAGCGACGATCTGTGTGGTTGTGGTCGCCAACAAGATATTCAGTCCGCAGTACCTCATCTGGATCACGCCGTTCGTGGCCGAGGTGTATGGCTTCGACGGCCTTTGGCTCCTCATCGGCGCGCTGACGACGCTGATCTTCCCGTACCTGTATGGGCTGCGCAATCCCATACAGACAGTGACCTACAACTGGGCGTTTATGCCCGTGGTGGCGATTCGCAATATCCTCTTGCTCTCTTTCACGTTGCGCGCTATCCTGAGCGCAGCGCGGCGCCAGCCCCTGGCGTCGGAGCGCGCCGCGACGATGCCCGTCGTGAGCGAAGACACCTCATCTGGAACGCCAGGGCGCCACGTCGCGACGCCCGATCGCGTCTGACATCGCGTCTGAGGGCGCGTGACGGTCGCCAGCGAACCGCAGCACCTGAATTGGAGGCGCCGACCGATGGCACGCCCGTTCGAGGGGAATGTCGAGAATGTCGACGCGCGCGCCGCGCACGACGCCGACGACGCCGCGCGCATGTCACGCCGGGCCCTGCCTGCCGCCCGCCTGGTGGTGACCGATGGCAGCAGCCTCTTCATGACTGTGGCATCCCTCTCCTGGTTTGGGTTGGTGCTGGCTCCGCTGCTCATTTCCATCGCGCTCGATGCGCCACTCAGTGGCGCGCCCCTGATTGGCGTCGTGCTGTAGTTAGTCTTCCTGCGCGTGGCGCGCTGGCTCTCGCCCGCCGCACGGGCAGATACGCTCGCGCAACATGGGCGCTATGAACAGGCGCTGGCAATGTGCGATCAGTCGCTCGCGGTCACCGGAACGGGCGCCTGGGTCGGGCGACGTCGCCTTGTCTGGCTCAACCGGCGGGTCACAGCTCTGCTCGGACTTGGCCGGTACGACGAGGCGCTGGCCGCCGCCCTCGCCGCGATGGAGACATCACCCGATCCTGAGACCATTGGCAATGTCTCAGCGGCGTTGCTGCGGCTGAATCGCTACGACCTGGCGATCGATGTGGCGCGGATGGCAAGCCATCTCACGAATGGACGCTCTGTTCGCGCCAACGCGACGATGGCCGAGACGATGCTGGCGCGCCATCTGCCCGCGGAGGCTGAGGCGCTGGCGCGGGTGAGCCTCGCCGACATTCAGGCGCTGACTCCTTACGTGCGCCGCGAACATCACGCGGCGTGCCTCAGTGCGCTCTGTCGCGCTCAGCGTGCGCTCGGTTTGCGCCGCCAGAGCGCCAACACGCTGTCGCGACTGTGCCGCCTGGCAAGGCAATCGCCACCGCTTGCGGTGTTCACGCTGCTGGAAGAGGCTGCCTTCGCGGATGATGTCACGCAATCCGCCGAGCTTGTCCTCCGCGCGCGCGCCAGGAACCCGGCCTACACGGGCTGGTATCTCACCCAGCCGGATACCCTGCCAGCTTTGCGCCAGGCACCTGAGATCGCGCCGCTGATCGCTCAGAGTGACGCGAGCATCCAGCTGATGAGCGCGCGCGCGCCAGACGACGAGGCGCTACGGCTCTTGCTGCGCGCTGTCGGCTCAGAGGCCCACGCCAGTCCGACCTATCAATCGAGCCTGGCGGCGCTCACCGTGCAGGTTGTCACCCTCAGCGCGACTCTCGCCCTGCTGCTGCTCTGGATGTGGCGCTTCTTCATCAGTCAGAGCATGTGATGGTCGTGTTTACCTGGCAGGTTGTCGTGTGATGTTGAGTCTGGTCGGGGGCAGGTAATCTATGGAGTCACGAGCTTCAACGGAGCGGCTGATCGAGCGCCTCGAAGCGATTGGCGCGTCGCTCGCGCAGAGTGGTCACGCGCTGGCGCTAATCGGGCTGGGGTCCGTCGGCGAAGAGCGCGACCGCCTGGATGTCTATTCTGACCTGGACTTCTTCGCCGTCGTTGAGCCAGGATGCAAAGACGCCTTCATCGACGACCTCTCATGGTTGGAGCGCGTCCACCCCATCGCTTTCGCGGTCCAGAACACCAGAGACGGCGACAAAGTCCTCTTCGCTGACGGCATCTATGCCGAGTTCGCCGTCTTCGTCCCAGACGAGCTTTCGCGGATTCCGATGCACAGAGGGCGCGTCGTGTGGCAGGCGGATGGCTTCACCGTTGATCTCGCCACCATGCGCTATCAGCCGCCAGCGCCGCCCGAACCGCATACCGTCGAGTGGCTCGCGGGCGAGATTCTGACCAATCTCTACGTCGGCTTGACCCGCTTCCATCGCGGCGAGCGTCTCTCAGCCATGCGCCTCATCCAGGTCCATGCGGTCGATCGTCTCGTCGAGCTGTCGCCGCGCCTCCAGCTCACATCGCCGCATGCCAGCGCCGACCCCTTCTCGCCAGAGCGGCGCTATGAAGCGCGCTACCCCGACCTCGCCGCCGTCTTGCCCCGCTGCGCGCAGGGATACGACCGCAGCGTCGAGTCCGCGCTGGCCATGCTCGCGTTCCTGGAGACGCGCCTGCCCGTCAATGCCGCGCTCAAGCGGCGCATCCTCGATCTCTGCACGCCAGCCTCACCCGACAGCGCGCTATAACGCGCTCCGGCTAGCCCGTTCGCTACTCTGTCCGCTGCCCGGCGAGACGCTGCGCGAGCCATGCGGTCATGTCAGCGAACATCTGCGGGGTGATGCGATGGTCAGTAGCATACTCGGTGTAGGTCAGCGCGACACGCTGGCGTTCCAATACATCGCGGGCGGCGCGAGCCTCCTCGACACGGATGATCGTGTCGCGCGTTCCATGCGCCATGAAGACAGGCAGGCCCGCTGTCTCCTCTGGCGCGGCGAGCCAGGGAATCGCCTCCGCGGGGATGCGTCCCGCCAGCGCGACTACTCCCGCGAAGAGATGTGGATGGGTGAGCGCGGTCACTAGCGAGATGATCGCGCCTTGACTGAAGCCGAGCGAATACACACGCGCGGGATCCGCGCCGTAGGCCATGATCGCCTCGCCCGCAAACGCCGCATAGACCTTCTGGCTCGCGTCGAGCTGCTCAGGCGCAATAACGGGTCCTTGCGGTGTGAACTGGACGTTGAACCAGGCGAAGGCGTCAGGCCCGCGTGTCAGCGGCGCACGGGCGCTCACCACCACGAATTGTGGCGCGAGATTCTCAGCGAATGAGAAAAGGTCGCGCTCGTTGCTGCCCACTCCATGCGCCAGAAGCAACAATGGTGGCCGCCCGCTAGCCCGCGACTCCGTCAGCGGCTGCCGCACGAGATGCGTGAGCGGCAGCCCTTCCACTGGTGTAGCGTCATCCATTCCTCTGACTCCTCTCTGTCTCCTATATCTCCCATGTGTGCGCTGTACAGGTGCTGGCAGGTGAATAACCGCGCCTGAATAGCCCGTAGGCTGGCTTCGCAGCGACGTGAGCCGCCAATCAGGCGCGGTCTCAACCGCTAGCTCACTTCTGGCTAACCCTCGATTACTGGTACAGTCCCTGCGTGTCTAGCGTTGACAGGCCAGCATACCCAATGGTACACTACTTCCCGCTGAGCCTGAACGGGTCAGCGGGCCAAGGTAGCTCAGTCGGTAGAGCACAGCACTGAAAATGCTGGCGTCGGCGGTTCGATCCCGCCCCTTGGCACCCAGAGAGCGTCACAGACGCCAGACAAGACAGACGAGCGGCGGGTCATCAGCGCGATGGCCCGCCGCTCTCGTTCTCTATCATCCATATTGCCCCGAAACACCATCCGCCTCATCGCGTTTGGCATACGAGCCTCACGAGCCGGGCGTGACAGTCGGCGTTGTCGCGGGCGCGCCGCTGGCTGGCGTGCCCGCGACACGCGCGCCGAACGGCAGCAGATCGAGATTCATCCACTGGTTCTGGTAGAGCGCCTCCAGATGCATGACCGGAGCGATTTCCCAGGGGGTGGAGCGGTTGCTGGCCACGAATGGCGGCGCCTCCTGATCGTAGACGAGCCACCCACTGACACGAACGACCTGCCCAACCAGACGCCGCATCGTGTAGTCTGTCCAGCCGGGGCGTGAACTCTTCACAGGCGGTGTCACCTCGACGACCATCGTTGTGCTCAGCTCGTCGCCGGCGCCTGTCCCAATCCATAGATACCAGGTGCGATTCGCGCTAGAGTCGCAGTTGGCTGCGGTGGGTCCAGCTTTGCGCACAGCCACCACCCAACCAGTCGTGCGGATTGGCGAGCCCTCGTAGGCCGCGACGCGCTTGGCGTTAGCGCTCGACCACGCGCTGCGATTCACGCCCTCCACCTGGGGAGTGGTGGGCAGATTCATGAGCACGCTGATGTCCGTGACGCGATAGCCATTGGTTGGCGAATCATCCTGACGATTGAGCAGCGTGTTCAGCGCGGGGTCGCCACCCTGCCCTTGTGGCGGGCATCCGTCGAACGTCTGGGCATTAGGGGTTGAGCGCGGCAGATTCGACGGAACATACATGGTATTTGAGGCGCCAACGGCCTGCAGCGCGCCGCAACCCGAGAGCGCCAGGGCAAGCAATGTGAGCAAAGAGAGCAATGAGAGCAGCGAGAGTGGGTATGGATGGCGAACGAAGCGGTGTCGCATGAATGAAGCCTGTCTTTCGAGAGCAGCGCGTGCTAGGAGCGGATGACCTGGCCAGGACCCAACTGATGATGAAACGCGCCGCATGGCGCCATGAAGGGAGACGCCACGTTGCGAGTTTTCAGCGCCTCAACATTGCCACAATGCCACAGTTCATCGGCTTCGTCAATTCTCGCGATGACAAGCCATGCTGTCAATGAGTGTGCGCTGAGGATCGGATCTACTGGCGGCGTGGATCGCTCGATGGCGCGCCGCGCTCGTTGGTCGCCGGCCATAGCTCGACATGGTCGCCCGCCAGATGCACACGTGCGCGGCCGCCAAAGTTGACCGCTTCGAGCACGGGCCGCGGAATCTGCAAACGCCCCACACCATCGATGATGACCGTCTCTTCAGCCGCCTCCGCATGCACTACTTCCGTGCTGGTGCGCCCGTCGCGAATGGCGACCGACCGATCCATCGCCTCCGCCACATGAGGATCGTGAGTCACGAGGATGGTGGTCAGCCCCAGCTCCACGTTCAGGCCGCGCAGCAACGCCAGCGCCTCCGCGGCGGTTGCGCTGTCCAGCTCGCCCGTCGGCTCATCCGCCAGCAGCAGTGGCGGCTCATTCGCAAGCGCCACCGCCAGGGCGCCACGCTGCTGCTCGCCGCCCGAAAGCCGCTCGGGCTTGTGGTCGAGCCGGTCGCCCAGCCCGACTAGCCGCAGAAGTTCAGTCGCGCGGGCGCGGCGCTTGCGCGCTGGATACCCGGCCAGCAGCATCGGCGTCATCACGTTGTCAATGAGCGTCAGGTCGCTGAGCAGATTGCGGCTGGTCTGCTGCCAGACATGCCCCACGATGCGCCGCCGATAGAGCAACCGCTCGCGCCGACTCAGGTGGGTGAGGTCCACGCCCGCCACCTCGCAGCGACCCGCGCTCGGGTCATCGAGGCCGCCAAGGATGTTGAGCAGCGTGCTCTTGCCCGCGCCCGATGGCCCGACCAGCGCCAGCATCTCGCCCTGTGGCACACGCAGGTCTAGCCCTTGCAGCGCCACGACCTCCAGATCGTGGCTGCGATAGATCTTGACGAGGTTATGACTCTCAACTAGCACATCCGCCACTGCGTTATGGTCCTCTCTGTATGCTGTCGCTCGCGTCGTCGCTCGCGTCTCCGCGCCGCTAGTCTTCGCCCAGGCGCAGCGCGCGTCCCAGCCCCACTGTCGCCGCATAGCGCGCCGCGATCAACAGCGCCACCACAAAGGCCAGCAGCAACGCCAGGAAGAAGACGCCCAGCGCGCGTGGGTCGGTCACGAGCACATACGGTGGCGTACCCAGCTGCGCCGCGTCCACCGGGCGATCGCTGAATTGCAGGAAGGGCAACGTCGCCGTCACGAGCAGCGCGCCCAGCACTGTGCCGCCGACCAGCCCGAAGAGATAGACCACACTCTGCTCACTCAGCAGGATCTGCGTGAGCTCGCGATTGCCCACACCGAGCGTGCGCAGCACCGCGAACTGTGTCGCTCGCTGCCGCGCCGCCAGCGCCGACTGGATGATCGCGCCTAGCACCGCGAGCAGCGCCGCCATGATGGCGCCGATCAGCAGCAAGCCGCGCATGCCATCGCTGACCGGGTTGGCCTGCGCCGTCGTCAGCGTGTCACGCAGACTCAGCACGGTATCTGTATCCCACTCTGGATGGTTGCGGACGTAGCGGGTCAGCGCCGCTTCGTGTGCGGCGTTGTTGTCGGTCAGCACCCAGAACTCATTTGGCCCCAGCACCACGCCCGCATTCGGATTGCCTGTTGCGATGGCCTGATCGAAGGCCGTCTGGTCTACAACCATGAAGCCGTCGGGATATTGCTGCGGGTAGAGCGTTGGGAAGTCGGAGACGATTGCGCCGACCACAAAGTTGTTCGAGCCAAATGTATTTTCGTTGAGCGTCAGCGCGAACTTGTCTCCAACCTTGAGCGTGTTCTGCTGCGCGAAGTTCTGGCTGACGATCGCCCAGACGGGCGCAGTCACACCTGATTGCGACGTGGTGTTCGACCGCATATCGCGCATCAGTTGCGGCAGGGATGCGTTGGCGTAGTCCGCGCGCCAGGAGACCGGGTTGACCACCTGCGTGAATGTGGCAGGGTCCACGACGAGCACGCCGAGCGAGAAAGAGCCCTGGTCAGCGGTGGTGGAGGCGACCGTGCGGTAGACCGGTGAGATGATCTTGACACCTGGCTGCGTCTGGTAGGCATGCGTGACCTTTGTCGCGAAGCCTTGAGTCTCGGGATAGTGTTGCGTGAGCCGCACGGACGAGCCGATGGAGTAGCTGGCGCTGTCGCGCACGTTCTGCTGGAGCGAGGCGTTGTAGGAGAGGGCGAAGATTCCCAGGCCCACCGCGAGCGTCAGCAGCAGCGTCATGCGCAGGTATTTCGCGGGGGTGCGCTCGACCTGCGCGAATGCCAACATCGCGCTGAAGCCGCGCCCGCGCGCCGCCAGCCGCTCCCCCAGCCCCGCCGCCAGCGGAGCCACCCGCAGCGTGATCAGCGCGCCAGCCAGCAGCAGCAGCGCTGGAGAGACCAACAGCAGCGGACTCGACGCGCCGCCGGGCAGCTGCGCGCGTACACTCGTCCCGCCAAACTGCCCCAGTTCCAGATAGCCCACCACGCACAGCGCCGCGACGATCAGATCGAGGTAGTAGCGCGCCCAGAACGGCGGCCGCGCCTGGCGACCCTGCTCGCGCCGGAAGGCCAGCACATCCATCCGTGCGGTCTGGAAGGCGGAGAACGTGATGGCTCCCACGCCCAGCAGCGCGCCCAGGAGGGCCGGACCGATCACGCTGCCCGGCGAGGCTAGCCGCGCCAGATAGGCTGAGCCAAGCGATGCGCTCGACAGCGCGCTACTCGGCACGAACGCCTTGACGAGCGCCAGCGCCAGCAGCGCGGCGAGGAAGGCGCCGACGACCGCCGAGAGCAGGCCGAGAATGACGCCCTGCGTGACAAAGACGCCGAGGAGCTGCGTGCCGCTGCCTCCACGGCTCTTGAGCGTCGCGATTTCCTGTCCCTGTCCCTCGATCAACAGCCCGGCCATCGCCACTACAAAGAGCAGCGCCAGCCCGACCACCTGCGCGACCACGACGTAGAGCGGCAGCGCCAGCAGGCTCTCCTGCCCTTCGAGGCCGGTGATGATCTTGTCGAGATTGCTGATCACGCCAACGCCCGACACCCCATTAATCGGCTGCGCATCACCACTCAGACGCGAGCGGAACTGCGCGATGTTCCCGCGCGTCGCATCCATATTGGCGGCGTTGATCGCGGTTGTGTTGGTATAGAAGATCCAGTTCTGGGTAGCGCCCAGGCCGGTGAAGGCGCCCAGCGTGCGATAGAAGTCGTTGTCCGAGATGAGGACGGGATAGACCTTGGGCGCGGTGAGCGAGCCTCCTGCGTTGAAGAGGGTGTCGTTCCAGTAGGGGTCGGTGACGGCTTTGGGCTGCCAGATGCCGGCGACGGCGCCGGTGACCTGGTTCTGGTGCGCGCCAAACTCCCACACATTGATCTGGCTGCCGAGCTTCAGGCCAGCGTCATCCGCCATCTCTTTGGTCACGAGCACCTGGATGGTGTTCCCCGTCGCGGCGCTCTGGGGCGCGTGCCCAGCGAGGATGTCCATGTGCGGCGCTGTCCTGGTGTAGTCCCAGCTCTGCAAGCGGACCTGTGGTCCCTTGACAGGGTCGTAGGTGTGCGTTCCGGCGCTATGCAGGATCATCGCGTCCGAGGTGGAGAAGTAGGTGGGCGTCGATGAGACGAAACCGCCCAGATACTGCTGACCGATCTGGGGAACCAGTGTGGTGGTCTGCGCCCGCAGTTGCGGCGAGAGCTGCGCGGTCGTCACCATCGCCTGCACGTTGCGCATCGCTGGATCACTGGTGTTGATATCCTGCTGAAGCTGCGTGTCAAGGATGAGGGAATTGAAGAGCGGCACTGTGCAGATGAGCGTGACCGCCACCAACATCCCCAGCGCCACCGCCGCGAGCAGTGCGCGCCCATGCGTCAACCGCAACAGCGCCAGCCGCACCGCTGAGAACACACTTGCTCTGGCTCCGCGCCAGGGACTGCCGCCTCGTCCTCCTCGTGGGGCGACGCCCCCTGACGCGCCATTGCGTGTGGTCTGCTGGCGCGCCGCTTCCAGACGCATAATTGAGTCCTCCTTACGATGACACGGGATACACAG
>DASQSS010000425.1:0-5102 GCA_035642255.1 Ktedonobacterales bacterium | reverse complement strand
AGCTCACGCAGGCGGTCGCCATCCTGATCGTGTAGCTCAGTCGGCATTGGCCCTGCGCCGACTCGTGTGATGTACGCTTTGTAGACCCCCATCGCATGCTCCACGCTCTTGGGCGACAGGCCCGCGCCCGTCGAGGCGTTGCCCGCCACCGTGGAGGACGAGGTGACGTAGGGATACGTGCCGAAGTCCACATCGAGCAACGCACCCTGCGCACCCTCCAACAGTAGCGCCTGACCCTCAGCAGCCGCCTGTTGCAGCATCGTCTGCGTGTCGGTCACATGCGAGCGGAGGCGTTGCGCGTAGCTCACGTACTCTGTGTGGATGGCTTCCAGTGAAAGCGGCTGCTCGCCGTAGATCTCGGTGATCATGCGGTTCTTTTGCGTCAGGGTCGAGGCGAGCTTCGAGCGGAAGGTGTCGGGGTCGAGCAGGTCGGCCATGCGGATGCCTACGCGCGATACCTTGTCCACATAGGCTGGGCCGATGCCGCGTAGGGTCGCGCCAATCTTGTCCGCGCCCCGGCTCTCCTCTTCGAGGCGATCGAGCGCCATATGATAGGGCATCACCACATGCGCGCGGTCGCTAATGTAGAGGCGGCTGATATCGATGTCGAGGGCGCGCAGTTGGTCTAGCTCGTCGATTAGCGCCTTGGGGTCCACGACGACGCCATTGCCAATGACGCACCTGACCCCTGGATGCAGGATGCCCGAAGGGACAAGGTGAAACGCGAACTCATCATTGCCGTAGACCACGCGGTGCCCAGCGTTGCCGCCTCCCTGATAGCGCACCACGTAATCGGCGTGATTCGCCAGCTCGTCTACGATTTTGCCTTTGCCTTCGTCGCCCCACTGGGCGCCGACTACCGCCATCACACTCATGTCCCGATCCCTTCTCCGCGAATATCACACCGACGCGCTCGACACGCGCTAGTGCTGTATGTAATCTATGATGAGCTGGTCACTAATCTGCTCGACTGGCGCCTGATCGTCTGTGAACACGATGCCGCCTGGCTGCGCGTGCGCCACCTGCGCGAGCGGCTCAGTCTCGCTTGCGACCGTGGCCAGCGCTGGCGAGGTCGTCGTGGACTGCGCGGCTGCCGCGAGATGCGCCTGTATCGCGCCGAGTGTCGTTGGCTGAACGGTCGCGAAAATCTCCGTGTTGAGCGAGTCCGGCACGTCCACCGTGTAGACCGATGGGAAGACCTGCCGCAGCGTATTGACGAACGCATGGACCAGCCGGTAATCGGCGCCAACGTGACTGGTATTCAGCACAATCACGCCGTCCGCCGCCATATGCGCCCGCGCCTCCTGAAAGAACTCCGTCGTCGTCAGCTGGAACGGGATGTAGGGCGGCTTATAGGCGTCCACCATCACGACGTCGTAGGTGTCGTGCGAGAATCGCATGAAGGTGCGCCCATCAGCGACGGTCACATGCAGATTTGGCTCGTTCATAGCGAAGTATTGCCGGCCAACCGCGATGATCGAGGGGTCAATCTCGACGCCATCGATCGGCACAGGTCCGTACACCGCTGTGTACTGCTTGGCGACAGTGCCAGCCGCTAGCCCCACTACGGCCAGGCGCGGGCGTGAATTCGCGCCACCGTCGGCCGCGAAGAGGGGCGCCGCAAGCGCATAGTCGGTATACCACGATGGGCCGTTCAGCGTACGCCCAGACAGATACATCGAGTGGATCGCGTGGCCTTCGTTCAGCAGCAGATTCATCGAGCCATCAGGCCCGCGCACGACCTGAATGAAGTTGTACAGCGATTCGCGCTCATCCACCACTGTGCCGTAGCCGATGCCTGAGACGCCCTTGAGCGGGCCGAGCGAGACAAGCTGCGGCAGCAGCAGCGGCAGCAGCAGCAGCGCGCCGGGGATGGCCGCGCCGATTCGTTCAGCGCCGCGCAGTCCCCAGAGCGAGACTCCCAGCAGCACGACCGACACCAAGAAGAACGAGCGCCGCACGCCCAGGTCAGGAATCAGCACGAGCACTGGCAGGAATGCGCCGATGATGCTGCCGACGGTGGAGAGGGCGTAGAGGTTGCCCGCCGCGCGCCCCGCCGACCCAACGCCGCTGAGCGTCAGGCGAATGGCGAACGGCGAGACCATGCCGAGCAGAATTGTCGGCACGGAGAAGAGCAGCACGACAGTGAAGAGCGATCCGACAAAGACATTCGGAATCTCGCCATTGAGGGCGATGGCCGCGGCATTGAGGACAGGCCCGCTGATGAATGGGATCAGTCCGGTGAAGATGGCGGCGATGGCGGTAATGCCGCAGAGAAGGCGCATGCTGGGGCGTCGATCCGCAAGACGACCGCCGAGGTAATAGCCTAGCGAGAGGTAGATCAGCGTGAAGCCGATCTGATTGGCCCAGATGAAGAGCGATGTGCCGAAGAACGGGGCCATCAGGCGTGGGCCAAGCATCTCCAGCGCGAGCGAGGCCATGCCGCCGATGAAGACGAGCGCGAGCAACGACAGGCGGTTCGGCGCATCACTCACGCGTGCGGCCAGGTCCGCTCGTGGCGTTGCGCTGGCTGGCAAGGATGAGTCGCCAGCGGCCACACGGGCGCTGCGGTCCGCAAATGGTAAGCGCATCAGGTAGTAGCTCCTCACGAGGCGCACAAGGGTCACGGGGATGTCGACGTGAAGGCGAAGTTGTTGAGCATGGGATTGAAGAACTCGATCACGCCGGCGCTGAAACGGTCGGAGACAGCGAGCAGATTGATGATGTATGGCTGCCCATGATACACCGTCGCGAATACCTGCACGCGAATGCCTGAGCTATTGTTCGTAATCAGTCCAACGCCGCCGCGCCAGGTGATCCCCCCGATGACGCGCGTGGATTGGCCATCGCTCAGACGCTCGAAGTTCTGCGGATATTTACTTTGCAGATAGCTCAACTCATAGTCAACCCAGGCGGCAGGATCGGAGACATTCTTCGGCGGGTTGGGAAGCGTCGAGGCGCTCGGCAGCGCAACCTGCATCGCGTAGCCTGTCTCGTTGCTGTCGTCCGCAAACTGCATCCCTGGATTGAGTGGCGATGCGATCCATCCGTTCGGATATTGTATGGTGAAGCCGTCTGAGCGGTCAGTGAACAGTTGGAAGCCAAGCGCCGCGACGGTGGGTGATGCGGTCGCTGTGGCCGTCGCCGCAGTCGGTGTGTTGGCGATCTGTCCCTCGGCGGTAATATGACCGCTATCAGCGAGCGCAAACAGGAGTGAGCTAGCGATCAGGGTGCACACCAGCGCGACAATCAAGGTTGCGCGTGGGGTAAGCGTTCGCTTGCCCGGGGGTACGGTCGTCCCATCATGCGAAGTGGAGTACTCATCGTACTCGCTGGGCATTCCTCACTCCTCATCATTGCGAGCGAGCCAATGGTTTTGGCCGCTCACATCGCAGGCGTCCTCGCCTTACTCGTTCCGTGTGTCGCCGCCATATTATAGCGCATCGTGACTCGGGCCGATATACGACTGAATTGCGCACGGCTCACAGCCGCCCGACGCCGCGCGGTGGTAGGCGGCGCCCTAATCGCATGATACGTCCATCAACTGAGACTATTTACCGCGTCGAAGAATGAGATGGAGAGTACTTCTTGTCTACTCCATAAGGGCCTGTCAGGCGAATCAACCTGTGTCGGGTTGCACGGTGGCCGCGGCAAGGAGACCGAGACGGTACGCCGCCTTGGGTCACACCGACCACTGTCCGCTGAGCTACTCCTCGACATAGGCCCGCGGCGAAGGCTCCAAGAGCGTCCGATCGTCGCCAATCGGGTACCAGGTGTTGACGCGGTCCCGGTCGATGCGGCAAAGATAGGGAACTTCGTCAACGGTGATGATCTCTGCCTGATCGCTGATATCTGGAAGGGAGGCTCTTCTCCGGTCGTCGTGGCCCTCCCTCCTTCCCATGCCCTCTTTCTCCCCAATGGACCAGGCGCTATGATCTCTATTGGCGTAACGTGTCATCGTAGACTGCATAAGGTATCAACACCCAAAGACACGAAAGGAGATCGTCTGTCAATCGTCTGTCAGCGGCATCCTCCTCGCGCGACGTTGTGAAGCCACCTCCTTTCCGGTGTCATTGCCGGTGTCATTGCGCTACTGAAATCAGCTCTTGACTCAGCTCTTGATTCAGCTCGTGCGCCACCTCGGAACCCGCCCAGAGAACTTTTCATCGCCCAGCCGGTGACAGACATCTTTCAGCCGCTCGTAGGCCCCCTGCCATTCCAGATCGGCCAGCGTTTCCTTTAATGGCACATCCTCGCGCAGCGTCGCCAGATTGCGGAAAAGCAGCGCCTCAGCCTTGTGCTGCGTCAGGCTCTCAGCCAGCCGCGCGGCGCGACTGGCTGAGATGGCCGAGAGCCCCCAGGCGTGCGGGTCTGTGGGGATCGCCTCAAGATGCTCGTATGTTGCAAGTACGGCCGCCGCAGATTTTTCACCCCAGCCCGGGATGCCCGGGAAGCCGTCGGCCGCATCGCCCACCAGCCCCAGCCAGTCGGGGATCGACTGCGGGCGCACACCAAATTTCTCCACCACGCCCGCTTCGTCGATGAATATCTTGCGGCGGCGATCCCAGCCAATGATGCGGTTTCCAGAGACCAGCTGGGCCAGATCCTTATCCGGCGAGCAGATAACGATCTGTTCGACCTCAGCGTCGTGCTTGAAGCGGGCGGTCGCACTGGACAGGGCATCGTCGGCCTCGAACTCCACCATTGGCCAGACCACCAGCCCAAGCGCGGAAACGGCCTCTTCGGCCAGCGAGAACTGGGCGATCAGGTTGGAGTCAACGCCCGCGCCGGTCTTGTAGCCGGGGTACTGGTCGTTCCGGAAGGACTCGATCACGTGATCGAACGCGCAGGCCACATGGGTGATGCCCGGCGTGGTCAACAGCATCAGCAGGCTGCGTAACAGGCCCAGCGTTGCGCCGACCTCGCGCCCATTAGGAGCTTTTCGCGGCGGCGCGCCGAAGTGGCTGCGAAACAGCTCGTAGGTACCATCCACCAGGTAGATCTTCATAGAATATCCGGTGCTCCTCCCATCATTTCAGAATTGTCCAGTCTCTGCTAAAATAGACATCACCATAGGGCGAGTGAAGGAATATCCTCCAACT
>DASQSS010000424.1:0-14096 GCA_035642255.1 Ktedonobacterales bacterium | reverse complement strand
GAGCGCCTGAGCGGACTCGCGTGAACGCGACTCCGCCAGCACATGGAAAAGCGGCCGGTCGGCGTCAGGCAGCACCAGCACCCAGCCATCACCGCCCAGATCAATCTTCACACCGTCAATCGGCTCTTCGCTCTGCTCGCGATATTGCTCGCTGAGGATGCGCATCACCTTGCCCTTATACTCCCACGGGCAGTTGACCTGCGTGCGGATGAGGTGATACGGCGGAAGCTGGTTGACGACCTCCGAGAGCCGGGTGTTCTCGTGAGCCAGCGCCTCCAGCAGCTTCATCGTGGCGAACATGCCATCAAAGGCAGGGTGCAGCTCCGGGAAGACGAAGCTGCCCGTGTCGTTCCCGACCAGCACCACACCTGCCGCGACAGCTGCGCTTGTCAGCGCTTGCGGCATGACCTTGGTGTAGACCACTGTCCCGCCGTGGCGCTTGGCGACCTGCTCGATGACGCTAGGAGCCGTCACTGGAGCTGCCACAACTCCGTTCGGGCGTGCGCGCAGGGTGAGATCGATCATCGCGGCGAGCAGTTTGCCGCCGTCGAGCAGCTCTCCCCGGTCGTCCACAACGTAGATGCGCTCCCCACCGGTATCAATGCGAACACCGAGATCAGCGCGCAGAGCGCCAGTAATGGAGCCGAGCACCTGGATGTCGCGCTCGAACTCCTCGCCGGTACGCGAGTAGCGAGCTGGGTCGCGGGTGGCGTTGAGCGCGATGACATCAGCGCCAATCTCGTTGAAGATGGGCGCCATGACATCCACACTGGCGCCATGCCCGTAGTCCACCACCACGCGGTAGCGACGCTTGCGCAACGCTTCCAGGTCGAGCGCGCGGAGGAACGCGTCTGTGTAGCGTTTCTTGGCCTCAGGCGCATATTGGATGGAGCCGATGTCGTCGAGGTACACCCGCCGGAAATCCTCACGGAAGAAAAGGTTTTCGATCTTCCGCTCGGTGTTCTTGCTGATGTCCTGTCCATTCTGGTCGAAGAACTTGATGTCGAGCACACGCGGATCGAACGGTGACAGGCGAATATGCACGCCGCCAGCCGCGTCAGTCGTGCGGACGTAGTAGCGCGCCACAGGTAGCGGCACGTCTTCCAGATCATGTACATTGATGCCAGCTGAAGGCAGGCCCGAGATAACAGCGCGCTTGATCATGCGTGGCGTCTTGTGCGCGTCGCGATTGACGCAGACGACAGACCCCTGCGGCAACGCAGCGCCATAGGCGGCGCCGAGCCGCGCGGAGAAGTCGGGTGTGATGTCCACATTGACCAGACCCGTCACGCCGTAGCGCCCAAAGAGCGCGCGGCGACCCGCCGAACCCCAGATGATACTGCTGGTGATGACCGCGCCGGTCTCGATCTCTTTATTTGGCCAGATCTTGACGCCGGGCTGAACAATGGCGTTCTCGTTGATGACTGAATGGTCGCCAATGACAGCGCCTTCGAACATGACAGCGCGACTCTTGACGCTCGTGGAGGCGCCCACCAACGCGCCGCGCAGTTCCGCGCGCTCGCCGATATAGGAGTTGTTCCAGACAACGCTGCGGTCCACCTGGGAATGGTCATCCAGAATGGTGTAGGAGCCGACGCAGCTAGGTCCGTGCACAATCACGCCATCTTTGATCTTGGCATTGTGGCCAATGTAGGCGGGGCCAAATATCTGCGCGCTTGGCGCGATCTCGACGCCCTCCTCAACCCAGACTCCACCACCAATGTCTTCTCCCGGCATCGGCAGCTTCACCAAACCTTGCAGGATGTCCGCATTGGCGCGCATGTATTCCGCGAGATTGCCAACATCACACCAGTACCCTTCGGCGATATAGCCGTAAATCGGGTCGCCCTTCTTCAGCATCATTGGGAAGAGTTCCTGGCTGAAGTCAAAGGGCTTGTCTTTTTCGAAATAGGTGAAGACCTTCGGGTCCAGGACATAAATGCCGGTATTGATGGTGTCGCTGAACACCTCGCCCCAACTTGGCTTTTCGAGGAACTTTTCGATATGGCCACGATCGTTCGTGGTGATCACACCGTATTCCAGCGGGTTCGCGACGTGCGCAAGTGTCAGCGTGGCCATCGCTCGACGGCGGCGATGCGAATCGATGATGGCGGAGAGGTCGAAGTCCGTCAGGGCGTCTCCGCTAATGACCAGAAACGGCTCCTGCAGCAGTTCCTCAGCATTCTTGACGCTGCCCGCGGTACCGAGCGGAGTCTCCTCGCGGGAGTAGGCGATCTTCATGCCGATGTTGGAGCCATCACCAAAATAGTCTTCGATGGCGCTCGCCATGTATTGCACCGTGACGACCACATCGGTGATGCCGTGAGACTTGAGCAGGTAAAGGATGTGTTCCATAACCGGACGCCCGACGATTGGCGCCATAGGTTTTGGTCTGGAAACCGTCAGGGGCCGTAGCCGCGACCCCTCGCCTCCCGCCATGACGACGGCTTTCATCTCCTGTGCCTCCTCATCTTGAGTACGTATGACGTCTATGCGCCACAGCATAGACGTGTGCGCCTGTCTCTCCGGGAGTGATGTCTCGCGCCCAGTCGTCTTGCCGACCAGCCACACGCCGCCAGACCGTGTATTGTGTGGCTGGTAAAAGTCATTTTCCCTGGCGTGGATGGGTGGGCAAGGTGTCTACGATCACCACCGCCAGCAAGCGTGACGACTCCATCCGTCTACTGGCGCGCATGATGACCAGGCCATCAACGAACATCGTACCACAAACGGCGCCGGATTCTTCGGGGCGCAAAAAAGGGAGCGGTGTCACTACCGCTCCCGGGAAGATGATGATATCGGGTATCAGTTCCACATGTGATCGCTCGCGTAATCACCCTCGGCGACCCGCCAGAAATCACTTGGACGCTCGACTACTCGTGCGCCATTACTGTTCTGGGTGCGCTCCTGCAATTTGATCAACTGCACCGCTTCGTCGAGTGTGAAGCCGTCATCAAGCAGGGCGTCAATTAGCAAGTCTTCATACTGACTCATGTCGACACCTCCTGATATTCAGCGCCACGCCATTGCACGCTAAAGCAGGAGCGAACCGAGTGAAGCGATTCGGTCGACGCAGCTTCCAGCCGGACACAGACGGCTCTGACTCATTGTCCAAGTCCGCTGACGCTGCTGAATCACCCACACGTTCACCCACTGCATGTTCGGGTGGCCTCAACCGCTATTCGGCAAGATAGGCGCCAGACTTCTCCCCTATCGGATGGAAATCGCGCGTCTATCCCAACAGAACCATATACAAACTATATAGCGCGTGAAGTGAGACCCGTGCTACATGTGGAGGGTGAATCCGGCCACTTGTTCAACAGCGCGACTGAGACCCGTTGAGAACGTCAGCCTCGTCGCAGTGGCAGTTCAGACTGCGGCGGCATGTCTGCGCGGCGCAACACCAAGGCGGCGCAGCATCGCGTCGTGGGCCTGCCACTCGCGGGTGTCATCCAGTGGCGTCATAGAGCGGTCGGCTGAGGGGCCGTAGCGGCGGCGCAGCGCCAGCCGAATGAGGTGATCGGCGAGGTGCGGGTTCTTGGGCAGCAGGGAGCCGTGCATATAAGTGCCGATGGTATTGCGATACACGCAGCCTTCTTGATGGTCTTCGCTATTATTGCCGTGGCCGTAGAGCACACGCCCAAGCGGCTGTGCGCCCGCGCCGAGGTAGGTGCGGCCACCGTGATTCTCGAAGCCAACGAGCGTCTGCTCGCCCCACTGCAACACGACATTCCCGATGCAGCGCGCGACGGATTTGCCTTTGTGGATGGTCCAGGCGTCGAGGATGCCCAGCCCCTCCAGTTCTGGCCCCTCGGCTGGCTTGTAGTACATCGCGAGTAGCTGATAGCCGCCGCAGACACCTAGCACTGGCATGTCAGACTCCACTGCCTCGCGGATGGCCGTGGCCTTCACCTCGCGCAGATCACGCGCGACCTCATCCTGCTCTTTATCCTGCCCACCACCGATGAAGAGCATGTCGAAGTCCTCGGGGCGAAGTGTCTCGCCGAGGTCGAGTGTGATGTGACGGAGGGTGACGCCACGCCATGCGCAGCGCTGTCGCAACGTGATGATGTTGCCCCGGTCGCCATACATGTTGAGCTGGTCGGGATAGAGATGGCCAATCCGTAGCTCAGGGCCAACAAGCGTGTCGTGAATATCAGGCATCTTCCTGCTCCCAATAGCGCGGCGCATAGCCACGACGCTCCAGCTCACTGCGCACAGCTAACATCGCCGTATAAGTAGGGATGATGTACAGCGTCTCGCCCTGTGGGGTCTGCTCCAGCGCCTGAGTCAGCGCGGCGCCGATCTCCGGCTCGACAAGCTGCGGTTCATCACCGATATATTTCAGCCTCAGCGCCAGGTCATACGCGCGCATGCCTGAGGCGCCAAGCCAACTTGTGGCGCCGGCAAGCTGCTCGAAGTCGGCGTCCCATATCCACGAGACATCCTCGCCATCGGCAGCGCGATCATTCAGCAGCATCAGCAATCGCTTCTTGCCAGCCGCTCGATCACTGGCTAGCGCCCGCAGCACTTCATTCAGGCCGGTCGGATTCTTCGCCAGAAGGATCCGAACCTTGCGGCCATTCGCGAGGATCTCTTCGGCGCGCCCGAAGGCGGGCGTGAAGCGCGAGAGTCCCGCCACGATGGCGTCCAGCGGCGCCGACATGGCGACTCCCGCAGTCGCGGCGGCTAACGCATTATAGACGTTGTAGAGGCCAGGCAGCCCCACAGTGACTTCGGCGGAGCCCAGCGGCGTATCGAGCAGGAAGCGCGCGCTCTCCAGACCAGCGGAGAATACCTGCGTCGCCCGCACCTGCGGCATGGGCCGGTGGTAGCCGCAGCCGGGACACGACCAGTGGCCGATGTGACTATAGAAGCGGGGGGCGAAGTTCAGTGGCGTGCGACAACGCGGGCAGGTGCGCGTATCGATGACCTGGGCCACCGATTCAGAGTCAGCATGTGTCGGCGTCTGCTCGACGCCATAGTAGAGCGTCTGCCCGGCATACCCATCGCCCAGCGCCGCCACCGCCGGATCATCCGCATTGAGCGCCAGAATCGTCGTCGTGGGAAGTTGGCGCAGGCTCGCGCGCCAGCGCTCGGCGACGGTATCAACCTCGCCGTAGCGGTCAAGCTGGTCGCGGAAGAGGTTCGTCACCAGCACCACACGCGGCTGCAAGTCCGTTGCGATGCGTGCGAAGGCAGCTTCATCCACTTCCAGCACAAACGCGCCATCGCCGCCATCTTCGAGTCGACCTGTGGGCCTAGCGCGCCGGAGCAGCGTGGTCGCGATGCCACGCGCCAGATTCGAGCCTTCGCGATTGCGCCAGATGCGCAGACCAGCCGACCGGAGGGTGTAGGCGACCAACCCACTGGTGGTCGTCTTGCCATTGGTGCCAGTGACGACGACGCAGCCATAGCGCGCCTGCTCTGCCAGCCGACGGATGAGGTGGGGATCAGTATATTGGGCGACCAGGCCGGGCAGGCTAGTGCCGCCGCTAATGCCCAGACGCCGCGCCAGACCACCGGAGGCGCGCCCCAGGACGATCGCCAGCGCGGTGCGTGGCGGAGCGCCCACGCGACGTGTAGCGCGTCCGGATTGCGCCTTGGAAGCGGTGGGCTGTGAGGGTGTATCTGAACTCATTCAGACTCCGAATCTGTGAGCAGTCGCCGAATGGTTTCGACGATCGTTTCCTGCGGGCATGGCTTCACGAGATAGGCGTCCGCGCCTTTGGCGAGCGCATGCTCGCGATGTACATCCGCGGCGCGTGATGTCAGCATGACGATGCGCACCTGCTGGTACTGCGGTGAGGTGCGCATGATTTCAAGCACATCGAAGCCACTCAGGCCAGGCATCTCAATGTCGAGAACAATCACACGCGGGAGTACCTGCTGCATGATCTCTACGGCCTCGTACCCATCGCGGGCCTGGCTCGTCTGAAAGCCAGCCTGGGTCAGCGTCTGTTCCAGCGTGCGACGGATGGTGACCGAATCGTCCACGATGAGCACCTGTGGACCCACAGGGCGCGCATGAGCCGCGCTGCCCGCAGGACGCAGGGCAATCTCTGACCCCGTCAGCCGCTCCGCCAGCGCCTCCTGGGGATCAACCAGCAGAGCGACCTGGCCATCCTCTGGTCGCACGATGACACCGCGCACCACACGGCGCTGCAACGGTCGCGGCAATTGCCGCACGGTCGCCTCACGTACGTCACCGAGGCCCACAGCCTCGACGATCAGCCCGACCGATTGGCCGCGCAGCCGAATGACAACCATACGCCGCAGCGCCGCCACATCCTGCTCGAACCCCAGCAACTCCGCAAGCGCATATGCGGGCGTGTCCACAAGGCGAGCTGTGGCGGAGTCCGCGATCTCGTCCAGCGGGGCGCCATCGGCGGAGAGCGGCGCGAGCGCGTCGGCTGGGACACGCCACTCGCGCAAGCCACCTTCCGTCTGCCTCTGCATCGGCCACACATCGCGTAGGTGTTCCGGCTGGACAATCGACGTGTACTCGACCATCGCAAATGGCAGCGCAAAGACCTGCCCTGCGGCAGTGACCTCCAGCACAGGCGCGACACTCAGCGAAATGGGCGCGTGAATCTGGAATGTCGTCCCTTTGCCCAGATCGCTGCGTATTGTGATGGAGCCTTTGAGTCGATGGATGGTATTGACGACATCAGCCAGGCCGACTCCGCTGCCCGCCATAGCCCCGACGTATCCGGAAATGGTCTTGGGCAGAGTCGTGACGCCAAGCTGGAACATGAAGCTCATCGCTTGCTCTTCCGAGAGATGATGGGCATCCTCCGAGGTAATGCGCGCGGCGTCAATGGCCGCGCTGATGAGCAGATCGGGATTCACACCGTGACCGTCATCACCGACCTCAATCGTGAATTCGGCGCCAACAGCGGAGACGTGAATCCAGACATTACCACGCGTGGGCTTGCCTTGCTCGATGCGTTCGGCTGGCGTCTCGATGCCGTGCGCTACAGCATTGCGCACCAGTTGGATCAACGGCTGTTCGAGCTGCTGTAATAGCAAGCGATCGATCTCGACGGATTCACCCTCAAAGGTCACGTCGATCTGCTTGCCCAGGTCAGCGGCGGCGGCGCGCGCCGAGAGCGCCAGAAGCGGCGCAAACTCTGCGAATCGTGCCAGGCGGATATTCATCGCCTCATCCTGGATGTCACGAGCGAGCGCCTCCTGCGCCTCGGTGAGCTGGGCAAGTTGATCGAGCAGCTGGTTGAGCGCGCTGTGATTCGCGGTCACATCTTCCACGACCTCAGCAAGCCCGCGCAGAGCCGAATCCACCTCGGTGTATTGCTCCAGCTGCAAGCTGTTCCACGACGACCGCAGCGCGCCCGAAGTCGTCAGCGGCCCGCTCACCATATTCATGGGCGTTCCCATTCTCGCGGGGTTGACGTGTCGTGACGGTCCGACCGCCTGGGCGCGAGCGAGCAGGTTGTCATAGGTTAAAGGATGCGCGTCGGTAAGTTGGGCGCTCTTCTCACGCAAGCGCTCCAGGGTCGCCCGGGTTTCCGTCTGCGCTCGCGTGATCTCTCCTCGGTTCCGCGCGATGGCGCCACGATTCGCCGCAAGCGCGCTCAACAAGTTCATGAGCGTATCGAGCTTGCCCGCCTGGACACGCAACACGGGTTCATGATCCTCGTCATCCACCTGGTCCGCGGAGCGCTGACTGCCGCCGACGCGCTTACCCTCCTGAGACATGGGAGGCAACGATCGTTGCTCCGCCTCTGAGTCGTCAGGTGAGCGCGTCAGCGCGTCGTACAGCCGCTGCGCGTCGTGGAGCGTTGCGGTGGGAGGCTCCTCGAACTGATCCGCCGCCGCCAGCCCTTGTTCGAGCAAGCCGAGAAAACGGCCCAGTCCAGGCAGAAACGCGGGGCTGCCCGAAATTGCCGGATCCTGAGCAGCCTGCGTAGTGGCTCGCTCAAGCAGCTTGGCCATATGCGCGAGTCCCACAAAGCCCATCGTTCCGGCCCCGCCCTTGATCTTGTGGGCGACAAACGTGATTTTCTCAAGCGTGCGCAGGTCATTCGGCTGGCCTTCGAACGCCATGATGAGATGTCCTAGCTGGCGCAGATCGTCCGGCGTCTCCTTGACAAAGCCGCGCTTGAATTCGGGCGCTACGTCGTCGTCATCGATGGTCGAACCGCCAAAGAGCGGGACTCCCGTGTTCCCGATTGGCTCGGCGACGCGACCAGAAGCTTCGGCGAGATGCGCGAGCAGGCGGGCGTCGGCTTCAGGATCTCGCGCGCGCACGTTCGCGCTGGCGAAGGATTCGACAAGCGCGAGCTCGGCGAGTGTTCGCTCGTCGGTGTCGGAGAATGGGGCGTCGAGATCGTCTGGACCGTCTGGACTCACAGGAACGTGGGGAATGCGAGCGGCAGAGTCGGCGCCATCGACCATAAGCACGGTCCTGCGCAGTCTTTCGGCGAGCAGCAGGTCACTCGCTGTTGCCGCCTCGAACGGGGCCACCGCCAGCCGTTCGACCCGCCACCGCATGTACGCGAGGGTGTCACGAGCGCCCGGCATGCCGCGCAAAGCGAACGGCTCGGCGTCGGGACGGTCTTGCGCGGCGGTCGCGGCGTCAGCTAACGCCGCGGCCAACATATGTAGATCGTCTATGTCGAAGGTCCGCGCCAGAGCAGCCGTCGCCTGGGCGAGTCGCGCCACCTCGCGCAGCGCGCTCATGCGGCGATCTCCCGCGACTGGCTCGCGCAGCGCATCGGCGCAATGCGACTCGACCGCGGAGAGCAATCCCCGCATCTCATGGAGGAAACGGCTGAAGACGTCATTGTCATTCATGCTCTGGTCGCTCCTCCAGGCTGGTGAAGATGTCCTCGCAGAGCCGCGCGAGATGGAGCGCGAGCGCTGGCCGCTCCAGGCCCGCGATAGGGTAGACGCCCGCGACATATCGCGACGGCAGTGCGCCCGTATCTGCGCCAGATGGCTCCTGATCCTCGGGGCGTAAGGGCCAGATGTCGCCGATGCGCTCGGCGACGAGCGCCAGCGTTCGATCACCCTCGCCGATGACAAGAGCCTGCCGGGACTCCGCATGCCTCGGAGAGCCCGTCGCAACCGCACGGCGACCCTCGGCGCGCGCCAGGTCGTCCGGGGCGGCTGGACCCTGGCGCAGCATGGGCGCAGGATCAACCAGCGCTACCAGATCAGTTCGCAGAGGGAAGACGCCCCAGAGCCAGAGGGGACTGTAGGGCAGCGCGATGTGCGCCGGCACACTCGGCAAGACTTCACGCAGATCAGCCAACCGCACGAGATATGGGGCTTCGCCTAGCCAGACGAGCAAATGCTCATCCCCATCCGTGTCATCAGTGTCATCCGTTGGCGCCGTCAGGTCAGCCTCGGCGCGTTCGAGTGTGCGCAGCAGGAGCCGCTCCTGCGCCGAGGGCGGCTCCGCCAGCGTGGCGCTATCACGCGCGCCGACGCTTTCGTCCTGACGTGTCATACTGTGCTCTCACCGTTCTCCAGCGTCTGCCAGGCGATCGGCCATTGGGGCGGCCAGCGCTACTCGGGCCACTCCGCCCCTGGGTCCAGTACGCCGAGCGCGCGGCGAACGCGGCTGACGAGCTCGCCCGAATGAAACGGCTTCGCGATGAAGCCTGATGCGCCAAGCCACTTGGCGCGTGTGCGGTCGATTACGCCGTCATGGCCGGAGAGCATGATGATGCGCGTGTCAGCGAACTCTTTCTTACTATGGAGCAGCCTCAGGATCTCATAGCCGCTGATGCGGGGCATGCCAATATCGAGCAGCAGGATGCGAGGCGGCGCGATCGCGCCCGACTGCCAGGCGCTGAGCGCCTCGAACCCACCTGGATACGCCACAGCGGAGATGCCCACGCGCTGCAGACTGATCTCCACAACGTATCGTACTGCCATCGAGTCATCGATCACGGCAACCAGTGGGGAAGCGACCATCTCTGAGTCTTGATCCGAAACCGAGTCGAATGCGTCGGGGTCGGTCAGGGTCCGAGTCGCCCGTGAACGCTCGCTCACGATGCTGGAGCTACTGATGCTGGGGCTGCTTCCATAGACCATACGACTGATCCTCCTGTTGCATAAGTCCAGCCACAGGCGCGGCCCACAGCAGAGCATGGGCATCGCGGGGACCGTAGCGGCGTCATATGATGGGGGCGCGCGTAGCCAGGCGCTGCCGAACTGGCGGCCCTCCTCTAGTGTACTTCACGGTATCAACTGTTAAACGTCATGAAAAGCGCTTCCCACGCTTCCTGATTTTGCACACGCTCCGCTGGTGATGAGATGCGGGCATTGATCGCATGGAACGCGAGTGATAGCGCATGCTCCAGGTGATTACGATACTCGACAAAGAGCGGGCTGGGGGCGCCATCGGCCGCTCGCGCGCTGCTATCGAAGACCTTGCGGCAATACGCGGCGAAATCGTCGATAGCGATGCGATTGTTTTCGATGACAAAGAGATAGTCACCAACCCCATAGATACCATGACGTTCCAGCAAGGTGGCCAACGTGTCGGTCGCCAGCGCCACATCGTTCGCGCGGTAGGTTTCGGCCAACGCTTGCATCGTCTCATTGATAAAGCGCGCCAGAGCGACCAGACGGTCCGCATCTGACTTACACTTGATCCAGGTTTGCTCCATGCTGATGAGCAGGGTAAACAGGTCGAAGTGTTCGAGATCAATACGCGCCGCGACATCTGGTCGTCCACGGGTATCATACTGCTGGCTAGGGATGAGCAGACCTTCGAGCACGAGCGGCCCAACCATGCGAGCGACGTCCAACTCGGGCATGCGCAGTGATATCGCGATGCGTCGGACTGTGCGCTGCGAATTGACACGCGAGATGATTCGCCAGGCGGACGGATGAAACTGCAGTGGGTGATCAATTGGCAGGTCGGGCGCCATCGCGAGGTTTGTGCGCATGCCGTCAATGAGCACATTCTCCAGCGCATTCCAGTCGTGCTGGTAGCGAAGCGCCTCCATGATGGCCGTAGTCGTTTCGATGCGCGGGGAGACGACGTCAACCGGCATGCGCTCGCCCTTGTGGAAGCTGTAGTCGCCCTGCTTCCAGATCGACATCTCGCGAATGGTCCACAGCGTCTGTCGGCGCAGGGCCTCCTCAAGCTGTTGCGGCGTGATGATGTTCTGCTCTACCAGGCGCTCGCCGATGCGTTTGCCCAGAGGATCCTGGGTCTGCAAATGAAACATGTAGTCCATCTGCTGCTGGCTGGCGAACTGAAGCTGCTGCAGCACCGCGCCCAGGGTGAGCGCCTCGCGGTCGTGCTCCTGCGCGCCCACGATGGCGCCCTGATCGAAATAGACGATGCCGCTACCACCGTGATCGGCGCTGAGGTGCAGAGCGCCCGACTTGCCATCCAGACTCATCGCCTGGAGCAAATCTACCAGCCCGAAATCTTCGAGCCGCCCCTGAAATGCACGAGCTTGCGCCAAGACACCTATCCTCACAGAAACGCCGCCGCGCCTGCGCGCGAACATTCGACTTCATCGACAAGCGCGCCCCATCACGCCACTCAAGAGCCGACCGCATTATATGCCGCGCAGCCATCCCCCGACAATTCCGGGCGACCAATGACACTCACTGTGCCGTCTGCTGTGCCGCCTGGAACGTTGTCCGCTACGGCGCTAGCGGCCCCAGCCGATGCACATCCGCGGGAGGCGCCTGCGCGACGAGCGTCTGCGCATCGCGTTGGAGCGCGGGATGCCAGGCGTGTGGCGCGATCTCGGCGAGCGGCGCCAGGGCAAACGCGCGCACAGCTAGCTGGGGATGAGGAATCGTGAGCTCGGGCGTCTCGAGCATGAGCGTGTCGTAGAGCAAAATATCTATATCAACCGGTCGCGGCCCGTAGCGCGGGCCAGGGACGCGGCCAAGCTCCTCCTCGATGCGCTTGATCGCTCGCAGCAACGCGAATGGGTCCAGGCGCGTCCAGCCTTCCGCCACGGCATTATGGAAGCGTGGCTGATCTGTCACCAGGAGCGGAGCCGTATCCCAAACCGATGACACGCGGGTCACGCGGACGGCTCGCGCGAGTCGATCGAGCGCAGCGCGCAGCAGGGCGTCGCGGTCGCCCAGATTCGAGCCAAGCCCGAGATAGACGACGCGCTCGGCGTTGTCGAGCGTTCCATCGGGGTCAGAAGGCAGCGGGTGAGCGCTGGTAATCTCATCCATAACGTTCGCTCATCCTCAGCGGTTATTCAGTATCATACGGGGAAATATCGGGTACGCGCCTGATGGTCACGGCTTGCGCCATGCTATAGTATGTGTAGCGTCCCATGTGAGCGCCAAATAGACGCTCTCGACCGTGAGCCGTGGCGCTCAGCCATGCGCGGACCTGCTGTCATCATACAATGCCTCGGCTGTCGTGATGGGCAACGGCGATGAGTCGCGCATGTCGGAATGCATGAGTTCCTTCCAGAGACTAAAGACTAAGGCGGTGTAGCGGCCCCATGATAGCTGTGGTGGGTCTTGACCATCGCCGAGCGAGCGTAGAGGCGCGCGGACGTCTGGCATTCGCCGACGATCGGCTCGCTGGGGCGCTCAACACGCTCGGCGGTGACCAGTGGATAGACGAAGTCGTCATCCTCTCGACATGCAATCGGACGGAAGTCTATCTGGCGAGCCAGCGTCCTATGGAGGCGCTGCACAGCGCGCGTCGGCTGCTGGAGCAGACCTACCTGAGCGCGGAGGCTGTCGAGTCCGCCGCGCCCGCGCCGCCAGGGTCACGATCCTCTGTCGCAATCGAGGCGCCCGCAGAACTAGCCCAGGCGCTGTACACGCACGAGGGTATCGCCGTCGTCAATCACCTCTACGAAGTCGCGGCGGGCTTGCGCTCGATGGTCATCGGCGAGCCGCAAATCCTCGGGCAGACGCGCGCCTCGCTGGCGGCGGCTGAGGCCGAACAGACCGTCGGCGACGAGCTTCGCGCACTCTTCACCGGCGCCCTCAAGATTGGCAAGCGTGTCCGCGCGGAGACTGAGATCAATCGCGCGGACGTCTCTGTGGCGGGGCTGGGCGTGCGCGTCGCGCGCGAAACGCTTGGCGCTCTGCGCGGCAAGACTGCGCTGCTGATCGGCGCTGGCCGGACGAATCAGCTCGGTGGGAGGCTGCTGCGCGATGAGGGCATCGGCCAACTGTTCGTCGCCAATCGCTCTCTGGCGTCGGCGGAGGCGCTGGCGCAGCAGCTGGAGGGCCACGCGACGCCACTCGACGAGATCGAGCCTGTAATAGCGCAGGCGGACCTCATCATCAGCGCCACGGCCGCGCCGCATCCGGTCTTGTCCACCGCGACCATCGCCGCAGGGCGCGTCGGGCGGACAACGCCGCTGGTGGTGGTGGACCTCGCCGTGCCTGGCGATCTTCCGGCCGATGTCGCGACCCTGCCCGGCGTGACGCTGCTGACGCTCGACACCTTGCGCGACATGGCTGACCCTGAAGCGCACAATGATCCCGCTGTCATCGCCTCGCTGCATGGCCGCGAACGCGACATTGAACAGTCGCGCCAGATCATTGCGGAAGGTCTGCGTGACTATGCGCGCGCCCAGACGATGCGTCTGGCCGTCCCCGGCATCGCTGCCCTCCGCCAGCATGTTGATCGCTCTGAGGAACAGGAGCTAGCGCACACGCTCGCGCAGCTCGATCATCTTTCCGATCGCGACCGGGCGATCATCGAGCGTTTCGGCTCGCGCCTGGTGGACAAGATGTTTCATCACCTCGTCCGGCGCATTCGCTCGCTGGCGGAGTATGACGAGATCCCGCCTGATGTCACGATGCAGGTGCTCGCGCAGCTCTTTTCTGAGCCTGCCGGGCGTGATCGGGATTCCAGCCAATAGCGCCTACCGAGCGCCATGCGGCGACCAACCTCCGCGCGACCAGCCGCTCCGCATACAGGCGCCTCGCCCCCAGTTGACCAATGCAAGCGGAGTCATGGGAGCGCGGGGCCAGGGCGGTGTCAAAGTCAGGAGGGTGAAAACGAAACGCATCCGGTATCCTAACAAGCGAAACAAACAACCAAGCTTGTAAGGAGGCCAGATGCGCGCAAGCGAGTGTACCACAGCAGAGCACGCCGCGAGTCAGTC
>DASQSS010000423.1:0-28891 GCA_035642255.1 Ktedonobacterales bacterium | reverse complement strand
GAGCAGGGTGGACCCCAGGCCATCGCAGCCGCTGGATATCGCCTCCACTCCGCCGTCACGATCAGCGATCTACTTGCCTACTGGCGCGAGACAGGCGGCATCGCTGAGGATGTCTATCAGCGCGTGACGGGCTACTTCGCCACCAGCAAGGCGCAGTAGTCCGATGCTCTACCGCCGCATCGCTCGTCCCCTCCTTTTCGGCGTCGGGCAAAACGTCGAGGCCATTCATGAGCGTGTGCTTGGCGGACTGGCGACTGCTTCACGCTCACCCACCCTCACGCACGCGATTGCGCGCGCCTCTGAGTTTGCGGCCGGGGGTCCGACATCGCCATCACTCGCGCGTGAGGTCTTCGGTCTGCGCTTCCCCAATCCCATCGGCCTCGCGGCTGGATTCGACAAGAACGCTGTCGCTGTCCCCGCGCTTGCCGCGCTGGGCTTCGGCTTTGTCGAAGTGGGTACCGTCACACGGCTGCCGCAGCCTGGCAACCCACGTCCACGCCTGTTCCGGCTGCCCAGCGACGAGGCGCTCATCAATCGCATGGGATTCAACAACCAGGGGGCTGCGGCGGTGGCGTCGCGACTGGCCGCCATGCCGCGCGTCGCTGTCCCTGTCGGCATAAGTCTTGGCAAGTCGAAGGTGACGCCACTCGATCAGGCGGTCGAAGACTACCTGGGCTCACTTGACCTGCTCTATCTCTGGGGCGACTACTTCGCTGTCAACGTCAGCTCGCCCAACACGCCTGGTCTGCGCGATCTGCAGGAACGCGATCGCCTCGATGCGCTACTGGCGACCCTCATCGCACGGCTGAGTGAGCGCGCCATCGCCTCCGGTCGTGCGACTCCCAAGCCCCTGCTAGTCAAGGTCGCCCCCGACCTCGATGACGCGGCGCTTGATGACCTCGTAGATGTTTGCCTTGGGCGTGGCGCGAGTGGGCTGATCGCCGTCAACACGACGATCTCACGCGATGCGCTCAGCGCCTGGGTTCCGCGCGACCTTCGCGAACAGAGCGGCGGCCTGAGTGGTCGACCGTTGCATGCGCGCGCGGTAGAGGTGGTGCGGCGACTTCATCAGCGCGCCGGAGACCGTCTGCCCATCATCGGCAGCGGCGGTGTCTTCTGCGCTGACGACGCGCGACGCCTCTTTGACGCGGGCGCCAGCCTGATCCAGCTCTACACCAGCTTCATCTACGAAGGTCCGAGCATCGCGCACGACCTCTGCCGCGATCTGGCGACCAAGAGTCAGCTTACGGCGCCCTAGCGAACGGGATCACATCCTGGCTGGCCCGCGCTGACCAAGGTGGTCGCTCTTCGCGAGCGACCACCTCATCGAGCGCTTGGCCGGGCATATGAGCGTGTCAGTCGATCTGGCGCGGACTCACATGTTCGCACTCCTCGGTTGAATGGGCGCATCAGGAGAGTGTCGAGATCTTCCCGTTGACACCGCTCGGGCCAGACGGGCCACTCCCATACCCTTCGGTAAACCACAGTTTGCCGTCAGGACCAGTCGTGATATCAAATACCGCATTTCCCTCTGTAGACAGCGCCATCTGGCTGATCTGACCCGATGTCGTGATGCGACCAAGGCTGCTTCCGCCGTACCAGAGCGCGCCGTCTGGTCCCGAGATCATGCAGCCAACCGGCGTCCCGGCGGGAATGGAAGAGGCGAACTCTGTAGCGTTCCCCGCGGTCGTCATCCGGACAAACTTGTCGAACGATCCTTTGGCTCCGCTTGCCTCAACGTACCAGATCGCTTTGTCGGGTCCGGTCGTTATGGCGCTTGCCTCAGGGTAGCCCGCTGAAGGCAGCGGGTACTCTGTAATCACACCCGATGTGGTGATGCGCCCTATTTTGCCTTGACTGACTCCCGCGGTGACCATTTCGGTGAACCACAGCGCGCTATCCGGTCCAAGGATGATGGCCCGAGGCAGGAAGTTGTGGTCGGTCGGTCGGTAGAAAGTGACATCCCCGCTCGTGGAGATTCGACCAATCTTGCCGACTTGAGCGCCGCCCTCTGCCGTCGTGAACCAGAGCGCACCATCGGGGCCAGCGGTGAGACTCATGGGTATGACGCCGGAAGCCAGCGGATACTCCACGACGGCCCCGGTCGGAGTGATACGACCAACGCCACCGAACGTACTCACGCTGGACTCTAGAAACCAGACGTTCCCGTCAGCGCCTCTGGCAATATCCATCGCATAGAGGCCAGGCCTTGGCAGCGCATATTCTTTGAAGGAGCCTGAGGTCGTTACACGCCCAATCTTGCCGGTCATGTCCGCGCCGCGCATCTCTGTAAACCACAGAGCGCCATCTGCCCCTGTAGTAATGGAGCCGGGCATCATATCCGCAGCCGGCAAAGCATACTCATGAATGGCGCGCGCTGGGGGAGCGGCAGTAGACAACGGCGTTGGCGCTTTGGACGTTCCTCCTGTAGAGCCACAAGCAGACAACACAGATGCAATCGCTATCAGCGAGACGAGCGCGAACACAGCGTGAAGTGACGGGATGTGCGCGCGCGACAATCTACGCATGGCAGCACGCCTCCTTTCCCACCCGCATGGCGCCTCCGCTCCACGGTCGTGAGAGCGGACCGGCGCCCGAGCGGTCATGGTCCACCCAGTTCGGCCCGCGCTTCGCTGGGCTACAGAAATCCGAGGTGAAAACGCCTGCATCCCTGCCACCACACACAACGCATGGTCGACTCTCAGATGTGTCACTACATTGGCGCGCGTAGTATCGCTACAATCACAGTTCACGCTAATTGGCGAGTTGACGATCCACAGGCCGTGACTGAACACGCTATTATCGGTGTGTGGTTTGTAGAGCAAGGTGAATGACGTATCAGAGCAGCACGCCAGGGCAGCATGAGCCGATCGAAACATGCGACTAGCGCTGATGACTTCACTGCAACCACGCTAGCTATGAGTGAGGTATCTGCACAGATCTATAATTTCAGCGCTCTCGCCGAGGTTGTCACTCCCAGCGAACGACCAGGTCGTCGAGTGGGCGACGCGACCGACGCCTGGGATCGCGGGCGGCATAGCCGATGGGGATCAGCGCATGCGGGATGAGCGCCGGAGCGAGATCGAGCGCGACCCGCACCGTCTCGGGACTAAAGAGCGGAGCGCACATCCAGCCGGTGTCGAGCCCCATCGCATACGCGGCCAGCAGCATATTCTGAATTGCCGCGCCGAGGCTCTGTATCGCCATGGTCTCTTCAGCCCGCTGACGCTCTGCGTCCGGATAGCGGTCGAGGTCGTCCAGATAGAGGCAAGCCAGCACGAGGGCAGGCGCCTCGCGGATACGCTCATGCGACTTGCGCAGACGCGCCTCCACGACCTCGGTGGGCTGGCCATCCTGCGCCAGCGTATCGCGCCAGTCGGCGCCCATCGCCTCGGCCAGCCGCGCTTTCGGCTCCGGCTGCGTCAGCACGACAAAGCGCCAGGGCTGCCGACCGTGTGGGGACGGCGCCCACGATGCCGCGACGAGCAGATCTTCAAGGGCATGGGATGGCACAGGGCGGCTCTGAAAGGCGCGCACTGAGCGGCGACCGCGCGCAAGGGGCAGGAAATCTAACCCGCGCCCTGGCCGCATCCACGGGTCATCGGCCGCTACGGCCGCTCCGTCGACTGCTGGCCCCCACATGCTGTACCTTTCCGGTTCTAGCGCGATCAGTGGTAGCCGCTCCAGCGCCATCGTGCGGTACTGCGTGTAGCGCGCACGCAGCGCCTCGATGCCCCGCGCACGCTCCGCAGCGTGCTCAGGCGTGTCAGGCATGAGCAGCGACGCGCGCGTGTGCGCCAGCACGTAGCCCAGCTTTGACCAGTCGTCGTCGTAGTGGTCGATCAGCAAATCGGCGTCTGACCGTGCGAGGATGTTGCGCACACGCCGCAACGACATCACATCTGCCCGCTTGGGCTTCTCGTCGAGCGCAATGTAGAACCGCCCGGACTCAAAGGCATAGCAGACGGGAACCACATGTGGCCGCCCGCTGGCGTCTGCAGTGGCGAGCCGCGCCACGCGCTGCGTCTGGATGAAGGCGAGCGCATCCGCGCCGAGAAGAGGAGAAGTCATGATCGCGCCGCCTCTATCCGCGCATCACCTGCGACGTCTCAGTGACCGCGCCAGGGAGCGGTTCGGCGGGGCGCCATTCGCGCAGTGTTCCGCGCAGACGCAGCAGCTCGCCAAACGCGCGCACGATAACACCAGGTTTCGCGCCGGTGGCCTTCCCATGCAGGCGAGGCAGATGTTGCACGGGAACCTCCTTGTAGGGAATGCCCATCCGCGTCAGCTTGACCAGCATTTCCGTGCTGACCACAGCGCCCTCTGACTGCGTATCGAATGCGCGGACAAGCTCCGTGTCATAGAGCTTAAACGCGCAATCAATGTCGCGCACATGCAGGCTGAAGAGCCGTGAGACCAGCAGATTCCAGCCCCATGCGTTGATCAGCCGCATCGTGCTGTCCTGGCGCTGCGCGCGATAGCCCAGCACAGCGCGGTAGCCCTGCTCCCGTAGCTCCAGGAGCTTGACGAGATCGCGGACATCGAATTGCCCATCCGAATCCATGTAGAAGGTCAGGTCTTTGGTCACGACCGCAAACCCAGCGAGCAGCGCTCCACCATAGCCTCGGTTGGGCCGATTGTGCACGACACGGACCCGTGGATCACTCGCCGCCAGCGTATCGGCGATAGCGCCGGTATGGTCATGTGATCCGTCGTCCACGACAATGATCTCGTAGTCAGGCGCGATCACGGAGAGTGTTTCAGCGCACTTGGCGACAGTCTCGGCAATGACCGCCTCTTCATTGTAGGCGGGAAGCACGACACCAATACTGCGGGAGGTGAGCCGGCCCGCGATCAGCGGTGGCCGCAGCGCGGCTTTGTCTGTGCGCCGAAGCGAACCCATACCTGACTTGCTTTCTGATAGCTGGTCCGCGAGCAGCGCGGGCTGTGCGGGCGATTTGCCCCTGCATGACACCTCGATGGCTACACATCACTGTAGCCTATAACGGAGGGACAGCGGATGTCGCGCATGACCTATGACTGACGTGTGCGACATGCCCATCTGTTCCCATCCCAGTCGTTTGGGGCACATCAACCCGCGCTCACACGCCTATTGCATGCTGATGCCGCCATCAACGGCAATCGTCTGCCCGGTGATGTAGCCTGCCTCCGGCCCGCAGAGGAAGCCGATCATAGCGGCGACCTCCTCAGCCGTACCAAAGCGCTTGAGCGGCGTCAGATCGAGATAATATTTGCGGAAATCGTCCGAGACGTTCGCGGTGAGCTCAGTTGGGATGAACCCCGGCGCCACGGCGTTCGCGGTGATGTTGCGGCTGCCCAGCTCCCGCGCCGTTGACTTGGTGAGCGCGATCATTCCCGCCTTCGACGCCGCATAGTTGGCCTGGCCAACCTGCCCCATCAGTCCAGAGATTGACGAGACATTGACGATGCGCCCCCAACGTGCGCGCATCATCGTGCGAATCGCGGCCCGCGTACAGAGAAAGGCTGAGCGCAAATTCGCCGTGAGCAGTCCGTCGAAGTCTTCCACCTTCATCTGCAAGATCAGCTTGTCGCGCGTCAGTCCCGCGTTGTTGACGAGAATCGTGGTTGGCCCAAGTTCCGCCTCCACTTGCTGAAACAGGCGCGCGACATCCTCTTCCTGCGAAACGTCACCCTGCGCGCTAATGGCGCGCACACCCAACGCCGCCGCAGCAGCTTGCGTCTCGGTGGCGCCAGCGCTATCGCTGCGGTAGTTGATGGCGACATCCGCGCCCATGCTCGCCAGCCGCAGCGCCGTCGCGCGCCCGATGCCACGACTACTGCCAGTGATGACAGCGATGCGTCCCGCGAGCGGCCCAGTCTGGGAACCCTGCACTGGTGGTCTCTCCTCGTCGTCTATGTGGCCGCCGGTATCGTGCGGCGTTCATCCTCTGGCGCTATCCGCCCGGTATTGTCGCGCGAAATCGCCCTACTCGCAAGTCTGCCGGGATGAGAATTCATCATACAGCATGCGCGCGCCGGGCGCGACAACGACCGGAAACGGTTCCATCAAAAACCGAGGGTCACGGCAGGCTGAGCGGGCGAGCGGTTAAAGCCGCGCATGAAGGGCGGCGTGCCGCCCTTCATGCGCGAATTCATTCGCTGGCCACTCGCTGCTGGTCAGCGTGAAGCGGCAACGCGCCAGGTTTGTCAGTCGAGCCGCAATGTCTTGAGGTACGCGATGACGCCGGGCGCAAGATCAGGCCGCTTGAGCGCGTAGGCGATCGAGGTCGTTAGCAGGCCAACGGGATCACCAGTGTCATAGCGCGTTCCCTCGAACTCGCATGCGTAGACCGGCTCACCCGACTGTATCAGCGCACGCAATCCATCCGTCAGCTGAATCTCGCTGCCCGCTCCCGGCTGCGTCTGTTCCAGCGCGGCGAAGATGCCCGGAGTCAGCACATAGCGCCCGATGACGATGAGATCAGAAGGAGCCTCGTTCACCGCTGGCTTCTCGACCAGATCCATGACACGATGAAGACCCGGCCCAACCTGCTCGCCCAGTGAGACGACGCCGTACCGCGAGACATCCTCATGTGGCACACGCATAACCGCCAGCACACACCCACCGTGGCGCTCGTGCGCGCGAATGAGCTGTTTCAGGCAGGGAACAGCGTCGTTGTCGACCAGATCATCGCCAAGGAGAACGCCAAACGCCTCGTCGCCAACGATCGCGCGGGCGCAGAGAACCGCATGCCCCAGGCCGAGTGGTCGCTGCTGCCGCACGAAGGCGTAGCTCGCCAGTGTCTCGGGGCGCTCGATCTCGGCCAGGCGAGCCCGCGCATCGTTACTGTCCTTGCTTTCGAGCGCCGCGCGTAATTCTGGCGCCTCATCGAAATGGTCTTCGAGCGCGCGCTTGGTGCGGCTGGTGACGAAGGTTATCTGCTCGATGCCCGAAGCCACCGCTTCCTCTACAACATATTGAATGGTAGGCTTGTCCGCGAGTGGCAGCAATTCTTTTGGGACGGCCTTCGTGGCGGGCAACACCCTCGTTCCCAGCCCTGCCGCTGGAATCACCGCTTTGCGCACAGCCATGCTCATACTCCTGTTGATCCTCACCTGCGCTACTATACTTGAGCAACCGCGCTCACATGACCTTCTGCCGCATCATGTCGAGGTGGCATAGTAACCGCTCAATATCGTCCTCAGTCGTATAGAAATGTGGCGATATGCGCAATTGTCCACTGCGCGCGGAGATGACCACCCGCGCCTCGCTCGCGAGTCGCGCGACCACCGTGGAAGCCGCCGCGTCATCGCGCTCGACGCCCCAGCGAATCGTAACGATTTGCGACCGCTCGGTTGGCGCGTCCGGGCTCGTCACTGTATACCCACGTTGACGCAAATTGACACGCAAGGTCTGCGCCAGCGCCAACGCGCGAGCCTCGATCGATTCGGCGCCAGCGGCTTCGAGCAGGCGCAGCGCTGCGTCCAGCATGACCTGCGCGATCCAGCTATTACTGCCTCCCTCCAACCGGCCTGCGTCCTCACGAAGCGCCTGGTCGTAGGTAAAGAAATCAAATGGGGTCGTGACACTTCGCCAGCCGAGCCGCGCGACACGCAGCAGTGGCAGGGCCGAGGGACGCACGTAGAGTAGTCCGATGTGCGACGGCGAGAGCAGCCACTTTGCGCTGCCCGCGCCGAGAAAATCTATTTCGGCGGCCGTCACATCCAGACGCAAGGCTCCCAACCCCTGGATGGCATCCACAGCGCAGAGCGCGCCCGCGGCATGGGCCAGTCGTGCGATGGCGCCCACGTCGTTGCGCATGCCCGTGCCGAATTCGACAAAGCTCACCGAAACCAGGCGTGTGCGCTCGTCAATCAGCGCTGCGATGTCCTCCAATGTCACCCTGCCGTCAACGACCGGGGCGAAACGCGTCTCGACGCCCTGCTCGGAGAGATTGAGCCACGGATACACGTTCGCGGGGAACTCGCACGCGATCGTCACGACATTATCGCCTGGACGCCAGTCAAGTCCCTGCGCTACTGTCACGAAGGAGTCACTGACGTTCTTGGTGAAGGCGATTGTTTCCGGGGCGACATTGATGAGACGCGCAAATCGCTGCCGCGCATCGTCCTCAGGGAGTCGCCCGTCCATCTCCAGCGATCCGCGACAGCTGAGGGCATCGAGCGCATCACGCGCCGCCCAGGCGACAGGGGCGGGGGGTGGACCAACGCCCGCATGATTGAGATACGCGTAGGCGCGTGTGACGGGAAAGAGCGTGTGCCGTAGCGCATCTTCGGTCGCTAGCGCACGATCATCCAGCGTAGCTCGAAACGCCGGGTCTGTGGCGCCAAGAATGCGCTTGAGAAGCGGGACGAGAGGCGGCGTCGGTTCGTCTGAATCTGCGGGAGTCGATAGTTCAGGTGAATCTGAAAGCGATGACACACACGATCTCCATGTCGCTACAATTCAGGACAAAGCGCAGATTGGCGCCAACATGCCGGTCGCCGCGCTCCAGCCAGTAGTGTATCACGTCGCTTCACCGCGCCAGACAACGATAACGCGGAAAGCGCCGCACGCTTCTGGCGGCGCGGCGACATTCTGAGGCACACTGAGCGCGGAGCAAGCGCTGCCACAACGAGGATACGGCGAAGAAAGGACAGACACATGATAACGACGGAGGCTCCGGGAGAAGCCACCAGCGCGACTGGCAAGAATCGCTGGTTCCAGCTAGGCTTGCTCTCAGCGGGCGCGGCGGCTCCGCTGTTCGCGCGCTGGCGCAGCTTGCGCGCGGCGGAGCAGGCGGAGGCGATGCGTGAGCAAGCGGCGACGCGCTGGAATGACGCGATTGCCCGCGTGACACTGTCGCGCCCACAAGAGGCCATACAGGAAACCTGGCGCCAGATGGCTCCCCAGGCGCAGGAGAGCTTCCGACAGGTCGGCGCTGCCGCTCGCGACGCGTTGCAGCGGCTGCCGAGCGCGAGCCCGTCCGAATCTACGCCATCCGAAACAACAACACCCAATGCTCGCCGGGTCAGCGCGACACTCTGGCTCGTGGGGGTCGGTGTCGGGGTCGTCGCAGCGGGCGCTGTAGCCTATATCGTCCTGCGCAATCGGATGGGCGCCGCCACCGACGATGACGCCCTGGTAGAGATTCCGCTGACGGTAGTGACTCCTCGCGACGCCGCCACGGTAGAGCGTGAGGCGACCGAAGCCGCCGAAGGGCCAGCCATCGTCACAGAGCCGCCCGAGGAGGAGCCTGGCGTCGCGGAGCCGACCATCTTCAGCGACGACGACGCTGAAGGCGCGGCCTTCGTGGGCAATATTCTGTCGCGGGTCTACCACTCCGCGGACTCCGCGCGCCTGCCCGCTCCGCAACATCGCATCTATTTCGCGACCGAGGAGGAAGCCATCTCAGCGGGATATCGTCCCGACGGAGCCGAGCTTGCGTCACGGTCCAGCGATGTCACTGGCCAGCGTGAATAGGACCGCAGTCCAGCACGGCCCTGCGTGAACTTCCCTCACATAACCCGCCTGCGGTGGTTCCTGGATTGGAATCCTCGCGGCGGGTCTTCTCGACGCAGACCGATCCAGCCAATGCGACAGGGTGTGGTACCATAAGCGGTGGCGCCGTGAACAGCGCGAGCGGACGTATGTGACGGCGCCATCAGCGGTGCCTGTTCGTGTGGATGCGGATGGCGCCATTCCCGCGCAGATTGGCGGCGACGCAGCCAGCTGCGTGGATCTGTGAGGAGTGCGGCATTGGCGGCTGAAGTCGGCAAAAAATACGTGATCATCGGCAATGGCATCGCTGGCACCACCTGCGCGCAAGAGCTGCGCAAGAATGACCCAGCATGCGATATCTGGCTCATCACGAACGAGCCTCATCCTCTATACAACCGCGTTTCACTTCCTCGCTATCTGCAAGGGCTGTTGCCAGAGCAGAAGGTGTTCATCCGCGACCTTGCCTGGCATGAACAGCAGCGGATCACACTGCTCACAGAGACACTGGTCACACGGGTGGACACTGCCGAGCGCGTCGTCTACCTCGATCACGGCGGTCCGCTTCCCTACGATGCGTTGCTGGTAGCCACGGGCGGTTGGGCCAACAAGCTAGACGTGCCAGGCATTGAGCGCGTGGAGACCATCTTCAATTTCGTGACGATGGACGACACCCGTGCGCTCATCGCGCGCGCGCTGGAGAGTAAAGTGGCCGTCACCTCGGGCGGCAGTTTCATCGCGTATGAGCTGACCGAGGGCCTGAATGTGCGCGGTGTGCATGTCACCTGGTTGATGCGCGGCCCCTACTGGCTGCGCACCGTGCTCGACCCCGAGGGTGGACAACTGGTAGATGACATCGCGAAGGCGCACGGCGTCGAGGTCATTCACGGTGAGTCCATTGACCGTGTGGTGGCCGCTAACGGCCAGCCGCAGCACGTCGTCGCCACGTCGGGCAAGACCTATGCCGCCGACATGATCGGAGTGGGTCTGGGATTGACGCTCAACCATGGCTTCCTCAGCGACACGCCCATCGAGCGCAAGACCGGCATCGTCGCGAACGAGTATCTGGAGACGAACGTACCCGGCGTCTACACAGCGGGCGACGTGGCCGAGTTCTACGATTCCATGATCGGCGTGCATCACACGATGGGGACCTGGGATAACGCGATGGCGCATGGCCGAGTGGTCGCGCGCAACATGGCTGGCGCGCGCGAGGCCTATCGCGACGTGCCAACCTATACCAGCCCGCTCTTCAACACCAACATCGCCGTCATGGGCATCGCTGAGTCGAATAACCCGACGCTCACCTCAAATTCCCACTCGGCTCCCGGCGACAAGGGCAACACCGACTACCGCAAGTTCTTCTTCAAGGAGAACCAGCTCGTCGGCGCGGTCTTCATCGGCAGCCCAAAGGGGCGCAAGAAGGTGGTGGAGATGATTCGCTCCGAGCAGCAGTTCCCGACCACAGCCGAGCGCGAGGCGCTCTTCGATGTGCGCTAGTCCGGTGGCGTCGGCCGCGGAGGTTCTGCGCGCCTTCGGGGAGCTTCTCGCCAGCGGCGACGCGGAAGGGGCGGCGTCACTCTTCACGGAGGATGTCGCGTACGCCGAACCGCCTGCCGCCATCTTCACCGGGCGCGCAACGCTGCGCGACTTCATTGCCGACTTCGCCGCGCGTCACCACGACGTCAGCTTTACCGTGGCGCGGCTGCTCCCTAGCCTCGATGGTCAGGAAGCGGCCGCAGGATGGCTGTGGGCCTACACGCGCGACAGCGACGGTGAGCGCCGCGTCTTCGAGGGCATTTGCTTCATCAGCCTGCGCGAGGGGCTGATCGCCTCGTGGCGCGGCTTCTCAGCGCTCGTTGGCTGAGACAATAACGCGCGCTTTCTATCGTGATGGAGGCTCGCGCGTCCAATCAGCGATGCGCTCAGCCAGGTCTGCCGCAGGCGCCTGATACAGCTCACACTGCGGCAGCGCGCCGAGAATAGTCCCGCCGTAGCCGCGCGTCTGCAAGCGCTTGTCGAAGAGCACGACGGCGTTACGGCGCGTGTGGCTCCAGGCGAGTCCACCGAGCGCCTGCCGCAGCTTGAGCGCCGCCTGTGGCGTCATGAACTGCGCCTGCGGGTCGGCCCACAGGTCGGCGCGAGCAGCTACCAGTGGGTCACTCTGCGGCGGGAATGGCGTGCGCGCGACGACCACGCATGCGGGCGGATGCTCGCGCTGCTCAGCGCCATCCCAGAAGCTGCCCGCGCCCAAGAGTACCGTGCGCGGCTGCCCATTGAACGACTGCCAGAGCTGGCGGACGGAACCGTCGATCCCCTGAGCCAGCGTCAAGATGTCATAGCGTTCGAGCGTCCGGCGAATGCCCATCGCCGCAGTGCGCAGAGCGGCGTGCGAGGGGAAGATCGCGACGACATCACCATCCAGCGCGCGGGCCAGCGAGACGATCAGCGCCTCGAATTGCGCGTGATAGCTCTGCGCGGCGGGCTCTGGCGCATCAGTTGGCAGGCACAGCAGCGTCTGTCGCGAATAATCCGGCGTTGCGGCCATCACACGGGTTGTGTCGGGCAGCCCCAGCGCCACGCGGGTATACTCGAAGTCGCCGCCAACAGAAAGTGACCAGCCGAACGCCGCGACACCGCGCCCCTCAGTTACAAGAGGCGCCAGCAGCCCGCCGACCTGAGCAGGCGCGGCGGAGAGGATGGGAGCCTCGGCGAGAAGAACGTCACGATCGTCGCGTCGCGCGCTCTCGGCCTGCTCTTCCATCGGAACTAGCGGCTCGCCAGCGGCCTCTCCCGACGTGTCGGCGGCGATCTCCGCCTCGCCTGTGACCGCTGGGCGCGCGGCTCCGTTGCGTCCAGCGGCGCGCCGATCACGCGGCGCCTCGCCGGGCTGGCCAGCCGAAAATTGCTGAGGCTGGGGTGCGCGCAGCCAGCAGACATCCTGAGCGCGGCCCGGTCCCACAAGTGTGCGCCCGCCACGCTCACGCATTTCGTCGACGCGGCGAGCGATCCCCAACAGGTCGGCTCGCGCTCCTGCCGCTCTGGCGCTTTGCTCGGTCGAAACGGACGCCAGCGCGCGCGCGGCCTCGCGGGCGACCTCGGCGGCGTCCTTCAATGCGGCGCTGAAGTCCGCCCACGCCTGGAGAAGTAGCTCCCAGCCGCGAGAAGCCCGCACGGCGCTGTCGACACGCAGCGAACCGTTGTCCGAGAGAGCAGGACGGTTGGCCGCGACACGAGCGTTGCGCTCCTGACTCTCCTGTAGAACCACCCGCAACGCGCCGAACAGAGTGAAGCACGCCGAGCGCGCCCGTGCGACCGTGCCGAGCCACACATCCTCGCGCGAATCCTCACGCGAATCCTCGCCAGAGGCATGCGCCAAAGACGCCGCCAACGGCAGCAGACCACCGGATCTCATGTCTGGACCCGTCGTCGCCAACATGTCGAGCAGCGCCAAAGCGCTCGCGGCGTCGAGTGTGAAGGTCTGCTGGCGGCGTAGCTCATCTTCGAACTGGCGACCATCGAGCAGGACCACCCGATTCGCGTCTGGTGCGGCGCTGCGACCCAGCAGACGACTCACCAGAGCGGCATGTGTCGTTACGACGATGGACGCGTCGCCGACCCGCTGCGCCGCACGCTCGGCAAAGCAATAGCCGTTGAGGCGATAGGCGCATTCATCATGGGTATCAGCGAATTCGACGCCAGAGCGCGCCCTGGCCCATGCATCTGACTCAGGGCCGGAGAGCGCAATGTCAGCGCGCTGCCCTGTTTGCGTTTCATGCGCCCAGACAGTCAACTTGGCGAGGCCACGCGTCACCTCGGACGAGAGGGGAACTCCATGGTCATCGCGCGCGACCCCAAACCAGCGATGCAGACAAAGGTAGCCCTCACGCTCGTCAAGCTCCGCCACCCGCATCTGCGTCGAGTCGAGCCCAGCCTCGGCGATCGCGCGCGGCAGGAGCGCCCGCGCAACACGTTTCATCTCATCGCCGTCGCTGGCCGCGATGACAACGCGATGTCCCTGCGCCGCGCCTCGCGCCACCACTGCCAGCGCGCGGACGAGCGCATCCTCGTGGCGCTCCAGCTCCAACAAGAGCGCGCCACCCTCGCGCATGAACGACTCCAGGCTTGCCCACGGCTCGCGTAGCGGTAGCGCGCTATCACCGCTCGGCTCCGCTTCTTTTCCATCGCCAAGAACAGCGGGCGCAGAGGCCTCAGCAACAGGGCGCGTATCCAGCGCAACGGCCATCGTGCTCAGCGCTGGACTGAGGCCATCTTCGACAGGCTGCGCGATGGATGGCGCCGCCAGGAGTCGCGCGAACGGGCTGGACTTGATCGCTTCTTCACGCGCTCGCGCCTGGCCCTTGAGCAGATACGCGGGCGTCCAGCCGTCAGCGCCCGGCAGAGTGGCTAGCTCGCCGATTGTGGTCGTGTCGAGCGCAATGAGCCTGTCCATCAGCGCGAGAAACACCGCTCGCGAGAGGTCAGCGTCGGCTAGGGCGCGATGATGGATGGATGACGGAACCTGAAGGGCGTCCGCGACGGACCCCAGGGTATAGCTCGACAGATCTGGCAGCAGCATCGAAGCCAGCTCATAGGTGTCAATCAGGGGATTGCGGTGCGCGAGCCCCACCCGCCGCAGAAATGAAGCGTCGAAGGAGACACTATGCCCCACAAGCGGCGCGGAGCCGATGAACGCGCGCAGATGCGGCAAGAGCGCGCTGAGCGGTGGCGCTCGTCGCAGGTCAGCGGCGGTGATGCCCGTCAGGCGATGGATGCGATAGGGCAGCGCTGACGCGAGGCTCACAAAGCTCTGAAACGTATCGAGGATCTGCGCTCCCGCGAACTTGACGGCGCCAATTTCGATGATCGCATCTTGCTCTGGGCGCAGACCGGTCGTCTCGAGATCGATGGCGACTCGTACAGGCTCTGGACGCACACTCGGCTCCGTTCATTGCGCGAATGCCGCGACTATCGCGGCGTGGATTCGTCGTCCCCCAGCCGCTCCAGCATGGGCAGAGCCGCACGCGCGGCAAGCGCCCGATGGCTGATGGCGTGCTTCTCTTCGGCAGTCATCTGGCCGACAGTGCGCCCCTGACTCGGCACATAGAAGATAGGATCATATCCAAAGCCGCCATGCCCAGCGGGCTCGTAGGCAATACGCCCCTCGAAGACGCCATCAACTTCGCCGACCAGCCCACGTGGCGCGGGCAGCGCGATGGCGATCGAGCAGCGATAGCGCGCCCCGCGACGCTCATCCGGCAGGCCCGCCAGGCGTTCCACCAGCAGCCGGTTGCGCGTCTCATATGAGACGTCGGGTCCGGCCCAGCGCGCCGAGAGTACGCCAGGCGCTCCGTCGAGCGCGTCAATCTCCAGGCCTGAGTCATCGGCAAGGGTCAGCAGTCCAGACAGGTCCGCATAGGCGCAGGCTTTGATGATGGCGTTCTCGGCAAACGTAGCGCCCGTCTCAGGCACATCTTGCGAGATGCCTAGTTCACTCAGGCTCGTCAGCGTGAAAGGCGCGCTCGCCAGCAACTGCCGAAATTCGTCCACCTTGTGCGGGTTCGTCGTCGCGATCACTAACCGACGTCTCTCAGCCATAGCCCCTCAACATCCGCGTCGCCGTCACTGGCGCGCCCATTCGCACGCGCCGACCCATCATACCACTGCCACTAGTGCGCGTCGAGGCGCAGCGCTGGACGCAGCGCTCTGCGATAGAGCGCGGATTGAAGAACGTCACCCGGATCCACCTGTCGCTTGAGCGCCGCGAACCGATTTAAGGCGCCCTCCGGGTACATCCGTGCAACCTGACCGGCCGTCATCGTGCTGTCTTTGGCGAAGTAGAGACGACCCCCGTAGTCCAGCGTCATCTCGTTCAGCTCATGCAGAAGTGTCAACAGGCCAGCCTCGCGCCGCCGCAGAACGGGGAAGTCGAGGGCCAGCGAATAGCCGTCCACCAGATAGCTCAGCGTGAATTCGTCGGCGGCCCGCTGCGCCTTGAGGACGCCAAGCGAAGGAGTATATCCAGCGGACTGCGCGTGCGAGAGCATCTTCGTAAACGCCGCCAGCGCCGCTTCGGTCGGAATGAACGCCTGATGCTGAATCAGGCCGCCGGGGCGGTAAGTATCGCGCCAGTTGGGGATGACATCGAGCGGGAAATTCGCCGCTGGATATGAAAGCCGTCGCCAGGGGCCTTCACCCGCGCGGGCGCCACGCGTCCACTGTGCGCGATTCGCGAGCCAGACTCCCGCCGGACGTGTCAGGGGCTTGGCGAGCGTTGGCAGCAGCGGAGCGGGCAACGCCCGCAGGAGTCGCGCGCTGCCACTGGGCCAATCAGCCCACGCCGAGCGCAATGTCTCGGCGGCTTGCGGGTCCTCGCCCGGGTCCAGATCGCGCGCCTCACCCAGCAACCCGCGACCCAACGTCGCCCCGCGCGCGCTGGTATCAATCCACCCCACGAGGTCTGTCGCGGACCTCTTCGCGGTCTCGAACGCCGCCAGCAGCGCTTGCAGTGAGCCATGCGCGGTCTGTCGCTCCGCCACCAGGCCAGAGGCAACCCGTGTCGTCCGCAGCGTCAATCGCGTGAAGGCGCCCAGTAAACCCATGCCGCCAATGGCGCCCGCAAAGAGGTCAGGTCGCTCGGCGCGCGAACACGTCACGCGCTCACCCGAAGGCAGCGCAAGCTCGAATGAGACGACGTGATCGCCGAAGGAGCCAACGCGCCAGTTGTTCTTGCCGTGAATGTTGGCGGCGGCGGCTCCGGCTATTGTCACCGCGCCGCGTCCCGGCGCCACAGTCGGACGCCAACCGTCCGGCAGGATATGTCGCCAGAGCCGCTCGATCGTGACCCCTGGCTCGACAGTGACCTCGCCCGTCGACGGGTCCCACGCGAGAATCCGGTCGAGCGCGGTAGAATCGAGCGTGAGCGCGCCATCGAGTAGCGCCGCGTCGCCGTAGCTTCCCCCACCCGCTCGCAGGCAGACTGTCTGCCCATCGGTGGCGGCAGTGGCGAGCGTCTGCGCCAGCGCATCAACGCTCTGCGGCGTCACGACGGGCGCATGCGCGACATTGCGCAGCCCCCAGCCTGTCAATTCGCGCACGGTGATGCTACCCTGGTCAGCCACTGTCGTCGCCATCCCGCCTTGCCTCTCGATCCAACTGACGCCGCCCCCCATCCTTCGCCATCCCGCGGGCCGGAGGCGGCGTCAAACGGCAGCCATCAGAACGATAGCCGCTTCATGACGGATGCGGGCAGCGCGCGAACAATCGTCATGATGATCGCCCAACGCGCGGGAACGTAAACCACCTCTGGCCCGCGCTCACAAACCTCCGCGATGCGACGCGCCGCTCGCTCAGGCGAGATGACGAGCGGGCGCGGCGGCTTCTTATCGCCGATCATCGCGGTGGCGACCAAGCCCGGCTTGATCGTGACGACCCGCACTCCCCGTCGCGCCAGCCGATAGCGCAGCGATTCGAGATACACTGAGAGGCCCGCCTTGCTCGCCATATAGGCGCTGTTGCCGTTGCGGCCACGGTCGCCCGCTACAGATGAGACACCGACCAGGGAGCCATGCCTTTGTCGCGCGAACACCTCAGCCGCCAGCGAGAGCCAGCGCATCGCGCCAATCAGGTTCGTCTCGATCATCTCACGCTCAGCCTCAAACGGCCAGCCCTCTGGCTGTGGCGCTGGCATTGCGCCAGAGGCATAGACCAGCAGCGCCAGCGGCGCGCTCCCCATGTCCTCCCGGATACGCGCGAAGAGCGCAGGCGCCGCCTCATAGTCGCGCGTGTCATGCGGATAGGCGCGCGCCACATTGGGCGCGCTAGCGTTCACGCGTGCGATGACGGCGTCCAGCTCTGGAGCGCGGCGCGCAACCAGCGCCAGCTGATAGCCACGTCGCGCCAACTCCGCCGCGAGAGCCGCGCCGATGCCGCTGGACGCGCCAATGATGATCGCGCCGGGACGTTGCGAGGTCATGATGGGGAAGCCTCCGACTCACGCTGACGAAGCAGCGTCTCTACAATGGCAAGGTCATCTTCTGACGTCACACGCACAGCGGGATACCCCGCGTCAAAGACGGTGACGGGAACGCCAGCTAGCCGGGTCAGCGCGACAAGATTGTTCGCATCATCGCGTGATGGGTCATACGCATCCAGCGCGCGCTTGAGCGCGTCACGATGGAAGACGACTGGCGTGAGCAGGCGACGCAGCGCATCGCGTGGCAGTGTTTCCATCACAACGGCTCCATCCACGCGCTTGAGCGTCTCCTTGACTGGCTCGCCAGCCATCGCGACACCTGTGCGTTCGGCAGCGCACAGGCCCGAGCGAATTACATCAACCGTGACGAGAGGCAACGCGGCGTCGAGCACGACGATCCATTCGCACATGGGAGGGATGATCTCGATGGGAGGAAAGGCGCTGCGCCAGGTGGATTCTGCCCTCGGAAAGATTCCACTCATCCTCGCGGGAGCCTCATGAATGATCATCCTGGACACGTCATCGTAGCGATCTGCTGGCGTCACAATGCCACAGTAACCTAGGTCGCCAAGTTGGTGAAGCGCAACAAGAGTCCACGCTAGCGCTTGTCTTCCAGAAATTGGGAGCCAGAGCAGATCCGCCGACTGCGAAACGGCGTCGGGCGCGGTGGCGACCACTAATGCCGCCACCGCGCCCGCTGTGGATACAGAATGCGAATAGTACGTCATGTCGTGTTCAGGCAGTGCCCGTGCGGCGCGCGGCGGCGACGTTCGGCGCCGTCTGCTTCGGATGGGCGAAGATCATGCGCCCCGCGACGGTCTGCAGCACGCGCGTAACTGTCACCTCGATGGTGGACTGCATGTAGGTCTTGCCGTTCTCGACCACGATCATCGTGCCATCGTCGAGGTAGCCGACACCCTGACCCGGCTCCTTGCCCTCTTGCATGATCTTGACCGTCATCTCTTCGCCCGGCAGCAGAATCGGCTTGACGGCGTGCGCCAGCTCATTGATGTTGAGCACCTTCACGCCTTGCAGCTCGGCCACGCGGTTGAGATTGAAGTCGTTGGTGATGATAGCGCAGCGCCATTGTCGCGCCAGCTTGACCAGCTTGGCGTCCACCTCGGTGGGGTCGGCGTCGGCGTCGGAAATCTCGACGGGAACCGTGGTATCCTTCTGCAACCGCTGCAAGATTTCGAGGCCACGACGTCCGCGCTGTCGGCGCATGCTGTCGGCGGAGTCAGCGATATGCTGAAGCTCTTCAAGCACAAAGCGCGGCACGACCAGCGTGCCGGTGATGAAGCCAGTCATACTGATGTCGGCGATACGTCCATCGATGATGGCGCTGGTGTCCACAAGAATGCGGTCACTCGCGCGCCGCGCGCCCGCACGCCCCGTCAGGCGGTCACGCAGACGGGCGCCATTGTGCTGATCGTGATCGTCATGCTCGTCATGCTCGTCGGCGTCGTGTTCTTCGCGCGCGGCTCGCCGAATCGCCCGACCACTGAAGGCGGCCGAGAGCATCCGTGTGAAGTCGCTCTTGCGCATGACGGCAATCGTGATGCCTAGCCATGCGCAGATCAATGCGACTGCCGTTGGCGCCCAGCGGCCCAGCTCGAAGAACGCGAGCTGCGAGAGCGGCAACGCGAGCAGCGCCGCGACAATCAACCCAATAACCAGGCCAACGACTCCAGCGACGAGGTCGCTGACCTCGGCTTTCCGAATCTGCTCACGAGTCCAGCGGTAGGGGGCGATGATGATGAAGGGAGTAAGTACGAGGGCAATAAGACCAATGAAGACCGCAATCCCCACAATCGCTGGAACGGGCAATCCCCAGTTCTGATGAGATTTGTCGTTGAGCGTGGACCCTATATCCCACGCCAAGGCGGCGGCGGCGACGAACGCGACCGCTCGCACAATTGTTCTGCCAGACACAGCATCCTCCTCATGCGTTTGCTTGGCGCGTTCCACACAGACGCGCCGGGAAGTGATCGCGTGTGACTGCCTCCCCTCCGCCCACTGACATCCATCTGAAGCGACATCTACCAGCGCGAGCGCGCTCCCATGACGGACGCGGCGCTCGCTCCTTCAGCGCGCCGATTTCTGTCTACCTAGTGTAGCATACGGCGCGCGGTTTGGGCGGACGAAACCTCCGATTGTGACCCGAGATGTGATTACTCCAATGCAGCCTCGACAGCCTCGGAAAGCGTAGCTGCCTCGATAATTTCGACATCCAATCCCGAGATACTGCTTGCCAGCTCACTGTCAGCGCGTCCCCGTGATGGCGGAGCGACGACGCGGCGAAATCCGAGCTTCGAGGCTTCGCGCATGCGCTGCGCCAGACGCGGCACGGCGCGCAGCTCACCTCCCAGTCCGACTTCGCCCAGCGCGACCATATCCGCCGCGACACGACGCTCTACAAAGTTAGACGCGATAGCAAGCGCTATGCCCAGGTCAACAGCAGGCTCCGTCAATTCGAAGCCGCCGACGACATTCACAAAGACGTCCTGCGTCGAGAGCGCAAGACCGACACGCTTGGTCAAGACCGCCAGCAGCATTTGCAGTCGGCTGCGGTCCACACCGGTCGCCGTCTGACGAGGCGCGCCGAAGACCGTCGTCGTGACGAGCGCCTGCGTCTCCACCAGCAGCGGCCGCGTGCCTTCCATGCTGACGACCACCGCGGAGCCTGTGGCATCGCTGCGGCGCTCGGCGAGGAACAGCCCCGACGGATTGGAGACATCCACCATCCCATCGCCGCGCATCTCGAAGACGCCAACCTCATGCGTCGCGCCAAAGCGATTCTTGACGCCGCGCAGCAGCCGGTAGGTATGGAAGCGCTCGCCCTCCAGATAGAGCACCGCGTCCACCATATGCTCCAGCGTGCGCGGGCCAGCGACCGACCCTTCCTTGGTGACGTGACCGATCAGGCAGATGGGAATCTGCGTGCGCTTGGCTACCCGCATCAGCTGCATCGCACAGTCGCGCACCTGACTAACGCTGCCGGGCGCGGAGGCGATCAGCGACGTCGCCACCGTCTGGATCGAATCCACCACCACGAGCGCGGGCCGCATGCGCTCGATCTGCTCGACCACGGCTTCGATCTCTGTCGCGGGAAGCAGGTAGAGTCGCGGATGCAACGCGCCCAGTCGCTCCGCGCGCAGCTTGACCTGCTGCGGCGACTCCTCAGCGCACACATACAGCGTGTCGACGCCGCTCTGGGCAATATTGCCCGCCACCTTCAGCAGCAGACTGCTCTTGCCGATGCCCGGCTCGCCACCCAACAATACCAGCGAGCCAGGCATCAGCCCTCCACCGAGCGTGCGGTCGAGCTCAGGCGAGCCAGTGAGGCGGCGATCTTCGGCCACCGCCGACACATCTGGCGCCGCGATGGGCGCGACCGAGAGCATCGGACCGCTCGCGCTCCCAGCGGCGGTGGGACGTGGCACGATGACCGTCTCGACCATCGTGTTCCACGCGCCGCAATCGGTGCAGCGCCCCATCCATTTCGCTGACTCGTAGCCACACTGCTGGCACACAAATTTCGTCGCTGACTTCGGCATGATCGCTCCAGGCTCAGGCGGCGTCTCTTCGCGCCCCTCTAAATGAACTACGCCCGGCCAGCAACCCGGTTAGAGGTTCGGGACATGCTGACGGCTTGTATGAGAAAACGTCAAGAAATGGACAACTACAGGCTACGATTACGCATAGAGACTCATATCGGTATTGCTTGCGAGGCGGCATGGATGCTTTGGGCAGCCGGAAACAGTTTTGCCCAGGCAGTACAGATGGATTTCAGGGCACTGCTTGAGTCGCGCAAGCACGATATCCGCCTGCTGCTTATAGATTCCCTCGTGACTCATCGCTCCCCAAGCCACCACTACCTTTGCTTCACACGCTGCTGCACGCTGCACTGCCTCCTTCAAGTGCTGTGTATTCTCGCTGCCTATAGGATCACAAACGTCACGCAACTTACGTGGATAGGGCGTTCGATAGGCGAACAGATTCACAACCTCCAGTCCACCATAATTCTCCCGCTTGCTGAAGCTGACGCATCGGTCAAGTGTTCGGTCATCCTGCGATTCATCGGCGGTGCTAGGATTGAGCATGATCCACAGCAGACGTGCATGGTTCCCGCCGCCCCATGTGCGCCATAAGAGGTAGCGATAATCCCCGACGATGATGGCCCCGTCGTCGTCCATGTTTACTTCCCCGTAGAATGCGAAACGGGCGCGCTCCGGAAAGTATGCTTTCCGAAACACGCCCGCTGCTCAGTCACGCTCTCGCGTGAACGACCGAATTACCGCGACGGCTCATCGCCTGCCGAGAGCGCCGCCTCTGGCGGAGCGGGCAGCTCGTTGAGCAGGTCGTCGCGCCGCTCGTGCACTTCGAGCTCGACATTCCCATCGCGCACCACCGCTTCGACGATGTCGCCCGGGCGATATTTGCCCTGCAACAGCCCCTCAGCCAACGGATCTTCGATGAGGTTCTGGATCGTGCGGCGCAGCGGACGCGCGCCGTACTCCGGGTCGTAGCCCTTGTCCACCAGCGCGTCTTTTGTCACTTCCGGCACCAGCAGTTCGACCTGCTGCTCCGTCAGTTGCGTGCGAACGCGATTGAGCAACAGGTCAACGATCTGTCGCACATCCTCGCGGCGCAGGCTGCTGAAGACGATCGTCGCGTCGATGCGGTTCAGGAACTCGGGCTTGAAGGTGTTCTTCAACTCACCGAGCACCTTGTCGCGCATCGCGTCATATTCATTCTGGAACGCGCGCTCTTTGTCTTTGGTCTGCGTGAAGCCAATGGCGGCTTCCTTGTTGAGCAGAGACGCGCCGACGTTCGACGTCATAATGATGACCGTGTTGCGGAAGTCAACTGTGCGACCCTTCGCATCTGTCAGCTTGCCGTCCTCCAAAATCTGGAGCAGCATGTTGAAGACGTCAGGATGCGCCTTCTCGATCTCGTCGAGCAGAATGACGCTATACGACTTGCGCCGGACAGCCTCAGTTAGCTGGCCGCCCTCTTCGTAGCCGACATATCCAGGAGGCGCGCCGACGAGGCGAGCCGCCGCATGGCGCTCCATGAACTCGGACATGTCGATCTTGACTATGGCGTCTTCGCTGCCGAACATGAACTCCGCCAGCGACTTCGCCAGCTCGCTCTTGCCTACGCCCGTCGGGCCCAGGAAGATGAACGAGCCAATCGGGCGCTTCGGGTCCTTCAGGCCAGCGCGCGCGCGACGCACGGCGCGGCTGATGGTTTCAATCGCCTCATTCTGGCTGATGATGCGCTTGTGGAGGGCGCTCTCCATCTCCAGCAGGCGAGCCGACTCTTCCTGCGCGATGCGCATGACCGGGATGCCCGTCCACATGGAGACGATCTGAGCGATATCCTCTTCAGAGACGGTGGGCTTCTCGTTGCTCTGGTCGCGCTGCCACCCAGACTCCAGCTTGGCGATGCGGTCACGTAGCTTGACCTCGCGGTCACGCAGCTCCGAGGCGCGCTCATACTCGCCGCTCTGGATGGCTTCGTCCTTCTCGCCGAGCACAGCTTGCAGTCCGCGCACCGCTTCTTTCAAATTCAGCGGAGCGAGCGACCGGCGCATGCGCACCCGGCTGGCCGACTCGTCGATCAGGTCGATCGCCTTGTCAGGCAGGAATCGATCAGTGATGTAGCGGCTGCCCATCTCGGCGGCGGCCTTCAGCGCGCCATCAGAGATCGTCAGGCGGTGGTGTTCTTCATACCGTGGGCGGATGCCCTTGAGGATCTGGATGGTCTCCTCGACGGTTGACTCACGCACCATGACATCCTGGAAGCGCCGCTGCAGCGCAGGATCCTTCTCGATATACTTGCGATATTCATCGAGTGTGGTTGCGCCAATACATTGAATCTCACCACGCCCAAGAGCCGGCTTGAGGATATTGGCCGCATCCACAGCGCCCTCTGCCGCCCCAGCGCCAACCAGTGTGTGCACCTCATCGATAAAGATGATGCAGTCCTGGCTTTGCTTGAGCTCTTCGATGATCTTCTTCAGTCGCTCTTCGAACTCACCACGATACTTTGTGCCGGCGACGAGTGAGCCGACATCCAGCGTCACGAGTCGCTTGCCGAGGAGCGTCTCCGGTACCTCACCCGCGATGATCTTCTGAGCGAGGCCCTCGACGATGGCGGTTTTGCCAACGCCTGGCTCACCGATCAGCGCCGGATTGTTCTTCTGACGACGCGAGAGAATCTGGATGACGCGCTCGATCTCCGACTCACGGCCCACGATGGGGTCGAGCTTGTTGGCGCGAGCGGCGATGGTGAGGTCAGTGCCAACCTGATCGAGCGTTGGCGTCTTGGAGTGCTTGTCTCGGCCACCCTCACCGTGCGGGTTGCCCGACTGATTGAGGATTTGGATGGTCTGCGTCCGCACCTTTTCGAGGTTAACACCCAGACTTTCCAGCACGCCAGCGGCGATGCCCTCACCTTCACGCACCAGCCCCAGCAACAGATGCTCGGTACCGATGTAATGGTGATTGAGCCGACGCGCCTCGTCTACGGCAAGCTCGATGACCTTCTTCGCGCGTGGCGTGAGGCCAATCTCGCCCAGCACAATACGGTCGCCGCGCCCGATGATGAACTCGACAGCGCTGCGGACCTTGTTGAGCTCGACGTTCAGGTTGCTCAGCACCTTCGCGGCGACGCCGTCTCCCTCGCGCACAAGACCCAGAAGGAGGTGCTCGGTGCCAATATAGTTGTGGTTGAAGCGCTGGGCTTCTTCCTGGGCGAGGCTCAACACTTTGCGAGCTCGCTCGGTAAACTTCTCGAACTTGTCGTTGTTCACCTGATATCCCCCCTTTCACGGTAGAGGGTGGACTCGAGCCCCTCCGCTACAGGTAAACCTGTCCCCATGATACGTTACCGCTCTGGGGAGCGTCAAGAAAATCATAGCGCGCGAGCCCGCATAAACAGCGGGTTCGCATCATGTCGTCCGGGTCGGGCGGGTGTTGCGCCAACATCGTCCGCCGCCTGGCTCCAACATATGCGCACACGTATCGCAGCGCGTATGCCGCCAGAACGCCTGTTCTCAACGCGCTAGAGGGAAGCCCGATGGCCCCCGCCTGAAAGGTTCTGTCGCTCTCTAGATATGTCGGAATCTAGCGCTGTCCAGCAATATATTCGCTCACGGTTTCGCCCTTGCGGAGCAGCGCTCCCATCCAGGCGTCGCACGGTGTACTCCTCCGTGCCCCCAAATGATGAATACGCTTACGAAACCGATCGCTCAACGCCGGCTCCTGCCCAGTGGCATTCGCCCGCCCTACTCGAAATCTCTGGCGCAGACGCCAACCTAGCGCCGTGCTCAACGCATCATGCAATCGCATCCTGCTTGCCAATGCTCCGCACGCCGCCGTTGGCGCTCACCGCGCAGCCGGGTGGCTGCGGGCGTCATTCGCATCATGCGAATGCGAAGATGCTGGGACTACATGTCCTCGTTAGATAAGTGTAACGCATTGTACCGCAATACTTCACCCTCAAAACGGACAACAGGAAAAACAGATAGAGCAGGCCGCGAAGGTCTGCTCTATCTATCCGTATAGGCTGTCTGCACAGGGCCCCTGTACATGGCGCACGGCTGGGTTACAACCAGCGGCCGCCGCGAGTCGCTTCAGTCGCTACAGAGGTTCCCGACTGCGCGCTAGCTCACGGGCGTCAGGCTGCGCTCCTCCACCGGAGTGAATTTCAGGCCCTGCGGTCCGACATACTCGGACTGTGGGCGAATCAGGCGGTTGCCGATCATCTGCTCCAGCACATGCGCCGTCCATCCAGCGACACGGCTGACAGCGAACGTGGCGGGGTAGAGGTCGCGCGGCAGACCAACGGAGTTGAGCACAGCGGCGGAGTAGAACTCCACGTTGGTGTAGAGACGCTGGTCGGGCTTGCGGCGGTTCAGTTCGTTGATAGCGTACTCCTCCGCGTCATGAGCCAGCGCGAAGAACTCCGGGGTCGAAGACTGCTTGGCCATGACGCGCAAAATCTCGGCGCGCGGGTCGGTCGTCTTGTACACTCGATGTCCGAAGCCCATCAGCTTCCGGTGATTCTCCAGCGCATTGTCGATCCACGGCTTCACGTTGTCGGCCGTGCCGATCTCTTCGAGCATGTCCATCACCAGGGCGGGGGCGCCACCGTGCAGCGGCCCTTTCAGCGCGCCAATCGCGCCGACGATGGCCGAGCCGAGGTCAGATTCCGTCGAGGCGATCACGCGCGCCGTGAATGTCGACGCGTTCATGCCATGGTCAGCCAGCAATACGAGATAGGTGTCGAGGCTCTTGACGTGGTTCTCAGGCGGAACCTCACCCGTGAGCATGTACAGGTAGTTGGCGGCGTGGCCAAGATCGGCGCGTGGCGCGATCGGCTCCTTGCCATTGCGCAGGCGGTCGAACGCGGCGACAACGGTCGGGAAGAGCGCGGTGAGCAGCATAGCCTGCTCAATGGTCGCCTTACCGCTGATAGGCGCGAGCGCCGCGAGCAGAGACACCTCTGTGCGCAGCGCGTCCATTGGATTCACGCCGTCTTTCATGGCGCGCAGCGCAACCGCATCGTCTGGCAACGCGCGCAGAGGACGCATCTGCGCATTGAGCGCATCGAGCTCGGCGCGCGTAGGCAGGCGCCCGTGCCACAGGAGGAAAGCGACCTCTTCAAAGCTGGCCTTGCCCGCCAGCTCACTGATCTCATAGCCACGATACACGAGCCTGCCTTCTTCACCGAAGACATGGCTAATGTGCGTCTGGGCGACAACTATGCCCTCAAGCCCCTTTGCTGACGTCATCTGTGTACTCCTCTTGATCGCACCTGGCGGGAACCCCGCACATTTGCGTACCGGCATGGTACGGCTGCCTCGCCCGCTGTTCCACCTTGGAACTGCGGTCAAAACCAGATGGCAAGCGCGCTCGCGCGTCGCATACCGCAGGCATGGCGACTCGCCGAGGTCCACCCGTTGCACGTATACTAGTTGATTTATATTGATTTGTCCAGCCTGTTTCCCGCGAGTTTTGATCTCGCACTGAAATTGGGGTCAGCGAGTCCCATACCGCTACTGCGAGGGCTGCTCGCGGAACGTGTACCGCAGACACAGGAGCGGTCATCGCATCGCTGGTTGACGCCAGCTTGCTGTCCGTGGCGGGCGTGGCGCGATTTGTGCTATCCTGTGGATACTTGCCGCACGGCGCCGCCCACCGCGAGCGCAGCGCATGGAGAGGCTGGCTGTGAGACCCGAGCAGAGGCTCATTCGAGCAACCAGAGAGCAGCGTGTGGAGCGAGCGGCGCGCGACCGAGAGCATGGGCGCCGCCCGCGACACGGAGACTGCGCCGTACGGCGTTGAGACAGTAACAGGGGAAAGCACAATGACGCACCCATTTGACCCTCAGGCGCTCCGACAGCTCGCGGGCAATGCGCCGATTCCGAGCAACCTGCTCGTACCGAATGTCATCGAGAAGACGGTGACCGGCGAGCGTGGCATGGATATTTACTCCCGCCTCCTCAAGGAGCGGATCATTTTTATCGGCACGCCGATTGACGACAATGTCGCCAATCTCGTGGTCGCACAGCTGCTCTTCCTGCAGAGCGAAGACGCCTCCAAAGACGTGAGCATGTACATCAACAGCCCAGGCGGCAGCATTTACGCTGGGCTGGCGATTTATGACACCATGCAGAACATCAAGCCCGACGTGGCGACGTTCTGCATGGGCATGTCCATGAGCATGGGCGCCGTGTTGCTTGCCGCTGGCACCAAGGGCAAGCGCTATGCGCTGCCGCACTCCACCATCCTGATTCACCAGCCGCTGGGTGGCGCTGAGGGCCAGGCCGCTGATATCGAGATCACCGCGCGCGAGATTCTGCGTCTGCGCGACGACCTCTATCAGATTCTGGCGCATCACACTGGCCAGACGATGGATATCATCAAGCGTGACTCCGATCGCAATTACTACATGAGCGCACAGGAAGCTCACACCTATGGCATGGTGGATGAGATTCTGTCGCCCACGGGTAGCGCGGCGGCCATTTCGCGCTAGCTGGCTGACACGGACGAAGCGGATCAGGCCACAGCTCGCGTTGAGCCGCTTCGTTTCGCTCTGATTCCTCTGGATGGTGGCCCTGGGACTGTGACTTTGCGCATGGTCCCAGGGCCGTCGTGTTGTATTCAGTGCGGAGTGTGATGGGGGAGCGCCCATGCAAACGGAGGTCGAGCCACGCGTCAACCAGCGCGAGCTTGCACGCATGCGAGTCGCGCGTGTCCTCTTTGAGGCGCTCTACCGCAACCGTATTCTCTACTGGCTGGCCAGCACCATCCCGTTCGCCGGACAGTGGCGTGTCTGGCAGCGGCTCGCGCTCGATCGGCTGGTCGGCGAGGATGTGCTCGAGGTTGGCTGCGGCATTGGAACGCTACTGGCGGATATGATCGAGCGCGGATACCGTTGCCAGGCGATTGACCAGTCGCCGCAGATGGTGGCGGCCTCGCGCCGTGAGCTGCGCAGACGCGGTTTACGTGACGACGCGGATATTGTGCGGCAGGCGAGCGCGCAGACGCTGCCCTTCGCGTCGGCGTCATTCGATAATGCCGTCAGCACGTTTCCGACGGACTACATCGCCGATGCGCGAGCGCTCAGCGAGATCCGTCGCATTCTGCGGCCAGGTGGGCGGCTGATCGTCGTGCTGGCTGCCGCACTCGCGCCGACGCGGGCTGTGCTGGCGCCGCTGATCGCCATACAGCGCCTCGTCTATGGGCGGCAAGCGCTCGCGGCGCAGGTCAACGGCGGGCCAGAGATCGGCGCGCCGCTGCTGGAGCGCATGCGGCTGGCTGGCTTCTCACCACGGCTTGAACGGGTGACAGGCCCGTTCTGGGTGGCGTATGTGATCACGGCGACCATCACGACAAACCTGGTGGACAACTCAGTTGACGGAATGAAAGAGCCGCGCCGCGCAGGCGGCTAGCTGGCGAGATGATAACGAAGATGCACACGAAAAGCCTGAATACACTCGAATACCCCAAGATCATCGCGCGGCTCGCACAGGAGACGGCATTCTCCGCGAGCCGCGAGCTGGCGCTCGCGCTACAGCCTACCAACGACTTCGGCGACGCCCAGCGCCGGCAGGCCTTCACCGCCGAGGCGCGACGACTGCTCGATCTACGACCAGACGCCGGCATACGCGGCGCGCGTGACGTACGACCGCAGGTCAAAGCGGCGGAGCGAGGCAAGACCCTCTCACCCGCGGAACTGCTCGACGTCCTGGCGACGATTCGCTCGTCCGCCCATGTCAATCGGCTCATCACGCGAATGGAAGATGGACTGCCATTACTCAAGGGGCTGGCGGGCGACCTGCCACAGCGCCCGCAGGTCGAAGGGCGCATCGCGGCGGCGATCAGCGAAGAAGGCGAGGTGATGGACTCCGCCTCGCCACG
>DASQSS010000422.1:0-11362 GCA_035642255.1 Ktedonobacterales bacterium | reverse complement strand
CTTCGAGGTCGTGGGCGCGCTCGTTCAACTCATGCTCCAGTCGCCGACGCTCCGTCACATCGCGGTAGACGGCGACCGCGCCGACGATCGCGCCATCGGTGTCCCGCAGAGGCGCCGCGCTGCAGCTTACCTCGATTTCGGTCCCATAGAGCGTTTGGAGCCGCATATCCATAGAGTCGGCGCCCGTCAACGACTCACCACCCAGCGCCCTAATCTGCGGAAACTCGACAATGGGGAGGGGACGGCCACTGGCGTCACGCACTGGCAGCTTCGCTCTACGCTCCTCGATGCTCAGACGCTCGAAATTGTCACCTTCTCTGTAGCCAAACATCTTGTGCGCTGCCGTGTTGCTATGCATGATGCGCGCATCGGGATCAAAGACGAGCACCGCATCGGTCATCGCCTCGAACGTCGCTGCTAACTCGGCCGTCTGGCTTGACGCTGCGTGGCGCGTGGCCTCCGCTTCGGCAAGCGCATGGGTGCGCTCCCCCTCCTCACGTTGGCGTATGGTCACATCACGGATGGACGCCATGAACTCGGGCGCATCGTGTTCTGTAGAGGAAAGCCGCACAACACTGAGCTCTATCGGAAACTCTGTGCCATCGCCGCGTAATGCGGTGAACGCCAGGCGACGCCCCAAAATCGCCGAGGCTCCTGTCTCCAGGTAGCGCGCCAGACCTTGTCTGTGCTGCTCGCGGTAGGCTTCAGGGATGATCAGGTCGGCGACGCGTTGGCCCAGCGCAGTCTCGCGCGTGTAGCCAAACATACGCTCAGCGGCGGAATTAAAGTCGGTGATGCGACCATGCGCATCCATCCCGATGATCGCGTCGAGCGCACTTTCAGCCAGCGCACGATAGCGCGCCTCACTTGCCTCCGCTCGCTGTATCAACTGGTCTGCTGCGGACCTGTCGCTTGAGGAACTCCTCGACGAACGCGTATTGAGGCCGTCGCTATGGAGCGCTGAAGTATCCTGGCCGGGCGCCGTCTTGTCAGATCGCTCATCACGCCGTCCCTTGCTCCGCGTGCCCACGCCATGCTCCCTCTACACGTCTGTCTCACACTGCGTCACGGTCGCCCGCGGGTCTGGCGCTATGCGCTGTAAGCGTCGCTATGCGCTGAACGGCTCGATGTGGTAATGCGACGGATCCGCGAGCACGTATCCGCACACAAAGCAACCTCTGTACCGAATTTCGCCATCCGCGGATGGGTGAAAGGGCGCGTCCATTCGCTGTGGCATGACGGCTCTGGTAGTATGGCACATCATGCGCCGCGCAAGCGCTTGCCCCGCCGATGGGGTCCTCTCACCCGGTGGTGGTCGGCTCTCGCTGGGTCAAATGCGAATGTTCTGATGGGTTATCGTCTCGATGGCCGCCGATGTAGCGGTCGAGCGGGCCAGGGAGCGCGCGCTCAGCGGTCTCTTCGAGACGCCGCTCGTTGCGCCGCAGCCAGAGAAAACTTGCGAGCAGAAGCAGCGCGGCCACGCCAAACGTCACCTTCCCAACAACACCCGCGAAGCGATGAACGTTGTCACCGAGCGCATAACCCGCGATGCCATAGATGATCGCCCAGAGGATGCCACCGGCCGCATTGAACACGAGAAAACGTGGCCACTGCATGCGATTGACACCAGCGAGAAAGGCAGCCCACGCTCGCAGCACAGCGACAAATCGCCCAAAAAAGACTACCTTGCCGCCATGTCGACGAAATAGGTAGACGCCCAGCTTCAGCTTGCGCTCATCCAGGTGGATATAGCGCCCGTAGCGACGCAGCAGGCGAAACCCACCCTCGCGCCCGACGAAGAAGCCCAAATTGTCGCCGAGGATAGCTCCCGTGGCCGCCGCGAGAATGATGAGCGGCAGCGAGAGATGCTGTGTCGTTCCAGCATAGATTGACGCGGCGAGCAGCATCGTCTCACCGGGAAACGGGATGCCGGTGCTCTCGATAGCGACAAACACCAGGACTGCCCAATATCCATACGTCATAAGAAGCTGAGTCAGCGCGTGCGTATCAATGTGTGGCATGCGAATCGTAGCTCCTGGCGCTCGCGCTTACATTTGGTTCTCGTGGAACTCTTCGCCAACGGAGGCTGGCACGATCATAATGCCATCCGCGCCCATCCGTGTCACATCATCCGCGCGAATCTGCGGCGCATGGCCCCGGATGCGGTCCACGAGCGGCGCCTCCAGAGTATACGCCAGCACATGCTCCACGGTGTCATCCAGCTCGACTGCCGCGACCACGCCTAGCAACTCGCCGTTGTCTGTAACGACCTTCATGTGGCGCGCATTGTCGAGCGGAACGGCGCCAGCCAGCTCGGAGAACCGGTCTTCGCTATTGACCGCCGCGTGGTCGGCGACGGTCACCGCGTCTACACCGATCGCGCTGACTCCTGCGCGGGGCAGCGCCTCGTGACGCAGGAGGCCGGTCTTGACACGGAATCCGAGCACTGTACGAAAGTGCGCGTCAAAGAGCACATCGTCTATGGAGCCAATCTTCGTCGCATCGGTGAGTGTGACAACCGCCCGACCCTTCAGTTCATCCGCACGCATCACATGTTCTCCTTCCAGTCCCTTGGATCCACTTCCATGCGTCGGCGTCATAACCTTCGGCCAACCGCTATCCGCCCACGCGAGAGCGATCTGAGCGAATTGGGCGGTAGTTGCAAGATACATACCATGCCTTATGCCATAGCGCCGCTGGCGTTATTGGTGTTGCAGGCGTTCGTGCGACGCCGAGCCATTATGATTATGAAGAAAAGAGCCGAGACTCCAGAGGTGGAGCTCGGCTCTTTGCGCGGATACTGCGAGAAGGCGATCGCGAGGGCTAGCTGCGCGGCGCAGGGGGAGGCTCGTCGGGAGGCACTTCCTCGAAGCTCGTCACCTCTTCGGCGATCCGCATCTGCTTGCCAGTCCGTGGATCAACAGAGTAGATCTCGCGTTGCACAGCGGAGGCGCCGGGGGCGGCCTGCCCGTTGCCCTGCACCGTTACGGTGTCGCGCTCCTGAATCGTGACTGGCTCTTCCTTACGACGATTGCGCGCGAAGAGCAAGAGCAGGAGCAGCAGGAGCAGCAGGAGTAGCAGACCGACCAGACAGTAAACGACCGTCCAAGCGCCTGATGGCGGCCACGATGGTGGCCAGACGAGACCCGTCGTACCAGACGTCGTTCCCGTCCCAGTTCCCGTGCCGCTGCCATTACCAGAGCCGCTGTTCGTGCCAGTCCCTGTGCCAGTACCCGTCGAGGCCGTCGCCGTGGGCGCCGCGCCGGTCACGGTCAGGTTGGCCTGTGCCGAGAGTGTCGGTGTGCTGGCGCAGCTACCTTGCGGCACAGCCGCCGTGACGACGTACTGCGTCGTCTGCTGCGAGAATGGCGCGTTGAATGTGACCGTGAAGCCACCATTCGTGATGGCCGACGTGCCGACGCTGGTTGTGCAGCCGTTGCTGCCCTGCGCTCCGTAGAGCACTTCAACCGTCTGTGAGCCGTTGAGAGTGAAGTCTTTACCTGTCACCGTCACTTGCGCGCCTGCGGCGACTGGACTCGTCACGGTGATCGAAGGCGCGTTGGCTGAGGTCGCATGAAAGACGTTATCAGAGGGATATGTCGCCCCACCGGTTGTCAGACACAGGTGATAGTCGCCCGGTTGGGTTGATGGCCACTGAAATGAGATGTTCACGCCACCATCGCTGCCAGCCGCGCCACTTGCGCCCGAGATGACCGTGACGCCGGACGAGCAGTCACCCGCGCTATAGCCGACAGTCACATGAGCGCCCGAGGTAAACCCTGAGCCTGTGACAGTCACATGGGTTCCGGCCGGCCCATTGTCTGGTGAAACAGAGATGCCGTGCCCGCGACCACTCGCCTGAACCGAGCCAGGCACGGCGATCAACGCCAGCATGACGAGCAGCGGCGCGATGAGCGCGGCCACGATCAGCGAGCGCTTCTGCCCACGTCGCAGTTGGGTCACCGACGAAGATTTCACGTCGCCCCTCTTGGTAATTGTGCGCATGAAGTGCAGCGCCTCCTCTACATTGGTCATGTGTCACCCCGTGGCCGTACGTCAGATGGGTCTATGCGTGTCCGGACAGAGCGACACGCCGCCTGGCGCATGCCCCTCAGCAATCCAGGCCAGCGAGCATAATGAGTTCAGAATAGACCAAGCGAGTGTATCATTGACCAATCAAGCTGTCAACGCGCATGGGCGCTGATACCCCCTCTGTTCACTGTAACGAATCAACCAGCGGATGGTATTGCGCGGGCGACCAGACAGCCCGAAAGAAACGCGAAAACACTGAGTAGGGTCAGCGCTGGTTTGCGCGCTAACGCTTCAGGTGGGTATACTGAAGAGAAAGTATGTGAGCGCCGTCGCTCGACAGGCGCTCTGTGCGCCCGGGGGATGAACGGCGCGCCGCGTGTGACCACGCGCAAGACCTTTGGAGAAGCGAGACGCGACGGATGGACACGACCCAGGGGGCAGATGGGCCGCCGCAAGATGATGGCTATCGAGGCGCGTCGCCCACGCCTTTGCCTGCGCCCAACTGGAAGCGTCGGCTCTTCATCGACCGCCCTGCGGACCTGCGCGCTTTCGTCAATGACCTCAACGGCGCTTCAGTGCTGGCGATTGACGCCGAGTTTGTGCAGAACTACCATCGGCGTGGCCCCGAAGATCCCGCTCATCGTTTGACGCTCCTGCAATTCGCACTGGATAACGACTATCGCGCCTCATATGTGGTTGATCCGCTGCGCCTGAGCGACCTCTCTCCCTTGCAAGAGCCACTTGAACGCGCCGGCACGCTCAAGCTATTTCATGGCATGAGCTCAGATATTCGTGTGCTGGCTTCGCGTGGACTATTCGCGCGCCACACACTCGACCTGGAGGCGGTGAGCCGTTCGCTGTTTGGCCAGCGAGAATCAGGCTTGCAGGCGATGCTGCGACGCGCGACCGGCGAACGCCTCGACAAGAGCCTGCAACGCGCTGACTGGTCGCGTCGCCCGCTGACGCCCGCGATGGTCGCCTACGCCGCCCGCGACGCCGAGGTGACCTATGTGCTCTATCGCTGGTTCCTTGACCACTATCCTGACGCCACGCGCGCTTTCGAGGTCGCCGCTGACGATCCTCCAGCCGAAGTCGCGGCGTGGCTGCGCCCGTATCTCGATAGCGTGCGGGGCATCCGGCCAATTGACTTGACGCTGATCGAGGTCGGTTTGGCCAATGATATCGCTGCGCAGATCGAGGCGTTACGCAAAGCGTTGAACGCCGAGCTGCGGCCGAACCAGCGCGCCCGCGTGATGCGGCTCATCACCGATCTGGAGCTGCGTGAGCTCGCCCCCGACCTGCGCGCCTATCTGACCTCCACGGCTTCAGAGGAGCGCGCCGGAGCCGCCCGCGCTCTGGGACGCCTGCATGTCTTCAACGCGGCGGAAGCGATTCGCGCGCTGCTGACTGACCCTGTACAGGATGTGCGGCAGGCGGCGCAGACAGCGCTGGGGTTCCTCGAAGGTGGCCTCACTCCGCGCAGCGGCCTGCGCAGCGAGCGGCGCAATGGCCACCGTGTCTGGTCGTCGAGCCAGCGCGAGGGAGAGCCTGCGCCCGCCGAGGCCTGGCGCTCAACACTACGCGCTCACTTCGCGTTGCCTGAGCGTGAGGATGATGCTGGCAAGTAGCGCTGCGCCGCTAGTCGCTGGCATCCTCAGGAGGCCTGGTCAGGCCCGCGTCACCCACAGCGCATGTGCGACACGGACGGGAACGCTCAGCGTGCGGCCCTGCGCGCTCAGGTCCACCATCGCCTCGGCGGCGGGGCTGTGGATGTCGCGCGTAGTCGGCTCAGTCGCCAGCGTCACCGAAGCGCCAGGGGTCAGGCCGCGATCGTGCAGGTAGGAGATCAGCCCTTCCTCATCCTCCACCACTTCGGAGACGCAGACGATGACCTGAGGCGCTCCCGGCTCCGTCTGCAGCAGTCGTTGCGCGCCGAGGTCGCTGAGGTAGGTGCGCGCATTCGGCACAGCGCCGGGGATGGGGTTGCCGTGCGGGCAGGTCGTCGGCTGATGCAGCGAGGCCAGCACCCGCGCCTCGACCGCGCCGGAGATGTAGTGCTCCAGCCGACAGGCCTCCTCATGCACCTGATGCCACTGCATGCCGAGCATGTCCACCAGAAAGCGCTCGGTCAGCCGGTGGCGGCGCAGCACCGCTTCGGCGCGCTCTACCCCCTGAGGTGTCAGGCTGATCTGGCGCCTGGCGTCCATCTCGATGTAACCGTCGCGTGTCAGGCGCTTCAGCGTCTCTGTCACGGTCGGCGCGGCGACGCGAAACTTCTCGGCGAGGCGGGCGCCGATGACTGGCTCGCCCTCCATCGTAATGTTGTAGATCGTTTCCAGATACTCTTCGGTGATCGCGGTGGTCGCATGCTGCGCTGGCGGCTGACCCTCCGAGTGCGCGCTGGACGTCTCTGGAATCATATCCCTACCCATCGCTCGCCTGAGAACCTTCCTCGATCGTGCGGGCGCAGACTACTTCTGGCCCGGGCTGAGCACGCCGTCGCTGATATCATACACCGCGTCGGCGATGGCCGAGGCCTGGGGGTCGTGGGTGGTGATGATGAAGCCGATTCCCGCGTTGTGCGCCACGTTGCGCAAAAGGTCGAGAATCGCCAGGCCAGTGTGGGTATCGAGGTTGCCGGTTGGCTCGTCGGCCAGCACCAGGCGTGGCGCATGCACCAGCGCGCGCGCGATGGCGACGCGTTGCTGCTCGCCACCGGAGAGCTCCGGCGCGCGGTGCTGCTGACGCTCGCCCAGACCCACCAGCGCCAGCGCCTCGCTCGCACGCTGCTCACGCTCCGCCGCGGGAGTGTTCGAGAGGCGCAGCAACAGTCCGACATTCTCGCGCGCCGTCAGCGTGGGAATGAGATGCGCCGCCTGGAACATAAAGCCCATCTCGTTGCGGCGAATCGCCGTGCGCTCGCCTTCCTTGACGCCCGCGAGATCCCGGCCAAAGAGGATCACGCGCCCGCGTGTAGGGTCATCCAGTCCAGCGATGATGTTGAGCAGCGTCGTCTTGCCCGCGCCTGAGCGCCCGCGAATCGCGATGAACTCTCCCTCGCGCAGCCGCAGATTGACACTACGCAGAGCGGTTACCGTGCCGCCGCCGACCTTGAACTCCTTGCTCACGCCCTCGACCCGCAGCAGCTCGGCTGGCGCGCGCCGCTCATGGGGAGTCGAACCGTTGCCGGAGGGCTGGCCGTTCGACGACTGAACACCTGTACTCTGCATGTATGTCTTTCTCCTGCTTCTCGCGATCCGGCTAGCGCCCAACCGGTCGAACGCTCCGCGCGGCTCAGTAAGCATATTCCGCGTATACGTGACGCGCCAGCCCTGGGGTGTTTTACGTGGGGCGCGCGACTGTGACCGAGGTGGCGGCGCCGGGCGCCTGGCGTCGCTGCCTATTCTACCACCCCGCGTCACATCCGCTATCCCGTCGGGAGCTGGTGCGCGTGAGCGCACTGCAGCAGGTAGTGTAAACCACCTCCTCAGGAACACCCCAGGCGCTCCTATGAACGGGGCGCACATGCCTCATCTCTTGCAGCCCGCGTTCAGCTCGGATGAGCGCGACGGTAGCTGCGCGATCTGATGCGATGGCCACCAGCGAAGCGGCGAGCGCCATCCGTCTGCGTATTGCGCCTGCGACGGGCGCGGGTCCGCTCTCACCGCAAGGCGACTTTGTCATCTCCATGCGCTGCTCTCCCTCTGTTGTCATAGGAGCGACTGGCTGCTTCGTCGCGGTTTCACCCCAAGGACGCCTCAAGAGGACAAGGTGTGTCTGGCCGGCTCACCTGCCGACGTGATGGACACCTTCCGTCCCGCGACATTGTCCACAGGCGCATCATCTGGCGCGATGCGCTCCAACGCCAGCCAGAGCGGACCGAGCAGCATCCCTAGCGTCGCGATGAACAGCGTGTCGCGCGCGCCGACCGACTCGCCGAGGACCGCGCCGATCGCCAGGCCAGCCACCGTCGCCAGTCCCGCGACGAACTGGATGCTAGCGTTGATACGTCCCAACGCGCCGGAGGGGCTGGTGCGCTGGAGCGTTGTCACCTGCGCAATGTCATAAACAATATAGGCGGCGTCGCCGAATTGAGCGCCGACGAGGCATGCCACCGCCAGCCACAGCGGGCCGCCCGCCAGCGGAATCAGCACTGCGAAAGCGGCGCCCAATAGCGCGCTCATGCGCAACGTACGGCGCATGCCCAGCCGCTGAGTGATGCGCTGGGCCAGCAGCGCGCCAAGAAACGCCGTCGCGCCACCCACGCCGAACGTGGCGGTCATCACCGCGGGTGTGATGCGCAGATCGCGCAGAATGTAGATGTACAGGGTTGTCTCCAGCAAACCGGCGCAGAGCGCCTGTACCAGTGCGACCCCTGCGAGCGCGCGACGTGTGGGATGCCGCCACGTCAGCCGCAGTCCCTCGATGATCTCCGCGCGCAGGCCCACGAGCGAGGACGCTCCCTCGCCCTCATGCTGGCGCTGAGGCGCTGGCTCGCGGGCGTGAATCAGGACAAGCGAAACGACCGACACGACATAGGTAGCGATGTCTACCAGGATCGCGCCTGAGGCCGTGAGCGCCTGGACGAGCGTACCCGCCAGCCCGAAGCCCGCTACCTCGGCGATGGACATGCTCGCGCCGAGCTTCGCGTTGCCTTCGAGCAGATGCTCCTCGCCGATGAGACTCGGTAGATAGGCTGGATAGGCGACGTTGAAGAGAGCGCTGAGGGCGCTCGTCAGCAGAGTGACGATGTAGATCAAATTCAGGTTGAGCGCGCCGACGACAGCGGCCAGCGGCACGCTCGCCAGCGCCAACGCGCGACCGACATCAGCGGCGATCAGCAGCGGGCGGCGACGCATCCGGTCGGCCAGCGCGCCAGCGGCCAGCCCGAAGACCAGCGTTGGCGCGACCTGCGCGGCATAGATCAGCGCGACCTGTGCTGCATTGGCGTGCAGCGTGAGTACGGCCACGATTGGCAGCGCGACCTTGGTGATCAGCGTGCCGAAAATCGAGACACTCTGTCCCGCCCATAGCTTGAGAAAGTCAGGATGTCGCCAGAGTCCCTGCAAATGGGGACGTGAACGAACCAGCATAGCGCAGCTCCATCATGCGGATAGGGTGAAGGTCGAAGGATGGCATGAAGGGACCCGGCGACGAGTCACAGCGGCGGACGCCACAGGGGAAGAAGCCGCTCTGCGCATGGGCGCGAGCGTTATGGTGTCCGTCCGGCGCTCCCCTTGCCGCGCTGAGTCAGCGCATCAGCCAATCAGCCGATGAGCCGCCAGCGCGGTGGGAGGAACCGCGAGCGTGGGCGTGTGTGCGCCGGACCTACGCTGCGGAGAAGATGGTGCTGGTTCGCATGACGCGGATGGTATCACCTCGCGCGGCGCGCTGTCAATCGCTAGCCAGCGAGCGTCACGACGGTGATGCCATCTCCGCCCTCGCGTTGCGGCACCGACTCGAAGCTCTTTACCAGTGGATGATGGCGCAGTGTCTCGCGGATGGCCTGGCGTAGCGCGCCGGTGCCTTTGCCGTGCAGCAGCCGAACGGTGGGCAGCCCTGTCATTGCGGCGTCGTTGAGGTAGGAGTCTACTTCACTGAGCGCATCCTCCACCCGCCAGCCGCGCAGATCAAGCTGCATTTCAGGCGCGGCGGAGTCGTCGCGTGGGGGCAGCGTGACCATCTGCGGGTAGGTAGCTGCGCCTGAGCCTCCGACTGCGGCGCCCGCCTCGGCGCGAGCCTGGCGCCTGCTCAGACGCTCCAGATTGCTGGCCGCGACACGCATCCGCATCGCACCGACCTGCACCTCCACTTCGCCGCGCCCATTGGCCGCCGCCATGACCTCGCCACGCTGACCGAGCGAGCGCACGCGCACCTGATCGCCTACCGCCACATCATCGGCGTCACCGATTGTCTCGCCCCGCTCGATAGCGGCTGGGCGTCCACGCGAGGGGAGCGGCGCGTTGCGCTCTTCCAGCTTGCGGGCGCGCTCGCGCAGCTGCTCCAGCCGCTCCTCGGTCATGTTCCTGCGCATCTGGGTGCGAATGCGCGCAAGCTCGGCCTGGGCGGCGTCGGCCTCGCGTCGGGACTTCTCGCGCGCCGCGTTGATGATGCGCTCGCGCTCCTCCTCCGTCTCCCGACGCATGCGCTCGACTTCTTTGCGCTGATACTCAGCCTCCGCCCGCTCCATGCTCAGACGATAGCGCTCATCGGCGGCGACCTTGCGCTCCTCCGCCAGGTTCGTCAGCAGGCTTTCCATCTCTACACCCGCAGAGCCGAGGAACTCACGCCCCTGCTCGATGATGTCGTTGGGCAGGCCCAGGCGGCTGGCAATGGCGAGCGCGTTGCTGCGCCCTGGGAGGCCAATTGTTAGCCGGTACGTCGGCGAAAGCGTTTCCACGTCGAACTCGACCGAGGCATTTTCGACGCTGGGGCGCTCGTGCGCGAAGGCTTTCAGCTCGGAGTAGTGCGTCGTCGCGACCGTTTCGACGCCACGGTCGAGCAGGTGGCTGAGGATCGCCCGCGCTAGCGCCGACCCCTCGCTAGGGTCTGTACCCGCGCCAAGCTCATCCAGCAGCACGAGCGAATCGGGTGTCGCGTCGCGCAGGATCTCGACGATGCGGCTGAGGTGAGACGAGAACGTGCTGAGGCTCTGCTCGATGCTCTGCTCGTCACCGATGTCAGCGAAGATATCGTGATAGACGGGCACCTCGGAGTCGTCGCCAGCGGGGATGTGCAGCCCGGAGAGCGCCATCAGCGAGAGCAGGCCGACGGTCTTGAGCGCGACCGTTTTGCCGCCCGTGTTTGGTCCGGTGATGACGACCATGCGCGCATCTATGCCCAGCCAGAAGTCAATCGGCACGACCTTGCCCGTCAGAAGCGGATGTCGCGCCTGGCGCAGCAGCAGCCGACCCTCGGCGTTCAGCTTCGGCGGACTGGCGCGCATGGCACTGGCGAAACGCGCCTTGGCGAGGTTGAGATCGATTTCCGCGAGCAGCTCGACGGCGAGGACGATGTACGGCGCCTCACCGCCGACCATCTCCGACAGCTCCGCCAGGATGCGCTCGACTTCCTGATGCTCCTCGATCTGGAGCTGGCGTAGGCGGTTGTTCATCTCAACCACAACCAACGGCTCGACGAAGACTGTCGCGCCACTGCTCGACTGATCATGTACGATGCCGCGCACCTGGCCGCGCGCCTCCGCTCGCACGGGTAGCACGTAGCGGTCGGAGCGCATCGTGATGATTGGTTCCTGAAGGGCCGTGCGGAATTCGTTGACCAACGTGCCGAGTCGCTCCTGCAGACGTTGCTGCGCGCCACGAATCTCCAG
>DASQSS010000421.1:0-10113 GCA_035642255.1 Ktedonobacterales bacterium | reverse complement strand
GCCATACAGTACGCAAGGTGGCGTAATCGCCACTCAGGATTGGTCAGCCCGCTCGAATACCCGGAGATACTGATCGCTCGTCAGCGTTCGCTCTTCGACCACACGCAGTCCGGCTGCCGCCGCGTCGGCCACGAGCTCGTCTGGCGTGATGCGATCTTCCATCGGCGGCCCAACCGGCCCCTCTACCTTGTCCCACTCCAGCGCCCAGAGTCGACCGTGCGGCTTGAGCGCACGCGCGGCCCGATGCAGGAACGACGCTCGATGCTCGATCTCATGCAGGGTAAATGCCAGCAGCGCAAAGTCGCACGTGCCGGGCGGAATCGGAATCTCTCGATCGTTCGTCTTGACGATGCGGACGTTGGTCAGGCCATGCTCCAGGGCGCGGCTGCGCACAGCCGAGAGCATTTCACCCTGTATGTCAGCCGCGAGCGCCACACCCCTCGGCCCAACGATCTGGGCGGCGGGAATCGTAAAGAAGCCGGGGCCGCACCCGATATCGGCAATCGTCATGCCCTCGCTCAATCCCAACTCTCGCAGCAGCTTCTCCGGTTGCAGCGCAGCCGTACGCTCTTCGGAAAGCAAATGAAACCGCTTGCGTGTATCGAACCGCTGAGGCATCGCTCACCTCTCACTCATCTATGCGCTATATCCCAATGAGACTGTAACACACGCGGGCGGGCGCCATGTGGCATACGCGGGCCACGCGCGACATCTCGGCATCAACTCGGCCTTGACCTCCCAGGCTTTTCATTGTCAAGTAACTTACAATGTGATAGTATTACAGAGAGTCATATTTGGATATACACCATGCGAAGCCACCCGGCGCACGAGACGCGCAGAGAACGTCTGCGCCTGACTTGCCGACCTGCCGTGAGCGCCGCTCGAGGATGGAGCGCCGCGCTGCCAGCATCAGCGACGTGCTGAGTGAGTATTCCTGCCGCCCTGTCACATGGTAGCCGGGTACAGTACAATGGGTACGCGGCGGCGAACGTACCGGTCGCCGCTCCAGGCGCTCGCGCTGTGACCTGGATGAAAGGAGCTGATGATGCGCTACAGCGAACATGTCTGCGCACGTTATCAGCAGGCGCTGAACCTGCTGAGCCGACGCTGGGTAGGACTGATCGTGCGTGTCCTGCTCGACGGTCCGCTGCGCTTCAACGAGCTGGCCAGCAAGCTGCAGGTGGTGGCCGACCGCGTATTGGCTGAGCGTCTGCGAGACCTGGAGGCCGAGGGCATTGTGACCCGCGCCGTGTTTGTCGGCTCACCCGTACGGGTGGAGTATGGCCTGACCGCGAAAGGCCAGGCGCTCGCTCCAGTGCTCGATGCCATCGAGGCATGGTCACATGACTGGATTCCCGCCGAGAATGACGCCGCCGAAGCGGACAACCGGGCGACAGCGGTCTCCGAGTAGGACTGGGAGTGTGCGCCTGAGAGAGTCACACCTCGCGCGCGCTCGTCGCACACACCATCTCAATGTGCGGTGTATGTGTGTTGGCGCGCAATCCTAGCTCTGGCGCCTTGTCTGCTGTGCTTGTCGAGAAGGTTCCGCGCGATTGTGACAAGCGCGCCAGATTCATCGTAGATACATGGGTTGGATTTTCGCCGAAGGTGAGCGCCGCATCGCGGGGGCGTGCGAAGTAACGCGCGTCTCAGGTGAAGCGCTCCGAGGATAGAAGAATGCAAGTGATCATTGTGGGTTGCGGGCGTGTCGGCGCCGAGCTCGCTAAGATTCTCGTCAAAGATGGCCACACAGTCACCGTAATTGACAAAGACGCCGACGCATTTGGCCGACTGCCAGAAGAACTAGACGCAACGCGGGTGGTGGGTGATGGCACCGACATGGAGACGCTCGTCCGCGCGGGCATCAAGACCGCTGACGCTTTCGCCGCTGTAACCAACGGCGACAATCGCAATATCATGGCGGCGCAGATCGCGCAACGCATGTTCGACGTACCCAACGTCGTCTGCCGCATCTATGATCCGCTGCGACAGAAAACCTATAAGGCGCTGGGTTTGCGCAGCATCAGCCCGACAATTGTTGGCGCGAAGCTGTTGCGCAACGATCTCTATTATCCTGACGGGCAGGCAGCCTCACCGGATCGCGCCATCGCGGCGGGCGACGCAGTGCCGTTAGCGAACCCGCAGCATGGCGGCCCCGCGCAATAAGCGCCTGACGGGCAAAGTGAGGTAATTGAACATGTATGTTCTGATTGGCGGCGGCGGCCAGGTTGGCTACTACCTCGCGCGTGAGCTCATGCGCCAGGACCACGAAGTGCTGCTGCTCGACAAAGACCCCGCGCGCGTGGCGCAGCTTACGCTGGAGCTGGGCGCATCCGTCAAGCGGGGCGACGCATGCGAAGCGCGCACACTCGATTCCGTGGGCTGTGAGCGCGCTGATATGGTGATCGCCGTCACCGGCGACGACGAGGATAACCTCGTCATCTGCCAGGTCGCCAAAGAACGGTTTGGCCGCGATAAGACCATCGCCCGCGTCAACAATCCAGCGAACGAGAAGCTCTTCCAGAAGCTGGGCATCTACATTACGGTCAGCCCCACCAATAGCATTCTGCACCTGATCGAGGCGCAGATTCCTCACCACAAGCTCGTGCCGCTGATCACGTTGAGCCGGGTGGGCCTGGGTCTGGTTGAGGTAACGATTCCAGCAGATTCGCCTGCGATGGGCAAGTCGATCCGCTCACTGGATCTGCCCTCCTCGGTCAATGTCGCGTTGATCGTGCGCGGCGATACGAACATCACACCAGAAGGCGATACCATCATCGAGAGTGAAGATCGGCTGTTCGCCCTGACTACTCAAGATGGCGAGCAGGTGCTACGTGACCGGGTCCTCACCGAGGACAACACGCCCACCGATAGCCTGGTCTAATCCTTCGCGCGACTTCCCGAGCGCCTCATCCACCAGTTGGACGAGGCGCTCGCCGTTTTCTCGCAGCCATGCGTCGCGCGCGAGCGCCGCCTGTGCGCGCCAGACCACATGCTCCAATGGGCTGAGTCCCTGGCGATAGCGCCCTAGCCGGTGAATCAGCGACGTATAGGCGCGCAGACGAAAGATGGTTGGGATGGCATCGATTTCGGCGCGCGCCAGGGCCAGGCGCCGCGCGAAGCCGCGCAGCAGCGCCTCCAGAATCGGCCACTCCTCGCCAGAGCCAAACTGCCGTACCGGCCACCAGGTCAGCGCTACCACCAGATCCATCACTCGCAGGTCGAGTGCGCAGAATTCCCAGTCAAGCACGCCCGACACTTGCGCGCCAACCATCAGCACGTTGCCCGGATCGTAGTCTTCATGGCTGAGCTGTCTGGGCAGACTAGCGTAGAGCGCGGGGAGCGTCGCCATCAGGGCGTCGTAGTCAGCGGTCAGCCGCGCTGTTTCGTCCGGAAAGAGCGGCAATTTGCTGAAGGCCGCTCCAGGATCGGGCACGAGCGGATGGCAGCGCGCAAGGTCGCCGGTCGAGCGCCAATCGATCGCGTCATCAATGTGCGCGAGCCTGACACGCGCGAGCGCTGCGTCGAGCAGACCAAGCGCCTCTCCCGCCCCGGCCGCCTGCGCGTGGTTCTCGCGCACCGGATGCTCGCCCGCGATCAACGCCGTCAACGTCGCCCAGCGCTCGCCATCTTGTCCGGCTGCCGGCAGACGCGCCGCAAGCTCGCCTTCTGTCGTGCGCAGTGGAATCGGCAGCGCGAAGGGCAGTCCGAGACGCGCGAGCTGCATCATCACGTCGCGCTCGAAGTGGAGACGCCGCAGATCTACCTGCGCGCCGGAGAGCCGCAGGACATAGTCACCCAAGGCGGCGCGAACCCGGTACATCAGATTGTTCGTGCCGCCCGCCAGTGGCTCCGGAGTGGACTGCCACGCGCCCGTTGTCGGCCAGGCGTGCTCCAGCGCACGCCAATTCACCTGCCACTGTTCTCCGCTGCTCACGCGATCGGTCGCAGCTTCGCGGCGGCTGCCTGATCGACGATGAACCGCAGCCCGCCCACCGGAGCGATCAGTTGCGAAGGATACTGTTCGGGATTGGGCGCTCCCTGCAACACTTCGCTGAGCGCATCAGCCTTTTCCGCTCCCGCGATGACGAACGCGACCATCGCGGCGTTGTTCGCCAGAGTCGTCGTGAACGTGATGCGTGTTGTGTTGAGCTGGGGAACGACATTCTCCGTCACCAGGCGATCGGTCACACCGAGCGCCGCAGTGTGGGGAAAGAGCGAGAGTGTGTGACCATCTGGCCCCATCCCGAGATAGATCAGGTCGAAGCGCGGAATCGCGCTGCCCGTCGCGCCAAAGACGGAGCGCACCTCAGCCTCGTAGGCACGCGCCGCCTGAGCCGGGTCATCCTCGCCGCGCATGCGATGAATCTGCTCCGGCTTGACGGGCACAACATCGAGCAAGGTCTCGCGCGCCATGCGATAGTTGCTGTCGGGATGGTCTGGCGGCACACAGCGCTCGTCACCCCAGAAGAACTGCACACGCTCCCAGTCCACCTGCTCGCGCAGAGGCGCAGCCGCCAGCAGCGCATGGAAGCGGCGAGGGGTCGAGCCGCCTGAGAGGGCCACGCGGAAGTCGTGGCCCTCCCGCTGGGCTGCGCGCGCCTGCACGACAAACAGCTCGGCAGCGGCTTGCGCGACCGCTGAGCCATCCGCGAGCGTCTCGACCTGCGGACGGGCGGAGGATGACGAGCTCATCGTCGCACCCTCCGGAGGCCCGGGTCCAGCGCGGGAACGATCGCCGCCAGCGCGTTCTCGAAGAGCGGATCGTGACCCAACTGCAACAGTTCATCGCCGAGTGACGATTGCTCGCCCAGCGTCGGCAGGTGGACAGTCTGTGACGGAATGGCGCCCTGTGGAACCTGACAATGAGTCGAGGCGTGGCGCAGATCCGCTTCGCGCGCCGCCGCGAACGATGCGACCGCGCCATTCGCCTGCGCGCGTAAGTAGACCGACATCAGCGCGCCGGGGCCAACCAGAGGGCGCTGCATCTGCGCGCTTTCAGACTCCGCCGCGATGTTGAGCCATGACCCTAGCGGCGCCCCATAGCGCGCATTCAGCTCCAATGTGATCTTGCGACCGGAGGTGTCGAGCAGCGTATGCTCGCGCTGGCCATCGATCAGGCGTTCCGCCGTCCCACCCACCGGACGCCATCCCAGCCGCGAGGCCAGCCACCCAGCGAAGAGATAGGCCTGCGCCGTATTGACCGGACCATCTTCCACTGCCGCCGCATACTCGATTGTCACTCGCTCGATGCCGTTGAGGTAGACGCGATGCTCCTCGGGGTCGAAGAACTGGGCGATGAGCTCACGCCACGGGCTGAGGCGTGTGAAGTTGAAGTCGCTGACAGCTACGCTGGTCTTCTTGCGTCGCACGAGATCCTCGAGCGCCAGCAGATTTTGCTCAACCTGTGGCATCTCCGCGGTATCAAAGAGCGCGCGGTCGAAGCCATCGAGTGTCGCCTCAAAGATGTCCGTGTTCCAGGGCGGCACACCTTCCCACCAGAGGAATGAGGGCAGGCCCGACACGATCAATGGCAGGATTGAGCCAGCGAGGTGTTGAGAGGCGCTCTGAGTAGCGCACAGGATGACCTCTTCGCCATAGCCGGTTGCGCCGTTGGCGGTAATCGCGCGTGTGTTGATAAAGGCTTCTAGCGGTCGTCCAGTAGGAGTTTGCGCGACGGGGTTGACGATGATTGAACGCGACGGATGCTGTGTGGTCAACCTGCGAATGGCGCGCAGCGTTCGCTCCGCTGATGTCTCATTCGTGGCATAGGCGACCAGCGTCAGCACGCTGCTGCGTGTACCCGCGTGTCCTCCCGCGGCCAGCACGGCGGCGTTCTCTGCGCGCCAGGCGTTGTCGAGCTCGCTCTCTATCGCATCGGGCTCAACCTGACGCATGTTTTCGGTAAGCCCAGCAGTCTGTGTCATAGCCGCCTCCAGGTTCTGCCATCGCGCTCGATGAGTGTGTCGGCTTCTTTGGGTCCCCAGGTGCCCGGCTCATATTGCGAGAGTGGGGTGCCAGTGACCTGCCAATCGCGCACGATGGTATCTACGAGTGTCCAGGCCAGTTCCGTCTCGTCAATGCGAGTGAAAAGAGTCGAATCGCCGAGCATCGCATCGAGCAGCAACCGCTCGTAGGCCTCGGGCGGCTCAACACCGAAAGAGCTGCCATAGAGAAAGTCCATATTGACGGTGCGCAGCCGCATCTCCTGCCCTGGCACCTTGGCGCTCACTTGCAATGAGATGCCCTCATTCGGCTGGATGCGCATCGAGAGGACGTTTGGCTGCATTTGCTGCGCCGCCGCTCCCTGAAAAAGCAGGTACGGCGGGCGCTTGAACTGTATCGCCACCTCCGTCACGCGCTTCGTCAGCCGTTTGCCCGTTCGCAGGTAGAATGGCACGCCCGCCCAGCGCCAGTTCTCGATCAGCAGCTTGGCCGCTACGAAGGTCGCTGTCTGAGAGTCCGGGCCGACGCCCGGCTCCTGGCAATAGCCAGGCACCTGCTCGCCGCCGACCAGGCCAGGGCCATACTGCCCGCGCACGGTATCCGTCGAGATTTCCGCTTCCATCAGCGGCGGAATGGCGCGCAACACCTTGACCTTTTCGTCACGCACCGAATCAGCCCCGAACGTAACCGGCGGCTCCATAGCCGTCAGGGTCAGCAGCTGCATCATGTGATTCTGCACCATGTCGCGGATGGCGCCCGCCTGCTCGTAGTAGTCCGAGCGGCCCTCGATGCCGATCGACTCCGCGACGGTGATCTGCACATGATCGATGTAGCGACGATTCCAGATGGGTTCGAAGATGCCATTGCCAAACCGCATCACCATGATATTCTGGACCGTCTCCTTGCCCAGGTAATGATCGATGCGGTAGATCTGGCGCTCTGAAAAGCCCTTGTTGAGGCGCTCATTCAGCGCGCGAGCCGAGGTGAGATCATGCCCAAACGGCTTCTCGACAACGACACGGGCCCAACCGCCGGATCCAGTCGCGGCTCCACGCTTGGCTACGCCTGAGGAGCTGAGCAGCGAACCGATATCGCCATAGAAGCTCGGCGGCGTCGCCAGATAGAAGATACGGTTGCCCTGCGTGCCGCGCTCCTGATCGAGCCGATCGAGGAGCTGGCCGAGCCGCTTGTAGCCCTCGGGGTCGTCAAACTGAGACTGGCAGTAAAACAGCCCCTTCGAGAACGTCTCCCAGACGGAGGGATTGACTGGCCGCCGCCGCGAGAATGTGTTGACCGAATCAAGCGCCTGCTGGCGAAACTGCTCGTCCGTGAACGGGCGGCGGGCCACACCTACCACGGTGAACTGCGGCGGCAGCGGCTGCTCGATAGCCAGGTTATAGAGCGCGGGCAGCAGCTTGCGGTGGGTCAGATCGCCTGTCGCGCCGAAGATGACGAGCGTGCACGGCTGCACCGTGCGCGTGGAGCGCAGTCCCTCGCGCAGGGGATTGGTGGCAAGCGCAGCGGTGTCCATTGTGGAAAATCCCTTCTGAACTCAAGCCTAAGTCTCGCGATTCGCGCTGCGGCCATCCCACGCTGGATGATCGCGCACAGGGTGAGCGCCGGCCTAGCCGCGGACCAGGACGGCGCTCCGATGTCTGACGCCAGTGTCAGCGCAACGGCGTGCGCTTACGCTTCGTGCTTGACGCCGCCGAACTCGCCGCCTTCCATCTTGACCGCATGCCCGCCAAACTGGTTGCGCAGCGCCGCGATCACCTTGGCGGAGAACGATTCATCCTGGCGCGAGACGAAGCGCTGGAGCAGTGACAGCGTGATCACTGGCGCTGGCACGTCCTCGTCGATCGCCGCCTGCACCGTCCAGCGTCCCTCGCCGGAGTCCTGCACATAGCCCTGAATCTGCGTGAGCGTCGGGTCTTCGGCGAAGGCAAGCGCGGCGAGGTCGAGCAGCCAGGAGCGCACCACGCTGCCGTTCTGCCAGACGCGCGTCACCTCGCGCAGGTCTGGCTTGAACTCCGACTTCTCGACGATCTCGAACCCTTCGCCATAGGCCTGCAACATCCCATATTCGATGCCGTTATGCACCATCTTGACGAAGTGGCCCGCGCCCGAGGCCCCCATGTAGCCGTAGCCATTCTCAGGAGCCAACGTCTTGAAGATCGGCTCACAATGGTCGAAGATCGCTTTCTCGCCGCCGACCATGAGGCTATAGCCAACCTTCAGACCCCAGATGCCTCCGCTGGTGCCGCAATCCATATAGTGCATGCCCGCGGCGGAGACCTTTTCGTTGCGGCGCTTGGTGTCGTGGAAGTTGGAGTTGCCGCCGTCGATGATGATGTCACCTGGCTTGAGCAGGCTCATCGCATGGTCCACGGCGTCATCAGTCACTTGGCCCGACGGCACCATCAGCCAGACGATCTTCGGCGAGGCTTCGAGCTTGCTTACCATCTCGTCCATCGTATAGGCGGGCACAGCGCCCAACGATGCGGCCTCGTCGACCGGACCCCGGCTGCGGTTCGATGCGACGACACGATGCCCACCGCGTACCAGGCGCGTCGCCATGTTGGCGCCCATGCGGCCGAGTCCGTAGATTCCCAGTTCCATTGCGATCATCCTCTTCTCAGGCGCGTCCAGCGCGTCCATCGGAATAGTTGGTTGATGTGTCACACAGTGTCACACGGTGATCTGGCGCCTCGCCAGCCCTCACCGCCAGCCCCTCTCTCCGTGAAAAAGGGGCGACGTGACTGCCTTATGGCTGCGCAACACGCGCCGCGCCCAGCGCCTGCTCGACCTCAGCCAGTCCCGCGGCGATGTCGTCATGCAGATCGATGCGGATGGCGCGGCGACCATGCGCTTGCAGCGACTGCAGATCGCCCAGCGCCTGCGCGGCCTTCAGCGTCCCAAAGGTATAGGGCGCATCAGGTATGCTCAGATCGCCGTGAGTATTCGCGACGAACTGAAGGAACAAGCCACTATTCGCGCCTCCCTTGTGCAGTTGCCCGGTCGAGTGCTGGAAACGCGGCCCATAGCCAAGCGTCGTCGCGACTCGTCGCATATCACGCAGGCGCAAACGGATGCGCTGGAGAGCGGCATCGGTTTCCGGTGTCCGCTGAATGTAGGCGAGCAAGGCGAAGTAGTCGCCTGGCCGCGCCTCACGCGCATAACGCTCAAAGGCAGCCTGCAATGACGTCGCCTGCCGCAGTTCTTCCTCCTCCGCGCCGTGCGCCACAAGCGAGACATGCCCCGACTGCGTGCGCAGCGTTTCCGGCGGCTGCTTCAGCTCACGCGTCTGCTGGTAGCGCGCCAGGATCTTGTCAGTGTTGTCCTTGGACTCCTGCACATTCGGCTGATCGAACGCGTTGATGCCCATCAGCGCGCCCGCCACCGCTGTCGCGAACTCCCACCGGAAGAACTCGCCGCTCATGTCCCACGTATCGTGCAGCCGCAGCCGCACCACCGGCTGCCCCGCCGCCTCCAGTCGCTCGATCGCGGCATCTTGCGCCGCATCGAAGCCTGTATCCGTGCGCATGTAGGCGAAGATGCGGTCATCGCCATAGACGGACGGCGCGCCCAGCGCCTCGCCCTCCACAGGGATAATGCCCTTGCCTTCTTTGCCTGTGCTCTCGGCGAGGAGCTGCTCCAGCCAGTAGCCAAAGGTAGCGATGGGCGGCGAGACAACAATCGTTACCTTGTCGCGCCCCTCACGATTACCCACCCCTAGAATCGTTCCCAGCCAGACACCGGGATTCCGCTCAGGGGGCGTCTCAGCGCCACAGGCCGTACGCATCGCATCGGCGCGGTCGAGCAACTTCTCGACATCAATGCCGATAATCGCCGCTGGAACCAATCCGAAGAACGATAGCGCCGAATAGCGTCCGCCGATGTCGCTCGGATTACGGAAGATCGTGCGGAACTTGCGCTCCTGCGCCAGGCTGTCGAGCTTGGCGCCGGGATCGGTGATCGCGATGAAGTGCGCGCCTGTCCGCGCTGCGTCACCCTGTGTCTGAGCGCTCACCTTCGCCGCGAAGTACTTGTACTGCGACATGGTTTCCAATGTGCCGCCAGACTTCGACGCGACGATGAAGACGGTATGCGCCAGATCAATGGCCCGCTCAACCGCGCTGATCGTCGCGGGATCGGTGGAATCAAGCA
>DASQSS010000420.1:0-2940 GCA_035642255.1 Ktedonobacterales bacterium | reverse complement strand
AAGAGCAGCAACAGGTAGACGTTGCGCGGATACCCCCGCGCGGATTCGCTCCACTGCGCGACACGCGTCCGAAACGCGATTCCGGCGGACTGGCCTTTTCCCGCGACGCCGCGCGCCATGCCATGCTCTCCTCATGCTTTGTCGCCCCGCGCACACCCTTGTCGCGAGCGCCATCATAGCGTAACACACGACATCGCCCGTGTGGTAAGTCCACGGGCTGATGTCGTGTGTTCTCTCTAGATGAGAGGAGATGCGGCGCGCCAGGTCAACTCATCAGCTTAGCCCTCGCGGTGGGGGCGTGTCAGTCGGCGCGATGCCGATTACATCGGCTTCCAGCAACAGGAGCGCTCCGCCCGCGCTCGGCTCAGCGACGGACGTAACGGACGCGGTGTCGAGCGCGATGGCGTCGGCTTTGTCGTCGTCACGCAGCCACAGGCCCAGCAGGACCATCAATGTGATGGTAAAGACGAACATGCCGCTCACGTCCATCATCGCCGCCGCAGCGTCCTGATCGGCTGACGCCGCCGGGCCGCTGCCGTAATAGGCATAGATCGGCTGACGCGCGATGGCGATCAGGATGGCGAACAAGTGTAACGCGAGGCCCGCGACGAAGACATAGCCCGCCCGCTGCGCGTAGCTCAGGCGAGGCCGCAGCGGGAATATGGGGATGACCTGCGCCCAGAAGAGCAGCGCGACCAGCAGGAAGCTGACATGCTCGACGGCATGGATCGCTTCATGACGCAGCGCCAGGTCGTAGAGCGCGGGAATGTGCCAGAGCAGGTACACGGAAAGAAACAGCAGCAGCAGCGCCACCGGTCGTCTGGCGACGGCCTCCAGCGCGCCCCAGGCCTGGCATAGGCGACCGCGTCGCATGAGCCAGCGCAGCGACTCGCGGCGCCATCCCGTCGGCAGCGCGCGCCAGATGCGCCAGAAAGGCTCGCCGAGTAGCAGCAACGGCGCCGCGACCAGAATGATCAGGGCATGCTGGGCCATATGCGCGGCCAGCGATCGGTCCGCGAGTGTGTCGAATGGTGATGCGATGGCGACAGCGAGCGCCAGCAGACCACCCGCGAATGCGAGCGCCTGGAGTGTCTCGACTGGCCGGCCAATGCCAGTCCGTCGCGCATAGCGCGCGCCCCGCCAATACAGGAAAGCGGCTAGCGCGACCCCCACTAGCGTCACTACGATGGGGATAGGGTTGCTGAGCCAGTCAAGGAGCAGCCCAGTGGTATCCATCACGGTTCCCTCTCACCGGTAGTAAAGCGACGGCGGCAGCATCAGCATCAGCAGCCAGAACAGAATCGCGTAGGTCACCACCCAGTGCCACCAGATACCCGCCACGTCGAGGCCGACGTGCGCCGTCTGGGTGAATCGGCCGCGTAGGCTATGGGCGACGATCCCGATGCCAACCAGCACGGCGACCATCAGGTGAAAGATGTGGTAGCCAAGCAGCAACAGGTACGAGGATGCGAAGCTGCCATCTGTGTTCGTGATGGGAAGGTGGCCCATGTTGACGATCTCCCAGACCATCACGCCCACCATGATGAGGAACGCGAGCGCGACCAGTCCGCGCATCAGAACCTGGCGATCCACGCGCACGGAATACTGTGCGCCCGCGTAGGCAAGGCTGCTGACGGCGAGCGCGACCGCGGGCCAGAGCAGATCGAAGCTCGACGGCGCATGGACGCCAGGCGCGAACCAGAGTCCGCTCGTGTTGTACTGGCGCAGCCAAATGTAGCCAATGAAGAACATGATCGCCAGTAGCACATCCGTGGCGATGTATATCGCGAATCCAATGGTGACCTTGCGCCCCTCTGTTTGTGGGGTCTCGCCCGCATACATCAGAAACGCGCCATCGTGCGTAGCAGGGCTATCCATCGTATGAACTCCTCCCAGGGAAGGTGATCGGGAAGGTGATCGGGAAGGTGAGCCGAAGCGTCATGCCGCCGCCTACGCGCCTGGCGCCGGGGCAGGCTGAACCTGTGGCGGCCTGACCGGCTCACCGTAGTCATACGGCCCTGACTTCACCGTCGGAATGTCAGGGAAATCCTCGGGAGGCGCCGGCGAGACCACCTGCCATTCGAGCGTCTTGGCGTCCCACGGATTCGCGGGCGCGATCGCTCCATAGCGCCACGACCAGATGACATCGGCGAAGAAGACGAGCATCGCCGCGCCGAGGAGGAAGGCGCTAATGCTCGCGAAGGTGTTGGGCGTGTTGAAGATCGGCGCGTAATCGGCGACGCGTCGCGGCAGCCCGAGCCAGCCCATGTAGAAGAAGGGGATGAATACTCCGTTGAAGGTGATATTCACCGCCCAGAAGTGGACCCAGCCAAGCCGCTCATCCAGATAGCGCCCAGTCATCTTCGGGAACCAGTAGAAAGCCAGCGCGAAGAAGCCCCAGAGCATGCTCCCCAGGATGACATAATGCAGGTGGCCCGCGACGAAGTACGTGCCGTGCATCTGGATATCCAGCGGGACATCTGACAGATAGACGCCCGTGATGCCGCCAATCGTAAAGGTCCACAGGAAGGCGAACACCCACGCCAGCGGCAGCTTCATCCAGAATCGACCACGCCAGAGCGTGCCGAGGATCAACAGGAAGATGAACCCGGTGGGAATCGAGATCATCTCGGTCGAGAACATGTAGTAGCCGCGCAGCCCTGGCTCCCAGCCCGAAACGAAGAGGTGATGGCCCCAGACCAGGAAGCTATTCGCCGTGACACCAAGAATGCCAAGCACCGCGAGCTTGTAACAGAAGGCTGGCTTGCGCGAGAAGACGACCGTGACCTCCATCAGCGCCGCCCAGCCCGGAATCGCCAGGATGTAGACCTCGGGATGTCCAAAGAACCAGAATGACACCTCATACAGGTACGCGTTGCCGCCGCCTGTGGCCGCTGTGCTGATAACTTCGCCGCTGCCGGGAACCGCGTTCAAGAAGAA
>DASQSS010000419.1:0-2615 GCA_035642255.1 Ktedonobacterales bacterium | reverse complement strand
TCGCCGCGGCGAGGTTGTTGGCCTCACCTGCCGTGTCGGCCGCGCGGTTCGTGGTCCGGTCGCCCTGATCCGAGACGTGGTGGAGCAGGGGCAGAGCATTCTGATCCTGGGCCGTCCCGGGGTGGGCAAGACGACGCTGTTGCGTGAGGCGGCGCGGGTGCTGGCCGATGAGTTGGGCAAGCGGGTGGTGGTGGTCGACACCTCCAACGAGATCGCGGGCGACGGCGACATCCCGCATCCGGGCATTGGACACGCGCGACGCATGCAGGTCGCGCACCCGGCGGAGCAACATGCGGTGATGATCGAAGCGGTCGAGAACCACATGCCGGAGGTGATCGTGATCGACGAGATCGGCACCGAGCTGGAGGCGCGGGCGGCGCGGACGATTGCGGAGCGGGGGGTGCAGCTGGTGGGGACGGCGCATGGACGGACGCTGGACAACCTGCTGCTCAACCCGACGCTGGCGGATCTGGTCGGTGGCATTCAGGCGGTGACGCTGGGCGATGAGGAGGCGCGGCGGCGCGGGACGCAGAAGACGGTGTTGGAGCGCAAAGCCCCCCCCACCTTCGATGTCCTCGTCGAGCAGGAGGAGCGTCACCTCGTCGGCATTCACATGGATCTGGCGGCGGCGGTGGATGAACTGCTGCGCGGTGAGGCTCCTATCCGGACGATGCGCGAGCGTCTGCCCGACGGCAGCATACGCCAGTGGAAGGAGCATGCCGCACGCATGGGCCGATCTGATGGCGTGGGCCTGCCCTTACGCGAGGCGCCGACGACGAGGGTGGAAGGTGGCAGTGGCCGAGAGCGTGGGACGCGCGGCGCGGCGCTGGGTGGCTCGCGCGCCGGTGACCAGTGGTGGGAGCGGCGCTCCCCGCAGTCCCCAGGGCGCGATGGCGCCGACGCTGAACAGCCACGTTGGCTCGATCAGGAGCTCGCGCGTAGCGCCGCGTTGGTGACTGACCGCGATGCCGCGCATGGCGCTGAGACGGACCCCAACGGGTTCCGCAAGCGGCGCATCTATCCGTTTGGGGTAAGCCGCGCCCGCCTCGACCAGGTGATTCGTGAGCTTGGGCTGCCCGCTGTTGTCAGCCGCGACGAGCGCGACGCCGATGCGCTGCTCGTGCTGAAGAGCATGTATCGCAAACAGCCTGATCGTGTGGATGCCGCCCAGGCCGCTGGAATGCCCGTCTATATCCTCCGCAGCAATGGTCTGGAGCGTTTGCGCGAGACACTCGGCGAGATGTTCCATATCAGTCGGCAAGACTTTGCCGCATCAGCTGACCTTGACACTGACGCTGATTCGGATGACGAGGACGACGAACTGGATGATCCAGACGAGCGTGTGTGAGCGCACAGCAGAATGAACATGTCGCCATGCCTCCGCGCTGTTAGGGGCATGGCGACATGCGCTTATTGGGCCACTACGGTACGATGTTCTGGTTCAGGTGGAAGAGGTTGGTGGGATCGTACACACGTTTGAGCGCTACCAGACGGTCGAACGTGTGCGGAGGGTAGGCGGCGCCGATTCGATGCTTTTCGGTCTCATCTTGCATCGCATTGACATAGGTCCCGCCTGTCGTGAATGGGCGAAGCGCTTCGCTCAACGCACGTGTCCATGCGATTCCTGGCTCGTCTGGCTCGTCTGGCGACCAGGCGCAGATAATCCAGACAAAGTATGGCTCATCACGGTGAGCTAATGCGGTCGCATCGATTGGCAACTTGGCGATCACTCCGCCGAGGCGGCTAACAGCGACAAATGTCTGCGACCCCGGCGCACGGCTGTAGTGATCGGCGATAAGGGCTAGAGCGTCGCTATCGAGGTCGCGCAGGTATTCGACCCGGCTCCACGCATGGACACCTCGTGGCAGGGCGTCAGACAGCGCCTGCTGCACCGTGCTGTAGGAAGTTGGCCCGACGGTATCAGCGATTGGATTACCGACCGCACGCAGGGGCGCGACGAAACGCTCGCCTTCCGCTGGGTCCCCCGCATAGATTGGGCGCACGTAGAGGAGTTTCTGCCCATGCAGCGCCGCCGTGAATCGCTCAAGCGGCGGGGCCATGAAGAACACGTTGAAGACGCCCAGTTCGTCTGGCGCGTCGCGCATGTACTCGCGCTGAAAATCGGCCACCGCGCGGACCTGGTCGAGCGGATAGATGAGAGTTCCCGAGAGCACAGAGGGTCCGAGGGCGTGCAATCGATACTCGAAGGCAGTGACGACGCCAAAATTGCCCCCACCACCGCGCAAACCCCAGAACAAGTCGGAGTTCTCGTGTTCGCTTGCCCGAACTCGTCGCCCGTCTGCCAGCACAATATCCGCAGCCAGTAAGTTGTCACACGTATAGCCGAACGCTCGCTGTAAATAGCCGATGCCGCCGCCAAGTGTCAATCCAGCGATTCCGGTATCAATGTCTGTGCCGCCTGTCGTCGCCAAATTATACTGCTGGGTCGCCGCGTCGAACTCTCCCCACTTTACTCCGCCTTCAGCGCGAACTGTTCTTGCCACCGGGTCGACATGAATTGCTTTCATGTGTGACAGGTCAATGACCAGGCCATCATCCCAGGTTCCGAATCCGGGGAAAGAATGTCCGCCGCCACGCACCGCGAGCGTCAGTCC
>DASQSS010000418.1:0-23248 GCA_035642255.1 Ktedonobacterales bacterium | reverse complement strand
GACTGACTCGCGGCGTGCTCTGCTGTGGTACACTCGCTTGCGCGCATCTGGCCTCCTTACAAGCTTGGTTGTTTGTTTCGCTTGTTAGGATACCGGATGCGTTTCGTTTTCACCCTCCTGACTTTGACACCGCCCTGGCCCTCTTTATGGCGTTATTGTGGGGGCTGGAGGCCCATGTTATACTCAGCGTGTGCGCCAGCGAAGATGTGGCGACAGACGCCGCCAAGCTGAGCGAATGCTGAGAATGTCACGAATCACGCACGAAGAGCCACTGGTGAGTCATCTCAGAACAATCTGCGCGGCCTGCGGAGCCGCAGGCAAGCGAAAGGAGACGCGCACGAGCGCTGTCATCGTTCCCCTGGGTCCTTACCATCCCCTCCTCCTGGAGCCGTATGCGTTACGCCTGCGCACACATGGCGAGCGCATCGTCGCCGCCTCTGCGCCTGTCAGTGGCTATGGACGTCGCGGTCTGCTGGAGCTTATCGCGGGACAGCCCATTGAAGATGCGCTGGTGGTGCTAGAGCGTGTCTGCGCGCACGCTGGCCAGGGCTACCGCCTTGCGCTCACGCTGGCTGCGGAGCGCGCCACGCGCATCACTGCCCCTCGCTCCGCGCAGCTCACCCGCGTGTTCTTCGCTGAGCTGGAGATGACGTTGAGCGCCCTCTGGTCGTTGAGTGAGTTAGCCCGTGCGCTCAATCAGCGCACAGTGCGAGCGCATGGACTCGAACAGCGTGAGCGCATCTTTGATGTCGCGGAGCTGGCGACCGGGCAGCGGGTCTACTGGGCCATCGCCCAGCCCGGCGGAGTGCGCGAGGGCATTCAGTTCCAGGCGGCGCGTGAGCTGGTGGGCTGGCTCCATGAGGTCGTCGAGTTCTGGCAGGCGGCCGTTGGACCAAAGGGCGCGCTACGCCGCGCCGCCGCGCATGTGGATGCGCGGCAGACGAAGATCGCGGCGGGAGATGGCGCGGGCGATAGCGCGGAGGCGAGCGCCGCGGTCGGCCCACTCGCGCGCGACGATGCGCGTCGCGTGGCGCCCTACGATGGCTACCGCGCTATCACGCTCGACTGGACACCACTCGATGATTTGCCGGGTGGCGTGGCCGAAGCGATGTCCTGTGCGTTGCGTTTGATAACACGTCTGAAGCTGAGCCATGACATCATGCGGGTCTGTGCGGAGACGCTGGGTGACGCCGCCCCCAGCTCGGCGCGTGTAGCGCTGAAGGCAGGCCAGGCGAGCGCGACGATTCAGACGGCGCACGGCCCGGCGCGACTCGATGTGACATTGGCGGATGATCAGACGATCACGCAGGCGCGACTCGTCACGTCATGTGCGACTGCGCTCGCGCGAGCGTCGCGCTGGCTGCCGGGCCGCACACTGGCGGATGCGCCGACGGCGCTTGTCAGTCTGGATATCTGCCCTTCGTGCGCTGAGCTCTAGCGCGGTGAGACGTGGAGCGCGCAATCGTCCATCTGTGCGCGCCTGTTGTGAAACACTGGACGACGCCATACGCCATATGTGACGTCATACCTGGAACGATCCGTTCACGCCGAATGACTGGCCGTCGGGCCTGATCTGACGCGAGCGGTCTGAGAGAGAGAACAACCGTGCCGTTGACCGTGTTATTCGGGCTGTTGACCCTGGCCCCACTGGTGATGGCGCTGGCGCTTGCTGGCCTTGGCCTGGCGCGGCGGGCGACAGCCGGGTTCGCGCTTGGCCTGGCGCTGGTAGGTGTGGTCATCCCGATTATCGGGCTGGCGCTCCTGCTCCCCGAGGTCAGCGGTGGTTTCCCGCTGGAGATCGCGCTGCTGGGTGATCAGTCGAGCTGGGTGGCGCTCTATGGGCGCGCCGACATGCTGGGGGGCTATGCGGCGCTTGGCGTCGCGGTGATCGTCGCACCCATGCTGCTTTGGCTGGCCTGGCGCGCCGCGCCGCTCGACGCGGTGGAAGAAGCCGCCCTGACCCCCAGTTCAGTAGAGGACAAGACGGCTGATGAGCCCGCTCATGCGACGAGCGACGAGGCGAGCGACGAAGGCGTAACGGCGTCGGGGATGGAGCGCGACTGGTGGCGTCGCCCGCTGGGCCGCTGGCAGTGGATGGGCGCTGCGCTGGCGCTCGCGCTGGAGACCCTGGCGCTGTGGATTTGTTTCGCTGAGAATATCGTCCTGCTCGGGATTGTCTGGGTCGCGCTGGTCGTCGTCGCCTGGCTCCTGGGTGAGTTGGGGAGCGAGGCGGCCATCTTCGACTGGCGTGGCCTTAGCCTGATGGTCGTTGGTCCGGTGGTCTGGGTGGTGACGACGCTGCTGATCGCGGCTCCCGCTGGCGCGCGGCGTCTGCTCGACCTCACCGGCGCGGGGCGGGCGCCCATCGGCCACATCTTCGTCATCTCGCTGGCGTTGACCTTCGCCGCTGGCGGTTATCCTGCCCTCGCGTGGCTGCGCAAGCGCGCCTCCATCGCGGCGCCCGCCGGGTTGGCGGCCGTCTCACTGGCGGTCATGCCCGCCGCGATCTTCGTGGGCGCGCGCACCTTCAGCATCGGCGCAAGCGCTGGCAGCAGCTGGGCTGCGCTCAACATTGGCAAGCCTTCACTCACTGTTGGCATCGGGCTCACGCTGCTGGGCGCAGTCAGCGTCGCTATCGCTGGCGTGCTGGCGCTGGGGCGTCGCGATCCACGCAGCCTGCTCGCCTCGCTGACACTAGCGCAGGCGGGCTGGGGGCTGCTGGGGCTGGGTGTCGGCGCGCCGCTGAGTCTGCTCGGCGTTACGCTGCTGCTGGCGACATCAGTCATTGGACTTGGCGCGGTCATCGCCGCGCTGAACGCCTCGGGCGCTATCACCGCCGACATCGAGCCAGAGAGCGCCGGACCACGCATTCTAGGCGAGCCGTTGCGGCCCGCGCTGCTCTTCGCCTGGGTGGTCGGCGTCGCCTCGCTCGTCGGTGTCCCGCTGCTGGCTGGCTTCGCGCCACTGCAGCTCATCAGCGCTGAGGCGCTCACCGGCCCTCGCCTGAGCATTCCGCTGGTGGGACTCGCATGGGCAGGCTCAGCCTTGCTTGCCATCGCCCTCGTGCGCGCGACCGCTCCCGCCTTCACGGCTCCGCTGGTCGCCACTGACTCTGCTGGCGCCCTCGATCTGATCGACGACGCGGACGACGCGGACGACGCGGACGATGGCGATGTCGTCGAGGGCGCGAATTCCTCCGCCGCGCCAGCGAACACGACGAATTCGGGCATGGAGACGCCTGACGAGGTTGACGCGGACGTTGACGCGGACTACGACGCCGAGACTGAAGATGAGGCTGAGGGTGTCGCCCAGCCCGTCGCCACAGGCGCGCCGGAGCTTCGGCTCGAAGAGCTACCAAGCGTCGCGCTGGGCGTGCTGATCGTGCTGGCTGGCGTGGCGCCCGCTGTAGCGGTGACGCTTGCGAGCGGAGCCGCCAGCGCGACCCTCCAGGCGGGCGCGCTCGCTGGCGTCGTCGCGCCCTCATCCTCGGGATATACGGCGGGCGTGGGGCAATGGTACGCGACCGCTCCGGTGATTCTGGTCGTCGTCGGGGCGCTCGTCCTGGCCTACATCCTCTCGCGCATGCCACGCGAAGTTCGCCCAGTCTATCTGGCTGGCCAGTCGCCGGAGGAGCTGGATGAGGGTCTGGATGAGGAGGAAGAGGAGGAGCCTGTTGAGTTGGTCGCGTTGCCAGAGCCAACGGAGACCTGGAGCGACCTACGCGGCGCGTGGCGCTCTGGCTGGCTGACGCCGGGAGCAGCGTGGCTGGGCCTGAATACAGATGACGAGAGTCTGGCGGACGACGAGGAAAGCGACCACGAAGTCGAGGACGACGGCAACCTGCCTGACGTGGCGGGCAGCGCGCTGAGATCCGAGGCGGCTAACAGTGGCGCGACCTCGCAATCGCATGGTGGGGGAGGCAAGGCATGAGCGACCTCAGCGCCGCCCACCGCGCGGTATTCGTGGCGTCCGCGCATACCGGGGGATGTTCGGCCTGCGCGCAGAGCCTTGCCGCGCTGGAGGCCCCACGCTATGCGAAGCGGCTGAACGCGCTGGGTGTCACATTCGCGCGTGCGCTGCGCCATGCCGATGTCATTCTGCTCTGCGGCGCGCTCACTGAGCAGGCCCGCGCCAGCATCGGCGCGCTGCTTGACGGGGCGCCGCATCCGCGCGCGCTCGTGGCCGTCGGCGACTGCGCCATCAACGGCTGTGTCTTCGCGGGTAGCCCATGCCTGACGACACCACTGGCGCAGGTGTTCAACGCCAATGTCGTCATCGGCGGATGTCCGCCCGCGCCGCTGGCGATCATCGAAGCCATCGCCGAGGCGCAGCGCCTGCTAAGTGGACATCCCGTCGCGACAGATGTTGCGTCTGCCGCTGCGCGAACTGCCGCGCCTGCTGGTGGAGAAGCGCCAGACGCGCGCGATGCGCTAGAAACGGCGGCTGTGGCTCCCCTGGCGATTTCGATCGAGTCTCCCGCGCTGACCGCTCCCGCCACTCCCGCGCCCGACCGCGCGGCGCGCCTGGCCGCACTGATCGAGGCGGCGCGTGAGGGCTGGGGCGACGACGATAGCATTGACGATGACACTGACGATGACACTGACGATGACATTGACGACCTGGCACATGGGCATATGCTCGGCCAGGCAATGACAGATCACAATTATCTGCTGGACATGGGCAACGGCGCATCGGTCCCGGGTGTCCATCACCATAAGGAGAAGCGGCGATGAATAGCGCGCTCGGATTCGTCCTCGCGGCGTTTGTCTACCCGGGCGCGCTGGCCGCGCTCGTCATCGCGTGGGCGCTGGGTTGGGCGCGCTCCGTCGCGCGCAGCGCGGCCGAGGGGCGATCCGCTCCCAATCCCCTGATCGATGTGGCGGCGATTCGCGGGCTGTTCGCGCGCGAGACGTATGCCCCAGAGGGTGTCAGCCAGTTCGCCATCTCGCTCGGCGTGATCATCGCCGTGCTGGCGCCGCTGACCGCGCTGCTGCTGCTGCCGCTGCCTGGCAACGCGCTGGTCCGCTCGATTGGCCTGCAGGGCGATCTGCTTGCTGAGGTAGCGCTGCTCCTGGGACTGCCATTGGCGCGACTCTTCCTCGGCTGGATCATCCCTTCACCTTTCTCACGGCTCGCGGCGGATCGCGGCGCGCGACTGCTGGCGGGGGCCGCGCTGCCGCTGGCGCTCGGCGTCACAGCGCTGGCGCAGGTCCACGGTGATCTCACCCTGGGAGACGCGGCGACGATGATCGGCCAGTCGCCATTCAATACCCTGGCGGTGATCTTCGGTGGGCTGGCGTTCCTATGCGCCCTGCCCGCGCTGGCGGCGCTCTCACCGCTGCGCGCGGACGACAACGGGGCTGAGCTCGTGGCGGGCGAGGCGACCGATCTCAGTGGCCACGATCTTGGCCTGCTGCGCATCGGCGAGGCGATACAACTGGTGGCGTGTGGCGCGTTCTTCGCGCTGGCCTTCGTTTCGCCGCTCATCACGCGCATCACCAATCCGGTCGCGCATGGCGTCGCGCTGCTGGTCGTGGCGATTCTGGTGGCGGCGGGGCTGGGCGCCTGGGAGGGCCGCTTCGGCCAGCGTCCTGAAGGCGAGGATCGCCCGCCACTGGCGTGGTGGGTGGGCGTGCCGACGCTGATCGCGCTGGCCGCGCTCGTCGCCGCGGCCTGGGCCACGCGCGGCTGAGCCGCCTCCGCCCGGACTGGGTTGGCTGCCCAATCGCCGCTTGTGCCTGACCTGTTTGCTTGCGTATGATGCATGCCAGGCGGCGACGCCGTTCAGCGCGTCGCCGCCTGGCCATTGTGTGCGTGAAGGGCCAAGAGGTACGCGGCGCGCGATGGGCGCGGGTGGAGGGAGCGGCATAATGAGCGAGAGCGCATCACACAGCGAAGTAGCCGGAAGCAGCGAACGGCGATTCTGCATCATAGGCGCAGGCTCGTCGGGCATCACCGCGGCGAAGAATCTGCGCGAGCTAGACATCCCGTTCGATGTCTTTGAGCGCGAAGACGGCATCGGTGGCAACTGGTACTACGGCAAGCCGCACAGCAGCGTCTATCGCTCGACGCACCTGATCTCGTCGAAGCCACTCACCGAGTATACCGACTTTCCCATGCCGGCTGAGTATCCTGACTTCCCCAGCCACGCCCAAACGCTGGCGTATTTCCAGTCGTATGTCGCGCATTTCGGGCTGGAGCCGTTCATCAGCTTCAATACCGAGGTGACGCGGGTCGCGCCGGTGGGCGCCAATGCCGCGCAGTGGGATGTGACGCTCCATCATCTGCTCAGCGACGAAACCGAGACACGCCGCTACCGGGGCGTCATCATCTGCAACGGCCACAACTGGCTGCCCAAGATTCCTCAGTACCCCGGCGCGTTCACCGGGCAGACGCTGCACTCCTCTGACTACAAAACGCCTGATATGCTGGAAGGCAAGCGCGTGCTGGTGGTGGGCGCGGGCAACTCAGGCTGTGACATCGCGGCGGAGTCAGCGTCACATGCGCGCAAGACGTTTCTCAGCACACGGCGCGGCTACTACTACATGCCCAAGTTCTTCTTCGGCAAGCCGGTTGATCAGGTGGGAGAGCGCCTGCTCGATCTGGGCTTGCCGCTCAGCGTGCGCCGCATGGTGGGGAATGTGACGTATCGCGTCGCCGTGGGCGATCTGAGTCGCTTTGGCGCGAGCAAGCCCGATCACAAGCTCTTCGAGACACATCCGATCGTCAACGCTCAGCTTCCCTACTTCATCGCGCACGGCGATGTCGTCTGCAAGCCGGACATCCGCGAGTTTCGCGGCTCCGAGGTCGTCTTTAGCGATGGCTCCAGCGAGATGATTGACCTGCTGGTCTATGCCACGGGCTTCCAGATCGTTTTTCCCTTCATGGACCACGCCCTGCTCAACTGGAAACATGGCTATCCCAGCCTGTATCTGAACGTCTTCCACCCAACCTACGATAACCTGTTCGTCGTTGGATTGATCCAGCCAGATAGCGGGCAATGGGGACTGGAGGATCGCCAGGCGCGCGCGATTGCGCGGTTCATTCGGCGGCAGGATGAAGCCTCACCCAAAGCGCGCCGCTTCCGTGAGCTGAAGCGCGTGGGCCAGGAGAACTATGGCGGTGGAGTGCGCTACAAAGAGTCCACCCGACACTTCGTCGAAGTGGAGCATCATAGCTATCGCAAGCGCCTCGACGTCGCGGCGGCCCGCCTCGCCTAAGGGCGCCACCGAGCATGCGAGCATGATGACGAGCATGATGACAGGAGCGCCGAGCCATGCGTCGAATCATCGGCTATCTGCTGATCGCCGCCAGTGTAGTCGCGGGGGTTTTCGTCGTCTTCACGCTATTCGCCCAGTGGCTCGGCAGTGGAACCGGTGGTGAGCTGCTGCTGGATGGCGCGCTGCTGGTCGTCATCTTCGCGGTCTTCTGCCTTGGCTACTACCTCGTCGTCGCCATCGAGCGGTGAGAGACCTCGCAGGCGAGATGAACCCGCCCCTCCTGTCTCTCCCGCTCGCGCACCTCGATCGGGACGCTCATACGCCGGAGGGTATGCGGTGCTCCGCCCGGACGGCCTGGCCACGGTCGCGGTAGACCAGCAGCATGGCGATGACGAAGAAGATCGCCGGGATGATCGCCCACCAGCCGACGATGAAGAAGAACGCGACCGTAGCGATCGCCATCAGCACGATCGAAGATCCCCAGCTGAACGGCGCCATCAGCGCGCCTACAAAGCCGATGATGGTGAAGAGCAACCCGATGAAGAAGTGTGAGCTATCGCCCGTGAGGCCCGCGACGCGCCCTAGCACATGCGAGAGCGAGTAGAGAATGTCCACGACGAGCATGACAATGGCGGCGAAAAAGCCGACGAGCATGCCGACTACGCGAAGTGCGAACTGCATGACGATTCACCCTTTCCTCGTGGGTGCGGCTGAGTGGCCTCGGTCGTCCCAACGACATCCTTCCGCACTCTGCTGGCGCGCATAATTGGCGCCGAAAGGTTGCGTTCGGGTGAGGATGAGGGCGCATGTCGCAGGGCAAGGGTGAGCCGCTCAGTCTGGCTCGAAAGGGCGGGGTCCCGCGATGTGCAGCGTTTGCTGCATCAGCTCATCTTCGCGCAGGAAGCCGAAGCTCGGCGCGCTGTCATTGATGACGAGCGCGGGCGTGGAGTAGATCTGGTAGCGTTGCGCCAGATCGGGAAAAAGGGCAATCTCGACGGCGTCGGCAGTGACATGGTCGCTGAGGATCGCGAGTTGATGGGCCAACCTGGCCACATGGCTGCAGACGGGTCACGTTGGCGTCTCGAACACCTGCAGGTGAACCGGACGCCTGAGTAGCGCCAGTGACTCGCGCGTGCGCTCGCTTAGCTCCGTGTGGCCACCTGACGCCAGATCGAGCAGATCGTTGATGAGTGTCGTGAATTCATAGTTCGCGGGAACCCCGAACGTCCGCACGAGCCCTGCCGCCTTGCCGCGCAGTGTGATCGCTGGCGTCCGCTCGATGCCCAACGCTCGCGCTTCCGTCGCGTCGCGCACGAGGTCGCGTGGCTCCAGCGTCAGCCAGGCGGGCGCGAGGGCCGCGACCTCCGTCAGCAGCGCTCGCGCGTCCGCGCTGGCCTGCTCGATTGCGTTATCAGAAGCGTCTGGCTGCGCCTGCTGGGTGAAAAACAGGATGGACACATGGTCGCTGGCTTGCGCCGCGAAGAGGTCGCTGAGCTGCTGAGCCTGGCGCGCTGAGATGATCGGCATCGAGCCTCCCTCTCGCTGTACGCGGCCCGCATACAGCGTGGCGTTTAGCGTCCGCGCCGCCGCTGCCCCTGCGAGTAGGCGGGCATGGGTGGCGTGGGCGCGGGCCAGAAGATGCGCGCCAGCATCCCAAGGCCGACTAGCCCCGCCGAGACGAGATACACGAGAATCATCCACGGCTCGCTCGTGTCGCTGCCGGCGAAGATGCCATGCGCCGTCACCAGCAGGAAGGTCGCGAAGCTCGCGTAGTGCAGCGTGCGCCAGACGCCATATGACATGCGGCGTCGCAGCCAGGAGCTGAGCAACACGGCGACCATTCCGTAGAGCGCGATGACGCCAGCCCCCACCGCGATTGGGTTGTATGGCTCGCCCACGGGCACGACCAGGTTGATCAACGAGAAGGGAATCAGCGGATCCAGCAGCAGGGTCAGCAGGTGCAGCGCGACAAAGACAGCGGTGATGACCGCGAGGATCTGATGATTCTCCTCTACGAGCCATGATACGCGCACCCGCGCCACCCGCGCCAGTGAGCGCGCCAGCCCCATCAGCACCGTCAGCGTCAACAGGATGTAGGCGCTAACGGCCGCCGCGCGGGTCGCGTACCACATGAAGGGATTCGCGGTCGAGGCTGTGGCGGCTGCGGCGGCTGCGGCGGCTGCGGTCGCTGCGGCGGCTTGCGCTGCGCCGCTGAGCGCGCCAAGCAGTCCGCTCGCCGCAGTGGACGCGGCGGCCAGCGCGGCGGGGTGTACTGCCGTGAAGATGTCCATCGTTCTATCCTAGCGTTCCCAGAGTGAGCGGTTGCGCGCCCTGGGTGTTGAGTATCATAGGGAGGGGAGCCGCGTGTGTTCCCCAGGCGTCGAGCCATGCCGCGAGATTCGCCGAATAGATGACGCGGCCATCGCTGAGTGTGAAGATGAGCGCCACACCGGCGTCGCATGCGCCATGTGGGCCGACAGCGCCCCAGCGCGCCCAGGCCTCCTCGACCTCGGCGAGCGCACGAGCGTAGCCGCGCGCCAGCGCCACTTTCGTCGCTACCTCCGCCTGAGCGCCCGTCGGAGCCAGCGCCGTCACCGACGCGATCAGAGGCTCCCAGCCCCTGCGGTCCACGTCGCTGCCAGCGTCGTCACTCGTCCAGAGCGGGAGCGGCTGGCCGGTGCGCGGGTCGAGCAGATGATGGTAGCGCTCGCCATTGGCGTGCCACCAGCGTCGCGCCGCGCCGGAAGTCGCCAGCGCGCCCCGACTGAACGTCACCGTCGCGCGGTTCCATATTTCCTCAGCGGAAGCGCCAGGCGTCACGTCGGGCGCCATGTTGGGATTCGACTGGGCTTCGGCGGGGTCGCGTGGGTCACGCAGGCCAATGGTCCACGAGCGTCCCGGCTGCGGGCCGCCGCGCAGACGCATATCGCCGCCGACATTGATGAGCGCGCCCGGGAATGGCAGGCAGTAGCGCTCCATCGCCACATCCGCCGCCCAGCCCTTGGCGATGCCGCCGAGGTCGAGCGCCGCGCCCGCTGGCAGGCGAATGCGGCGCCGCGCGGTATCAAAGATGACGCCCTTCCACAGGTCCACTGGCGATGTCTGCGGCGATGTTTGCGCTGGCGCATGTGCGGCTGCGGGCTCCCGCGAGAGCAGCGAGAAATCGCGGTCGTAACCCAGCGCTTCGAGGCGATGGAGCAAGCCGGGGTTGAACAACCCGTCGCTGGCGTGCGCCTCCTGGATCGCCATGAAGACTGCTGTGTAGAGCGTCTCTGAGGCGGCGAACCAGCTCCCGGCGCTGCGGTTGAGCGCGCACAACTCACTGGTGGGTTGGAAGCGCGATAGCCGCTGCTCGATCTCGGCGAACCACGCGAAGCACTCCGCTACCGCGGCGCGCGCCTCCGCAATGCGCTCTGGCTCGACGGCAAGCTGCACGCTCACCTCAGTCGCCATCATGCGCTGCGCTCGTGTGACAAGCTCGTACGCCTGCGCTGGCCGCCTATCGCTGGCCATGTCGCTCTGTCGGTCATGCATCATGACACCCCCGAGCTACGGTTGCTGGACGAGCTCTGACTCGGCGTGCTGTTGAAGCCGCTCGATCCGTTGGAACTGGACGAGCTGGACGAGTTGCTCGACCCACTTGAGCTGGACGAGTTTGTCGAGTTCGATGAGCTGGACGAATTCGTGCTATTGCTCGATGTCGTCGTGGCGGACGAGATGGTGTGGTCGGTCAGATTCCAGACCATGCCAAAGAGCGCGATCGAGGCGACGGCGAGGGTCCAGCGCGCTTTGCGTCGAGTGGCGGCCCGGCTCGCGGCCCGGCTCGCGGCGCCGATCGCCGCCGCTCTGCCGCCCGCCTTGCCTGCCCGCGCTCCGGCTGCGGGCATGGCGCGTGTCGCCTGTGTAGGCGCTGGCGTGGCCACACCATCCAGCGCGATGGTGACATCGCCGATGGGCTGCGCCACACAGCTCTCGACATAGCCCGCCGCGCGCTCCGCTGGAGTCAATGCCTGCCCATCAGGATTGCGCACCTGCCCGGCCAGCACCTTGAGGCGGCAGGTTCCGCACGAGCCTGCGCGGCAGCTGAAGTCGGCCTCGTAGCCGTGGCGCTCCAGCGTCTCCAGCAGTGTCTCGCCTGAGCGCGTCTGGAGCGCCGCTCCTGTCTCAGCTACCCGCACGCGCGCTGCGGCGCTCGCCGCCTGACCCTGTCCTCCTGTCTGGACCGTCTGGGCCGCGCGCTGGGTTGGGCTGAAGAAACGCTCAGAATGGATGCGCTCAGGATCGGCGTCTACCTGCCGGGCGGCGCTCTCAACCGCGCGCATCAGTTCAGTGGGTCCGCAGAGATACCATTCCGCGTAGGGCGCCTGATCGCCTGCCGCGCCGATGACCTGGGCGATGCTCATGCGCTGGCCCGAGGCGCTGACGTAACGCCACTGCCGCAGCCAGGAACCTTGCGGGTCGAGCGCGTTGATCGCGTCGCCATAGATCGCGTCTTGCGGGCTGTGGAAGCTGTAGTGTAGCTGCGTATGGGGCCGACGCGCAGGCGGAAGTGTCGCCAGCGCCCGCAGCATGCCATAGATCGGTGTGATGCCGCTGCCGGCCGCCACGAAGATGATCGTCCTGGCGGCGCTGATCTGCTGGGGCTGCGGCAGTGTGAAGGCTCCGCCCGGCGCGCTAACGGGTAGCGACATGCCAGGCGTCACCCGGTCGTGCAGGTAGCCCGAGCCAAGACCGCCCGCGCGCCGTTTGATGGTGATCTCCCAGGGCTGGTCGGGGCGGCCATCGCCACAGAGCGAGTACGAGCGGTAGATCACCTGCTGACGTGTGGCCCCAGGAAGCGCCAACGTAATGAATTGGCCCGGCTGGTATGGCGCGGGGGCGCGTGTGGTCCCCGGCGCCGCGAGCCAGAACGTGACTGTGTTGCGCGCGGTGACTGCCCGGCCAACGACCTGGGCCAACATGAATCTGCCTGGCGCCGCGGTCGGTTGCGGCTGCGCGGCTGTGGGCGCGACGTATGTCGAAGCCATCTATCTTACTCCCCTCAACTGGTAGGCGCGGCGTAGCCCAGCGGTCCCTGACTCGGCTGGGACGAGGGATGACCTGTACGAGAGGCGGATGGGCTGGTTCGACATCGAGAGCAAAGCGTCCGCTGGATCCCTCATGCGCGGCGGACGCCACCACAGCGCATCATCTTCGCTGACTGGGTAGGATGCCCCGGTTCGCCGGTACACTGTGAGCATACGCGCCGTGCGTTAAGGGAACGTGAGGGTTTCGTGTGAGCGTTCTCATATCCATAGGACCAGTATCGTGATGACCTCTAACCGATACGAACGCGCATTTCTAACAGGTTGCGGCACTGTGATACGCTTGCTTCGCGATGAGGTTCAGGCGCCAGATGGCGTCGAAGCGGACAAGGAGGCGAGCGATGAGCGACGACTGGATGCGCGACCGCATCGGCGCGGCGCAGCGGGGCGAGAATCCGCTGGTGATCGCGCGGATGCGCAGCGGCTTCGCGGTGATCGGCGACTATCAGTTCATGCCGGGTTACTGCGTGCTGCTCGCCTCGCCGCAGGTGGACCATCTCAGCGATTTGGCGCTGCCCGAGCGCGCGACGTTTCTCGCGGATATGAGCTTGCTGGGTGAGGCGATTATGCGCGTGACACAGCCGCGTCGGATGAACTACGAGATTCTGGGCAATACCGACGCCTACCTGCACGCGCACGTCTGGCCGCGCTATGACTGGGAGCCGCAAGAGTATCGCGGCGGCCCGGTCTGGCGCTACCCACACGAGCAGCGTCTCACCGCTGAACATACCTACAGTGATGAGCGCCACGGCGACCTACGGCGACGCATCGGGGAGGCGCTGCGAGAGTTGTGTGTGGCTCACGGGCTGCTAGCGCCAGAAGACGTGGCGTGAGCGTGGTTAGCGCGGCATGCTCTGCGCCTTGTTCCGCGGTTTACCCTCGACCCGCTCCAGCCGTTGGCGCAGGTCAGCGACCTCCGCTCGTAGCGCCTCGATGTCTTGGCGAAGCTGCAAGATGTAGCGGATGCCAGGCATGTTGATACCCTCGTCGCTCAGGTCGCTGATGGCGGCGATGTCAGAGATGTCATTGTCAGAGTAGCGCCGTGTCTTGCCCTCTGTGCGGGCGGGCGCGACCAGCCCGCTTTGCTCCATGCGCCGCAATTGTTGCTGCGGCACGCCCGACAGGTCTGAGGCGACCGCGATCGAATACTTGGGGAAGTCGGCGTCAGTGGGGATTGGGCGCTGCGCCTTGTCGTCGCTCGTCTCGGGCCGTTGACGGCGCATCGCTTCTCTCCTTCGGGGCGCAGCCGCGCATGCGCGAGCGTAGCGCGATCATGCTCAGTCAGTGTGTTCAGTCAGAAAGCGTGACGCCCGCCGATCATGGGGGCAGGCCGTGACAGACGGGCGTCATCGGGAGATCGTGCGGAGCAGGCGCCTGCCAACGGCGTTCAGCGCCTGCCTAAGGGAACGACGCTCAGAAAATTAGTGGCCGCTCGCCACCTGCTCATCAACGACCTGTGAAGGCTGCGAAGCGCCCAACTGCTTCTGCGCGTCTCCGCTTACCTGCGTGATCTGGATGCGGCGCGGCTGCGCATGCTGCGCCAGTGGAATCGCGATTGTCAGCACGCCATGCTCGAGTTGCGCCTGCACGGCGTCGCCGTCAACATCCTTTGGGAAGCTGATCGAGCGGGTGAACTCGCCCGAGCCAAACTCGCGCAGCAGATATACCGCTTCCTTTTGCGTCTCCTCAGCGACCAGCTCCGGCAGCTTCGCCTTGACGCTCAGCGTGTTCTGACGCACCGTGAGGTCGATGGCGTCGGTAGCGACGCCCGGGAGCAGTATCTGGCAGATATAGCGGGAGCCAGACTCAAAGACATTCATGAGACCAACTGACGACCCGCCGAAGCTCCCCAGGCCGTTCCCGAACCCAGGACGAAGCACCGCTCGCTCCATCAGCTGGTCCATAGCGTCTCGCAGGCTTGTCATGTCACGGATGGGATCCCAGCGCGTCAATGAAGACATACGTCTACGCCTCCTTCTCTGCGATGTGATGGTCTTGTCGTGTACCTCCGGCTGCCCTGGGGAACCTCCCTCAATCGTCCCCATGGCGCCATGCACAGATATACATATACTTTCTAACAAATAATGTCAATATATATGACGTGTTCTAACATATATCTAACGCAAACCACAGGTGGGCGACGACCCGTGAAAGGTGAGCCGCACACGGGTCGTCGGTGAAGGCCGCATGGGCGCCGCTACGCCGCCACCAGCCGCTCGATCTCAGATACGACACGGTTCAGCTCATCGAGCATCGGTGAGTCAATCCTCGCCTTGCGGAAGGTGTTCACTAGCTCGCGGTAATACCATAGCGTGTCGTCTCGTGGGGCGTTGAACCGCCCCCACAGGTCTTCACCCAGGGCGCGATAGTCGGAGAGAATCGCGCGCGCGTTGTGCAGTTTATCGGCCAGCGAGACGCGACGCGCCGAAGGGGTCGCGATCGTCAGGTGGTCGAGATACGCCTGCTTGCGCTCGCGCCATGGTGGCTTCGGCGTCACGGTCGTATCGGAGCACGCCAGGACAATATCCGCTACGCGCTGGCCAAACTGCTGCTCGATCGTCGCCAGCGTCTCCGCGCCGCCCTGGTCTTCCACGGCGTCATGCAGCAGCGCCGCGATGGCCTCGTCTTCGTCGCCGCCGTCCTCCAACACCAGCCCTGCCACGCTGAGCAAATGCCCAAGGTAGGGAATCCTGGTCCCCTTGCGCGCCTGGTGAGCATGGAGCTTAACGATGTACGCCAGCGCTTCGGCGAAGCGCGAGGAAAGAATCGGGTCTGGCGCGCCAGCGGGCGACTCGATCAATTCAGAACCTCGCGACTCTTGCTCTTGATCATTCATACAAGCGCTCCTGTTGGATGTGGGGAAGTGTGCCTGTAGTAGCCCCGGTGGCATGCCGCGCATGTCGCGGATGTCTCATCGCAGTAAGGCATGCGTGGCGAGTCGTGTCTACGCGTATCTCGTGTCTACCTAGCGGGCTGGCGGCTGAAGCCGCGCCTACGGTCAGCCCAGGGGCCGACACGATGCCTGCCTGCGAAGGCTCCCGCCCCGGCCTCGTCCCGGGTCGCGCAGGCGGTCTTTGTGGCGCGCCGGCCCTGCATGTCTAGCTGGCGTGGCGTCTCAGGTGATGCAGTGAAATACCGCTGCGGCGGCTCACACGCGACGGCGGCATGACGAGCGCATGCCGCCGTGAGATACCCTGCCACGCCCGCGCCGCTACGTCTCGCGCTCGGCGCGCAGCAGCGCGTACTCCATCGTCCAACTCTCCAATCCGCCTGAGGCATTGCGGGAGATCGCGAAGAAGGCCTGGGCCTCGGCGGGAGCGGCGAGCATGTCGGCCTCCAGCGCGTCGCGGTCCGTTGCGGGCATCTGTGTGCGCTCGGCCCACGGCGCGAAGGGGACCGCCTTGCGGCCCACCTCCTCATGCGTCGGGCGCAGACCCGCTTGCGTGATGAAGTCGCGCCAGGTGGCCAGCGTGTGCGAGCGGATGTGGCTTGGGTCGCGCCGCCGCTCCCAGTCGTTGAGCAGCGCATCGAGCGCGGAATCAGCGGGCGCGATGTTGTCGATGATGACCAGTCTGCCCCCGCGCTTCACCACCCGCGCCATCTCGCGCACGGCCCGCCCCGCGTCTGGATAGTGGTGCGGCGCGATGCGAACCGTCACCAGATCAAAGCTCTCGTCGAGGAAAGGCAGCCGCTCGGCATCGGCGATTACGTAGTCCACATTCGTCGCGCCTCGCGCCGTGAGATGCGCGCGGGCCACCATCAGCATACGAGGCGTCAGGTCGCTGGCCACCATCCGCGCGACGTGCGGCGCCAGCGCCAGCGCCACATGCCCGCCACCCGTCGAGACATCGAGCGCGACGTCGCCAGGGTGCGGCGCCGCCACTTCCACCATGCGCGCCAGGTCGGCGCCGCTGGCGTGGGAGGCGCTGCTGACATACGCCTCGGCGTTTGGCGCGAAGGTCTGGCGCACCCGCTCATGCGCCGCCTCGTCCGCGCTGCCCACCGCATCCGGGTCAGCCATGTCAGCCGCCTTACTGGTTTCGCCAGGCTCGTCGGTGGCAAGCAGCTGCTGAAACTCAAGGCGATTGCCAAAGGGGTCGCGTGTCTCGAAGCGTAGCCGCCCCGGGAGTGGAACATCCTCGCTGATCGGCGCGCCAGCCGCCTCCAACCGCTCGCGCATCGCGCCAAGGTCGTCCACCCGGAAGGCCGGATGGCCCTTGCGCTGCGGCTGGAATCCATCCTCCACGCCAAGGTGCAGCTCCTGGTCGCCACAGGTGAACCACACGCCGCCACGGTTCGCCAGCGCTACTGGCTTCGCTCGCTCTGGCAGACCCAGCGTCTCGCCGTAGAACGCGCGTGCGCGCTGCTCTTCGCCGCGTGGCATGGCGACCTGCACATGGTCGAGCCCCAGAATGGTCAGCGGCGTAGTCGCCTTGGCTGGAACGCGCTCACTCATCGCGCTCGCTCTCTTTCCGTCTCGCGTCATCGTCCGTTCGGCTGCCGCAGTGGAGCCGCTGATCTGAGTCTAGCGCCCCGCCGAGCCAACATCCAGCCGCTACGGCATATAGCTTCTATCGCATTTTCCGATGGCGGCATGCCAGCGCGGAAAGATGGCCGCGTCATGTGACCAGGACGTTCAGGTAGTCGTTCTAGAAAATAGAACTAATGTTCTATAAGATAGAACAAACGAACAGTCGCTCCGCTGGCGCGCATGCGGCGTAGGTGACTGGCGTCTGTTGGATGCAACGAGTGAGATCGGCGTAGCGCGGATCATGTAGGCAAGAAGGCGGTTCAGACACGGCTGGGCGACTGGACGGCTTTGGGGCGAGGGTGTTCAAGAGTGACGTGGCATCGGGCATTGATGGAGGGCAGGACCATGGGTTGGCTTTGGAACGGACGTGCGAGTCGCTCGCGCACACGTCCACGCGTGGCGAGCGCGGTCGAGGCGGCGTGGTTGGCGCATCTGAGCGCGCAAACGACTCGCGGGCAGATGTCGCCCGCGCTCTCGCTCGGCAGCGCGGTTGTGGCGACCGAGCAGGTTACCTGGGCGCATTCGACGATGACGCCGATGACGCCGACGGAGGCAAGGCGCGCGCCCGCCCAGGGGCGCAGAGAAGCGCCGCATGCGGTTGCGCGGGCAGCGGAGCCTGCGCGGCGCGAAGACTTCGGCGAGATCGGCGCGTTGATCGAGCGCGCTGAGCAGACGGCGCATGACCTGGGACGCAGCCGCTCACAGATGTGGGAAGAGGCGCTGCGCGCCTGGCTGGAGACACAGGGCGAGGAGCCGCGCCCGACGCCGCGCCCGTGGCTCTTCGAGGCGCGACGGCAGCGGGTCTGGGGCGAGATCGAGCAAACGCTGGATGCGCTGCGTACGGCGTAGGGTTCGGCTGGCGTCAGGCGCATGCGGGGCAGGTGAGATGGCGGATGGCGCCGTTCCCTCTGAGCCAGGAGGGTACGGCGCCATTGTGTGTCCCGCGTGTTCGCGTCGAGGAGGGCGTATACTGGCGGAGAGGCGCCCGCGCGGCGCGCTATGCTCTGTCATGTCGCTCGACACGCGGGCCACGTCCAGGTGGTCTGGCAGTGTGGCGCGACCCAGCATGCGCGCAGGAGAGATGGTGAGGAGGCCGTAAGCATGAGCGAGCCAGCGATAGACATCCCCTCTGAGGCGATCGAGCGACTGCGCGCGGCCCGCCATCTCTTCACATTGACAGGCGCGGGCGTCTCAGCGGAAAGCGGCATCCCGACCTTTCGCGCGCCAGGAACGGGCCTCTGGAGCCAGTATCGTCCACAGGACTTCGCCACGCCATCCGCCTGGCGGCGCAATCCGTCGCTGGTCTGGAGCTGGTACACCCATCGTCGACGCCTGGCTCTGCGCGCCCAGCCGAATCGGGCGCACCTGGCGCTTGCCCAGATCGAGCGGTGGCTGGCGGCGCGCTCGGCTGTGAGCCTGCTTGCGACGCAGAATGTTGATGGCCTGCACCAGCGCGCGGGTAGCGCCAATATTGTCGAGCTGCATGGCAGCCTCTTCCGCTTTCGCTGCTCGCGAGAGGACACACCTGTCGCCTGGGACGATCCGGAGGATGGCGACGCGGCGGCGCTGGAGCAGCTGGAGGGCGGCGAACAGCTTGAGCCGCCGCCCTGCCCGCGCTGCGGGGCAGCGCTGCGCCCTGATGTGGTGTGGTTCGAGGAGCCGCTGCCGCTGGCGCCGTGGACGGTTGCGCACCAGGCGGCGCAGCGCTGTGATGTATGCCTGGTGATCGGCACGTCGGCGCGCGTCTATCCAGCCGCGGCCCTGCCAGCGACAGCGCTGCGCCACGGCGCCTATCTGATCGAGATCAATCCTGAGACGACAGCCATGACCGGGCATTCGAACTGGGCGGCGCAAGCCCCAGCGGGTCAGGCGCTGTCAGCGTTGCTCCGTGCGCTGGCAGCGTCGGCGGAGCGCTGAGCCCCTGGCCCCGCGTTGGGCTACCGCTTTGGCGTCTGGCCCGTCCAATGCGATGGTGCGCAGCGCGATGACACGCGCAGGGCGAGCCGAGGAGGGTGCTTGTGACGAATCAGCCTGGGTTCACGCCACCTGCCGACAATGATCCGGATGACGACGACGACCTGAGCATTAGCGCGCTGGAGCCAGAGGACGGGTCGTCATGGCTCGTGGCGTCCAATGTCGGACGTCGCCTGAAGGGAACCTGGCGGGCGAGTGGCGTGGTCGCGGCGCTGGCGCTGGCGGCGATCATCGCCGTCGTGGTCGCGCCACATGTGCCGCGCCCCTCATTCACACGCTCCCAGGTGTCTTACACGGCGTTGGCGGCGTCGAGCGATTTGGCGCAGTGCCTCTCAGGGCTCTCGTGGTCACCTGACGGGCAGCGGATCGCGGCGGTCGCCTCGGCGCCCTGCGGCGTGCCTTACACAGCGCCAGCTACGCTGCAGCCCAACCTGCTGATCTTCGATGCGGCATCGGGCCGGTTGGCTGCGACCTATGGGCTCGACCGAGCCGTACGCGGCGCGCTGGCGCGGCTGGGGTTCGTAGGCGCCAACGGCGCGAGCTACGACATCTCCTACTATGAGACGAACTGGGCGCCAACCGGGCGCATGATCGCGGTGGGCTTCGGGGTATATGGGGCCGCTGTCGGAGATTCGGGCATGGCGCTCGTCACACTCTCGGGCGCCAATCGTGGCCGGGTCGTTGTGTCGCTGAATCCGCCCGACTCCGCTAGCGGCGCTTCTGGCAACGGCTTCGCGCCGATGCCGGTTGAACGCTGGGATGTCGTGGATGGCTCCCATGCGACCATCTACCTCGCGCCCGCGCTCACCTATCACTGGCTACCGTCGGATGTGCTGGTAGCTGATGAGCCGCTGCCCACAAACGCCAGCGCCGTCGCGCCCACGATGCCCGAGCCATCCCCCACGTCAGATGTCGCGCATGTTGCCGAGCAGTCGTTCAGCATGTGGCGCACGGGTATGATCTCTCCAGTCACGGCGACCCAGTGCGCCAGCGAGGGTGTTACGGTTCAGCCATTGACGCAGCCATATGCCTTGCTGGCGCTGACCACCTCAGCGTGGTCGCCTGATGGCCGCTATCTGCTCGATGCGTTCCTCCAGCTGCGGTTGCCCACCAAAGTTGGCCGTCCGATCGCCTCGTTTGACGGATCCAGCCCACGCGATAGCGGTCCGGCGCCAGATCAGCTTCCCATGGCGCCCGCGCATGACAAAGGATTGTCCGCGGCGCTGGGCCTGCTCGATGCGCAGGGTGGCAACCAGCTTACACTGGCCTGGTCGCCCGATGGCCGACGGCTGGCTGTCAGCAATTTCGCCATCGCGCAGGATGTCGGCTCGCTGATCGTGTATGACTGCGCAAGCGGCGCGACGCTCCAACGCTTCACAGGCGGGCAGTTCGGCTCCAACTCGAAACAATACGGCGCGACTGAGAATCCCATCTGGTCGCCCGATAGCTCGCGACTGCTGCTGACGGTCAATGGCGTCGTGGCGAAGGTGGTAATCCTCGGGCCCGCGGCGCTCGGCGCTTGACGGCTGCCCTCTGGCGCCAGTAGCATGAGCCAGGAGCCAGCGCACTTCGAGGCTGTTCGCCACCGTTGGCCGCTGGCGCCGGGAGGAGGCGCGCAGCGTATGAGCCAGCCGAGCCAGCCGCCACCGCTCAGCCTGCTGCGTCTGCGCGAGGCTGATGTGGTTCGCCTCTGTGGGTTGAGCGCGGCGGCGCAGGGCATGGATCTGCTCACTCGCCGCGCGCTGACTCAGCCCCGTCGTGAAGGCGCGCGCTTGAGCGCCAGCGCCACCGGCGCTCCTGGCGAGGCGCCTGTGGAGGCGTGGGCTGAGCTTACGGGCGAGACGCCGGCTATTAGTCTGCGGTGGGGCTGCGCGCTCCATACGACCTCTGACGACGAGCGACGCCCCGGCTGCGAGCATATCGCAGCGATTCTGACCGCCTGGATACGCGCGCCCGCCGATTTTGTGACACCCCTCGGTGAAGCGTCAGCCCTACCGCCCAGGCCACTCATGGTCGAGGCGCGCGAGCCGCGCGATGATCGTCCTGACCGTGCTGGCCGCGCCGGGCGTGAGCCAGCGCAGCCCACCCAGCCACGTCTCCTCAACGCGCCGCGCCAGAGCCGTCCACAGGCGCCATTGACGCTGGGCGACGAGCTACGCCGTCTATCCGCGCCCGAGGTCAGCGCCATCGCCCGTCGCACACTCGGCGCGGAGATGGATGAGGCGGAGGCGCGGGTGAAGCTGGAATCAGCCCTGCGCGACCCGGCCGTGCTGCGCACACTGGTCGTGCGGCTCGGCCCCGAGACCGCCGAGACGCTGGCCTGGGTGCGGCTGGCGGGCGGCGCGCTGACCTCCGCCGACGCGGAGGCGCTAGCGGCGCGCGCGGGGAAGCCAGTGAGCGGGCTGCGCAGCGCGTTGACCACCCTCGAACGGCACGGCCTGGTCTTCGCGGCGTTGCTCGGCTCGACGCTCCCGACGGCGTCCACGGCGCGCGCCGCCAGCGGAGATGTGGGCGAGGATGCGGGCTGGCGGCGGCTCAAAGGCTGGCGCCTCGCTCCCGAGACGCGCGACGCCCTGCCGCGCACGCTGCCCATCGCGTCTCATGAGCGGCTGGACCTTACGACCGGAACTACCGGATCGGCAGGCGCCGGAGGTGGGCCGTCGCGGCTGCGGGTGGAAGCTGGGTCTGCGCGCCCGCTGCTCCTGGCGCTCGCCTTGCTCGCACGAGCGCCCGCTCCACATGGTCCCTTTGCCGCCGCCGCTGGATTAGCCACTGGGGCGCCCGAGCGTGAGGCGCAGGGGCGTGTGGAGCGGCGCGGGCGGCCTGGGTCCGCGCTGATGCCAGAAGATTTGCCTGACGCGCAATCGGCTGAGTTGGCGCGTGGCGTCGGTGTGGATGCGGCGATTCTACGGCTGGCGCGTCGCACGCTGCTCTGGGCGCGTGAACACGAGGCCGCCCGACCCGTCACCGACCTCGCCCGTGTTCCGCCACCTGCGCGCCCGCATGCTTATCGCGCCGGGTTTCGTGTCTGGCTCGCCGCGCAGTCGCCTGCTGAGCTTGTGGATCTGGAGCGCCAGACGAAGCGCGCCCGTTTGCGCTATGACCACGCGCACGACGCCTTTCGTCCCGCCGCGCTGGCGGAGGAGGCGGCCGCAGCGCGCGGATTCATCACGCGGCTGGTGGGGCAGGCGCGGCCCAGCGTCTGGCTCAGCGTCGCCGACCTGCTGGAACTCATCTGGCGAATCAATCCGCTCTTCCTGCGCGGACGCCAGATGGCGTTCAGCGCGCCCGCCTGGCGCATCGAGCGGGTCAGCGATGGGCGACCGCTGCGCCCAACCGTGCGCGCTGAGTGGGATGCGGCGGAGGGCGCGTACATCCGTGCGCTGCTGGCGGGACCGCTGCGCTGGTGGGGCGCGCTCGACCTTGCCAGCGATGATTCCGCGTCGCCGTCGTTCTTCCGCCTGACGCCGCTGGGCGCGTTCCTGCTGCGTTCACCCGATGGCCGCGCGGACGAGACCGTGGATGAGTTAGTGGATCGCCGCGCGCTGGCCGCGCTGACCTTCGATTGGGGACCGATGGCTCTGCCGACCCGCGAGGGTGCGCTGGCGACGCAACCGCTGGCGGCGACTCCCGCGCTGCTCGATCTGCTGGAGCGCTGGGCGCAGCCGCCAACAGTGGCGGGCGGGCGGCTGATCTACAGCTTTGGTCCTGACCAGGCCTGCGCCAACTTCGATCTGGGACTGCGCCCCGAGGATGCGCTGGCGACGCTGCGAACACTGGGGCTGACACGCGCGGCGCAGGCGCTGGCTCCCCGACTGGAGGGTTGGCGCGCGGGCTACGGTGATGCGCGATTGAGCGCGGATGTGACGCTGGTGGAAGGGCGCGACGAGGCGACGTTGCGCGAGGCGCTGGCCGGGCTGCCGGGGCTGGCCGAGCGCGTACGCTGGCTCAGCGCGAGCCAGGTGGCGCTGGCGCGGCCAGATAGCATCGCCCTGCGTGATGCGTTGGCGCGCAAAGGGTGGGAGCTATGAGCGAGGCGACTACACCACCGGAGCATCCGGGCCTGAGTGAAGCGGTCCGTTTCCAGCGCGACCTTTACCTGTACTGGTCGAGCGTTGCGCAGACAGGCGGCGCCCCGCTGACGAGCCGGGGCTATGTGGCGCGCCCGGCGCTGCGTCGCCTGCGCGACGATCTCGACACGGGCGCGTCGATCAGTTCGGTCAGGTCGGCCGATGACGCCTCGGCTGGCGACGCGGCGGAGGCTGATCTGCCGCGCCTGCTCTTTCTTCGGCGCGCGCTGGAGCGGCTGGGGCTGCTGCGTGTGAACGGCGCTGATGCGGCGCAGCGATTGCATGCGGCGGAGACGCGGGTGATGGCCCGCTATCTGGCGCGACCACTGGCCGAGCGGTCGCGGATGCTCGTCCGGCTGTGGGTTGGTG
>DASQSS010000417.1:0-7142 GCA_035642255.1 Ktedonobacterales bacterium | reverse complement strand
TGAGCTGATCGCTTCGGAGAACTACGTCAGCGCCGCTGTGCAGGAGGCGGCCGCCAGTGTGCTGACGAACAAGTACGCCGAGGGGCTGCCGGGCAAGCGCTACTATGGCGGCTGCGAGGTGGTGGACGAGGTCGAGACGCTGGCCATCGAGCGTGCGAAGAAGCTCTTCGGCGCGGCCCATGCCAATGTGCAGCCGCACTCGGGCGCGCAGGCCAACGCCGCCGTCTATCTCGCGCTGCTGCAGCCCGGCGACACCGTGCTCGGCATGGCGCTCGACCAGGGCGGCCACCTCACCCACGGCTCCAAGGTCAACTTCTCCGGCAAGCTCTACAACTTCGTCTCGTATGGTGTCCACCGCGACACTGAGATGATCGACTACGAGGAGGTCGAGCGGCTGGCGCATGAGCACAAGCCCAAGCTGATCGTTACCGGCTTCTCCGCCTATCCCCGCCGCCTCGACTTCGCGCGCTTCCGCCAGATCGCCGATAGCGTTGGCGCGCTGCTGATGGCTGACATCGCGCATGTGGCTGGCCTCGTCGCCGCCGATCTCTACCCCAATCCTGTTCCCCACTGCCACGTCGTCACCACGACCACCCACAAGACACTGCGCGGCCCGCGGGGCGCCATCATCCTCTGCACGGAGGAGCTTGGCGCGAAGATCGACAAGGGCGTGTTCCCTGGCACGCAGGGCGGCCCGCTGGAGCACATCATCGCGGCCAAGGCCGTCGCCTTCAAGGAGGCGCACAGCCCTGAGTTCCGCGCCTACCAGCAGCGTGTGGTGGAGAACGCGCAGACGCTGGCTGCCGCGTTGACCGAGCGCGGGCTGCGCCTCGTCTCCGGCGGCACCGACAACCACCTGATGCTGGTGGATGTGCGCCCGCTGGGCGTGACGGGCCGCGACGCCGAGAGCGCGCTGGAGGCCGTCCACATTCACACCAACAAGAACGCCATCCCCTTCGACCCAGAGCCGCCCGTCCGCACAAGTGGCGTGCGACTGGGCACGCCCGCTGTCACCACGCGCGGCTTTGGTGTCGCCGAGATGCGCGAGGTCGCCGACCTGATCCACGAGGCGATCAGCGGGCGTGAGAGTGAGGCGCAGGCTGCCCAGACCCGCGAGCGGGTGATCGCGCTCGCTTCACGCTTCCCGCTGCCGGGCCTCTTCATCTCGCAGGACCTCGGCGCGGCGCAGGTGGCGCGCTAGCGTCAGGTTTCGGGGCCGCAGATCCATAGAGCTCCATAGAAGGCCAACGTTATCATGCCAACGTCACTCACGAGGCTCTGGCCTCCGACATGGCGTTGGCCTCTCTCGCCCGCGCACGGTTTCTGAGTCAGGACTAGCGTACTTCGGGCCGCCAGAGTCAATCGGGTCTGGCGCCAGCAGTCCCCTTCTTTTGACAGCAGGTGTCCTGCGGGGTACACTATACGTATTAGATGACACGCGGACACTAAACATTGACGTTGCTCCCCGCCTCTGTCCGTCTTCTTCCGTCTTCCTCACTACGGCCTCGTGCTTGGATTCGCAGCGCCCGATGGCGCGCTGGATCCTTGAGTGTGACGCGTATCCGATCCGTGTGGTGACGAGAACCCGGTGAGCCTTGCGCATGGCGCGTGGCGCCTGCCCGCTCACCCCGATACAAACAACACGATCAACAAGGATTACGCATGACCGCAGAGACTCTTGAACCGTCTATGACGCTGCCCATGGATACTGATGCCGCGCAGCCGTCATTCACGCCAACCGCATCAACCGCATCAACCGATGAGGCGACCTCGTTCGCCGATCTCGGCGCGCATCCACGCGCAGTCGAAATCCTCGCCGCGATGGGCATCGAGGCGCCGACGCTGATTCAGGCGCGCGCCATTCCGCCGCTGTTGGCTGGGCGCGATGTCATTGGCCAGTCGCGCACTGGCTCTGGCAAGACCATCGCCTATGGCTTGCCACTGATCGAGCGCATGGACCCTCGTCTGCGTCGCATGCAGGCGCTCGTGCTCGTGCCAACTCGTGAGCTGGCGGGCCAGGTGGCCGGCGTACTGCTCTCGATCGGCGCCAGCCGTGGCCTGCGCGTCGCTCAGCTCATCGGCGGCCGCTCCTATGTGCCGCAACGTGAGGCGCTGCGCATGGGCGCGCAGATCGCCGTCGGCGCGCCGGGTCGCGTGCTCGACCACCTGCGCCAGGGCACGCTCGACCTGAGCCACCTGACCTTCGCCGTGCTGGATGAGGCTGATCAGATGCTCGACGCTGGGTTCGCGCCCGATGTGGAGCGCCTGCTCTCCGCCATGCCTGAGCATCGGCAGCTTGCGCTCTTCACCGCGACCCTGCCTGAGATGACGACCCAGATCGCCCAGCGCTTTCTGCATGACCCTGTCTCGGTAGACGCTGGAACGCCGGAGAGCCGGCCCGCCTCGACCATTACCCAGATCGCCTACACGATGCCGCGTGAGCAGCGCCTCACCGCGCTGATGACGCTGCTCGACCGCCGCCGCGAGGCCAGCGGCACGACGCTCGTCTTCGGTCGCACGAAGCACGGCGTAGATAAGTTGGCCCGCCAGCTCATCGCGCGTGGCTATCCTGTGGCCGCGCTGCATGGCAACATGAGCCAGAATGCGCGTGACCGCGTGCTGACGGACTTCCGCAGCGGCAGGTCGCCGATGCTAGTGGCGACGAATGTGGCGGCGCGTGGTCTGGATGTGCTCTCCATCGAGCAGGTCATCAACTACGAGCTGCCTGAGTCGGCTGAGCTGTTCACCCACCGAGTCGGTCGCACGGGCCGCATGGACAATACCGGCGAGGCGATCACCCTGCTCGCGCCAGACGACATGGCGCAGTGGCGCCGCTTCCAGCGTGACCTGGCGATGAAGGTCAGACCGCTGCCGTTCCCGCAGGGCGACATCCCCGCGAACACCGCCGCGTTGACGCCTGCCGAGGCGCCCGCGCTGACGTCCGAGGCTCCCACCACGGCGCCCACAATGACACGGGATGCGACAACTGGCGCGACCGATCAGGCCGCGCCAGAGCGCCGGAATGAGTGGACAGAGCGTCGCGGCCGCCGCCCAGAGGGACGTCCCGCGCGCCGCTTCGAAGATCGTGGCTCCGCGAGCGAGAGCCGCAACGAGAATCGCTACGAGGACCGTTTTGAGCGTGGCCAGGATCGTCACTTCAACGAAGGTGATCGCCGCCCGGCCCCGCGTCAGTTCCCCGATGAGGCGCGCCCCGGCCGTCGCTCGGAGGCCGCCTCACGCTGGTCACGTTCAGCTCCCGACGGTGAGCGTCGCGACGACTATCGCGCGGACTATCGGCCAGAGAGCCGCGAGAGCCGCGAGAATCGCTACGAGAGCCGTACTGAGACCCGCTACGAGCGTGGTGACGATGACCGTCGCGAGAGTCGTGGTGAGTTCCGCCGCGACGATCGCTTCAGCGCTGAGCGCGCCCCGCGTCACGATGCGCGTCACGCCCCACGCCGTGGCGAGCGCGCTAATGAGCGACCAGCCGGACGCCCGACTGGCCCACGTCGCGCCGCGGCAGGCGGATTCCGCTCGGCGACTGGCGCCGGTCATAGCGGTCACGGCGGTCATAGTGGCCCATCCCGCGCGCGAGGCTCACGTCCATCCCGCGGCTAGGCTGACTACCTGTCGCATAGCGATCGCATAACTGAATAACGCCAACGCCCCCGCTCTGTTTCACACCGGAGTGGGGGCGTTTTCGCGCCTCCTCAACGGCGATGTGGCGCCCCAGCGGCCTACTCATTCGTACACAGAGTGAACGCTTCCCTGTGACATGTTTACCCGCGATGATGGGCAGATGGAGGGCAGCGGAGGAGCGACAAAGCGCTCGCCAGGGGTTTCGCTTTTGACGAGCGTCGTGTACCATAACAAGACACACAAGAGTGGCGCGTGATGCGCGCTTGGCGCGTGTCAGCCGCGCTTGCGGAGGGGATCGCGCCCCTCCCATTCTCCCATTGGTTCATGTTGGTTCTTTCACAACCTGTGGTCAAACGGTACTGAGGCGTCAGGCGCTCACAGGCGGTGTTTCCGCCGCCTGTGAGCGCCACGAGTCCTTCTGGTTCACCCGCGACCCACACTGATTCTGTGGGCCTACCAGGTCGCCAGCCTATGCTGGACGTTGCTCCGGTTCAAGATAGCGTGCGTGGCAAAGTCGCCACGCGCCGATCGCCGCGCATGCGCGGCAGAAAGTGAGCCTGGTATGAGAGTCTTCAGTGCAGACAGAATCCGGAATGTCGCCGTCATCGCACATGGCGGGTCCGGCAAGACCTCGCTCGTAGACGCGGCGCTCTACGACGCAGGCGCCGTCACCCGCCAGGGCAGAGTAGATGACGGCTCATCGGTCTCCGACTCGGACCCCGATGAGCAGAAGCGCCGCATGTCCATCAATCTCACCGTCCTGCCGCTGGAGTGGCGTGAGACGAAGATCAACTTCCTCGACACTCCCGGCTATGCGGACTTCGTAGGTGAGGTGATGGCGGGTCTGCGCGTCGCGGACGCGGCGCTGCTAGTCGTCTCGGCGGAAAAAGGTGTCGAAGTGGGCGCTCAGCTTGCCTGGGACCACGCCGACGAACACAACCTGCCCCGGCTCATTCTTGTCAACAAGCTCGACCGCGACAACACGACCTATGACCGCGCGCTGGAGTCTCTGCGCGAGCATTTCGGCGGCAAAGTCGCCCCGCTGACCATCCCTATCGGCCAGGCGGGCGCATTTACCGGTGTCGTAGACCTCATCTCCGGCAAAGCCTACGCATACACCGCGGATACGATGGTCGAGCGCGAGATCCCCGGCGACGTGCGCGAGCAGATGGGCCAGTATCGTGACGCGCTGGTCGAGGCAGCCTGTGAGGCCGACGACGACCTGATGACGACCTATCTGGAAGGCGGCGAGATCAGCACGGACGATCTGCGCCGGGCGGTGCGCGCGGCAGTGGCGAGCGGCATGCTGGCCCCAGCGCTGGCAGGCTGCGCCACCAAGAACATCGGCGTGCAGAATCTGCTCGACGCCATCGTGGACTATCTGCCCTCCGCCGCTGAGCGACCCGGCGTGACACCCGACGGGCAGCCGTGCGCCTTCGTCTTCAAGACGATGGTGGATCCGCAAAAAGGCACCTACAGCTACCTGCGTGTCATGAGCGGCTCACTCAAACCCGACGCGCACATCTTCAACGTGGATACCGCCACGGATGAGCGCATGGGCCAGCTCTTGCAGATGCGCGGCAAGACACAGGAGCCGATGACCGAGGCGCCAGCGGGCGACATCTGCGCGGTGGTGAAGCTGAGCAAGACTCACACAGGCAATACGCTCGGTCCCAAAGACTGCGATAAGCGCGACAATATCCATTTCCCCGAGCCCCTCTTCACCGCGGCGGTCTTCCCTCGCACGCAGAGCGACCTCGACAAGATGAGTGTCGCGCTGACGCGTATGATCGAGGAAGACCCCACGCTGCATGTGGCGCGTGACCCCGAGACCGCTGAGACGCTCGTCTCGGGCATGGGTGAGTCGCATATCGAGATCGCGCTGGAGCGAGTGCAGCGCCGCTTTGGCGTCGATGTCACCCGCCGCGACCGCCATGTGCCGTACCGCGAGACGATCAAGAAGCGCGCCAAGGCGGAGGGCCGCCACAAGAAGCAGACCGGCGGCCACGGGCAGTTCGGCGATGTCTGGCTGGAGATCGAGCCGCTGGCCGACGCCGAGCGCGATGTCGTCTTCGAGAACCGCATCGTCGGTGGCGTGGTGCCGAGAGAGTACGTGCCAGGTGTGGAGAAGGGCGTCAACGAGTCCCTGCGCGAGGGCTTCCTGGCGGGCTACCCGATGACGCATGTGCGCGTCTGCCTGGTGGATGGCAAGTACCACGATGTCGACTCGTCGTCGCAGGCGTTCGAGATCGCGGCGCGGCTGGGCATGAAGGAGGCGGTGGCGCTGGCGGCCCCGACGCTGCTGGAGCCGATCATGCAGGTGACGATTCTCGCGCCCGATGAAAACATGGGCGACATCACCTCTGACCTGAATACCAAGCGCGCGCGCATCCTGGGCATGGAGCCGGGAGAGCATGGGATGCAGCGCATCATGGCGCAGGTTCCGATGGCTGAGATGCTGCACTACGCGACCGACCTGCGCTCGATCACACAGGGGCGCGGCTCCTTCTCGATGGAGCTGTCCAGCTACGAGGAAGTTCCGGCGAACGTGCAGCAGGGCATCATCGAGGCCCACAAGAAAGAGGTCGCCGAGAAACAGGCGGCGCACTGACGCGCCCGATCAACACATGGAGTCACAGACGCGACAGGGGCAGGCTGGTTCGCCAGTCTGCCCCTTCTTCATGCCGGAGACAGGCGCTGGATCGCGGTAATCGCCGTTTCATCCGTTATACATGGCACAGGGGAAGTAGGGCGCCTGGGTGACGCCCATGCTCCTTGCTGAACGAACCATGACGGATAAGGAGCGTACATGCTGCCGCCTGACAGAACCAACCGGCCCCCAAAGGAACATCCTTTGCCGCCTGCGCCAGATGATGGCGCGCCACGCCCTCGGCTCGATCCGTCACTGCGGGTCGAAAACATCCTGCTCAAAGAGTTCGACTACGCCAGTCTGTCGGCCTATCAGGTCTATGAGAACCGCGAGCGCATCTCAAACTTCTACTTCACCATCATCGGCGCGCTGCTCTCCGGCCTGGGTGCGCTCTACCAGTTCAGTCGGTCTACTAACACCGACTGGCGTCCACTGGCGGTTGGGCTGTTGATCGCTGGCGGGCTGCTCAGCTCGATTTTCTTCGTTCGCCTGATTCATCTGCGCCAGTCCCTGCGCGACAGCATCATCACTACGCACGTCATCAAAGAGTTCTACATCCAGCAGTTCATCGACGAGATTCCCAACATCGAGCAGGCGTTTCGCTGGCGTCTGGCGACGATTCCCTCTGGTGAGCGGCCCAGCAGTGACACCTCATTCGTGCTCTACCCCATTGCGGCGCTATGCAGCCTGGCGTTCGGCGTGGCCGCGCTGATCGGCGACCAGCTACGTCTTGACGTGTACGGCAGGACGCTGCTCTCCGGCGTGAGCGTCACACAGGAGCCCTGGTTGGCTGGCGCGCTGGCGGTTGCTCTCGTCGCATTCGTCGAGTGGGTGTTCTACCACTCGCAGCTGA
>DASQSS010000416.1:0-2308 GCA_035642255.1 Ktedonobacterales bacterium | reverse complement strand
GGCGTCGGCGCGGCGATGACGGGCATGCGTCCGGTCGTGGACATCATGTTCGGCGACTTCCTGGGCATCGTCATGGACCAGATCGCCAACCAGGCCGCCAAGGTACACTACATGTCTGGCGGCAAGCTCAAGGTCCCGATGGTCATCCGCACGACACTGGGCGCGACCCGTCGCAGCGCCGCGCAGCATAGCCAGAGCCTGCACGCCTGGGTCAGCCACATCCCCGGCCTCAAGGTCGCCCTGCCCTCCACGCCCTACGACGCCAAGGGCCTGCTCAAGACTGCCATCCGCGATGACAACCCGGTGGTCATCTTCGAAGACAAGATGATGTATACCCTCAAAGGCCCTGTACCCGAGGGCGATTACACCATCCCGTTCGGTGTCGCGGACGTCAAACGCGTCGGCGAGGATATCACGCTGGTCGCTACCAGCAGCATGGTGCAGGTCGCGCTGGCTGCCGCCGAGCAGCTCCAGAGCATCGGCCTCAGCGCCGAGGTGATCGACCCGCGCACGACCTTCCCGCTGGATAAAGACGCGCTGATCAACTCGGCCATCAAGACCAGCCGCGCCATCGTGATCGATGAAGGCTACGAGCGCTATGGCGTCACCGCTGAGTTCGCCGCCGTCATCGCCGAGGGCGCGTTCTACTATCTCGACGCGCCCGTCAAGCGCATGGGCGCGATGGACGTGCCGATTCCGTTCTCGCCAGTGCTCGAAGACCTGACTGTGCCAACACCTGAGAAAGTGACTGAGCTGGCCAAGACCCTCTGCGGTCGCGTCTAGCGCGTCACGGCATCGCACGGCGCGCCGCGATACAGCGGCGCGCCAGCACCACCAGCCAAAGGAGTCTCGCATCATGGGTCCCAAGACATACGGTACGATGGGTGTGGACTGGGAGGAGCGGGTTGATTTCGAGCGGCTGCGCACGCAGCGGCTGAACCGCATCAAAGGTCTGCTGGCCGAGTCGGAGATGGGCGCGCTGCTCTGCTTCGACATGAACAACATCCGCTACATCACCGCGACGCACATCGGCACCTGGGCGATGGATAAGGTTGCGCGCTTCTCCCTGCTGCCGCAGAACGATGAGCCAATCCTCTGGGACTTCGGTTCCGCCGCTCGCCACCATCAGCTCTACGCCCCCTGGCTCGGCGAGCGCTCGCGCGCGGGCATCTCGACCCAGCGCGGCGCGATGTCGCCCGAATCAGGCCGCGCCGAAGATGTGGCTCGCAAGATTCGCATCGAGTTGGAAGAGCGTGGCCTGATGGGCTCGCCGCTCGGCGTGGACGTGATCGAGCTGCCAGTGCTCTTCGCGCTGCAGCGCGAGGGCATCACGGTCGTGGACGGCCAGCAGTTGATGCAGCAGGCGCGCATCATCAAGACAATTGACGAGATGACGCTGCTCAACACCGCCTGCATGATGGTGGATGCGGCGTATGACGAGCTGTATCGCTTCATGCGCCCTGGCGTGCAGGAGAATGAGTGCGTCGGCCTCGTCAGCAAGGTGCTCTATGACATGGGCTCAGAGCATGTCGAGGGCGTCAACGCCATCTCGGGGGAGCGCTGCAGCCCGCATCCTCATGTCTTTAGCGACCGTGCGCTGCGTCCCGGCGATCCGGCGTACTTCGACATCCTGCACAGCTACAACGGCTACCGCACCTGCTACTACCGCACCTTCGCCGTTGGCAGCGCATCGCAGGCCCAGGTGGACGCCTACAAGAAGTGCCGCGACATCCTCGACACGGCCATCGCGATGATTCGCCCCGGCGTGACCACCGGTGATGTCGTCGCCACCTTCCCGAAGGCTCCCGATTTTGGGTTCCAGGATGAAGAGGCGGCCTTCGCGCTGCAGTATGGCCACGGCGTTGGCCTCTCCATCTGGGAGAAGCCGATCTTTAGCCGCCTCGTCTCGCTCGATCATCCTGAGGTGATCCAGGAGGGCATGGTCTTCGCGCTCGAAACGTTCTGGCCGGCGTCTGATGGCTGGTCGGCGGCGCGCATCGAAGAGCAGTTGATCGTCACCAAGACCGGCTGTGAAGTGATCACCCGCTTCCCGGCTGAGGAGTTGATGGTCGCGGGCATCCGCTACTATACGGCGACCGGTCCGCTCGCGACGATCCGCGATTCACAGTCGCACCTCAACACGGAGGCTGGCCGCAAGGCGCTGGCGCCCGCGCAGTCATCCAACGGCCATGCGGCCGATGGGCACGCCAAGAAGGCGCAATCGTCGAAGGCGCGGTAGCGGCGCCGCTAGGGAAGACGTAATTCGATGGCTACAAAGGTGTTCATGCCCGCCCTGGGAATGGCCCAG
>DASQSS010000415.1:0-9144 GCA_035642255.1 Ktedonobacterales bacterium | reverse complement strand
ATTCACCAAGCATGACCGAATGGGCCACGGCGCCATTGGTGGCGCCGCAGGCAGAGTGGCGCGAAAGCGCTTCAACCAGAGGAGGTTGACGGCATGGCTGATTCTCAGGACAAGTATGTGTTGGCGCTGGATCAGGGCACGACCAGCTCGCGTGCGATTCTCTTCAACCACGAAGGTCACGCCGTGGCTAGCGCCAGTCGTGAGTTCCCGCAGATCTATCCGCAACCCGCCTGGGTGGAACACAACCCAGAGGACATCTGGACATCACAGCTGATCACCGCGCAGACAGTGATGCGCGATAAAGGCGTCACCGCCGCGAACATTGCCGCCATCGGCATCACCAACCAGCGTGAGACCGCGCTCGTCTGGGACAAATCCACCGGCGCGCCAGTGATGAACGCCATCGTCTGGCAGGACCGCCGAACGGCGTCCTACTGCGACCAGTTGAAGTCCGAGGGCTGGGAGCAGAAGATACGCGAAAAGACCGGTCTGGTCATTGACGCCTACTTCTCTGGAACCAAGGTCAAGTGGATTCTGGACAACGTTCCCGGCGCGCGTGAGCGGGCCGAGCGCGGCGAGTTGATCTTTGGCAATGTTGACACATATCTGATCTGGCGCCTCACAGGCGGCAAGGTTCACTGCACCGACTACTCCAACGCCTCCCGTACGATGCTGTTCAACATCCACAAGCTCGACTGGGATGATGAGATCCTGGCGAAGATGGGTATCCCGCGCGCGATGCTGCCCAAGCCCAGCCAGAGCAGCGAAGTCTACGGCGAGACGGAGGCGAGCCACTTTGGCGCCCCGATTCCCATCGCGGGCGACGCGGGCGACCAGCAGGCCGCGACGTTTGGCCAGGCCTGCTTCGACGTCGGCATGGCGAAGAACACCTATGGCACGGGCAGCTTCCTCCTGCTCAATACGGGCGACAAGGCTGAGGTCTCGAAGAGTGGACTGCTTACCACGATTGGCTGGGGTGTCGGTGGCAAGGTGACCTACTGCCTTGAGGGTAGCATCTTCATCACCGGCGCCGCGGTGCAGTGGCTCCGCGACTCGCTCAAGATCATCAACACCGCCGCTGAGACCGAGGCGTTAGTCGCTGAGACCACCAGCACGGGCGGTGTCTATCTCGTTCCGGCCTTCGTTGGCCTGGGCGCGCCGTATTGGGATCAATATGCCCGCGCGGCCCTCGTCGGCATGACGCGTGGCACTGGACGTGCGGAGTTTGCCCGCGCGGCCCTCGAAGCCGCCGCCTACCAGACACGCGACGTCGTGCAGGCGATGGAATCGGACTCTGGTGTTGCGCTGAAAGATCTGCGTGTGGATGGCGGCATGGTGGCGAACAACTGGCTGATGCAGTTCCAGGCCGACATCCTCGGCGTGCGAGTGCAGCGCCCAGTCGTCGCGGAGACAACCGCGCTCGGCGCCGCTTACCTCGCTGGTCTGGCCGTTGGCTACTGGGACAGTCTGCAAGATGTCACCAATAACTGGGCGGTCGATCGGGTCTTCACGCCGGCGATGAGCGAGGGCGAGCGCGAAAAGCTCTACAAGGGCTGGAAGCGCGCGGTGGATCGCGCACGCGACTGGGCGAAGGACGAGTAGTCCGGCTCGCGTGGCTGTCTGCCGCAAGATCGTGGCGGCGTGCGCGAGGACTTCGCCAGAGGGCCTCCGAACTCGCGCACGCGAGGGCCGCGTGATGGCGCTGGACGACCCATCTCATCATCCAGCGCCATCACGATACGCAAGCGAACCTTTATGGCAGCATGCTTCGTCTCATTTCTTCGAGGGCGGAAGCGGCAGCGAGCTTGGTAGCTTCGTTGCTCGCACATCAACGCCACCCATGCAAGCTGGCGCTCAACTCATCCCATTCGCTAGCGGTGCGAGGGAAACTCACGGAAACATCCTCATTGTTCGGGAGGGCCGAGAGCATGAACGAGCTTACACGTCGTACGGGACTTGGTGGCGAGCTACTCGCCGAATTTCTTGGCACCATGATCCTGATTCTGTTCGGTGATGGTGTCGTCGCTGTTGTCCTGCTGTTCCAGGGCTTCGGCGCAGCGCAGGGATCAGCCAACTCGGCGTCCTGGATGCTGATCAACTGGGGCTGGGGATTCGCGGTTATGCTCGGCGTCTTCGTCGCCGGCACCATTAGTGGCGCGCACCTCAATCCTGCGGTGACGGTTGGCCTGGCGGTGCGTAAAGCATTCCCATGGAACAAGGTTGGCTGGTACGTCCTGTTCCAGGTGCTGGGCGCATGGTTCGCCGCGCTGATCCTCTTCATCGAATACAATACTGGCTTTACGTCGTTTGAGTCGAAGAACAATATTGTCCGTGGCTCGCTGGCCAGCGCCGCCGACAATATCTTCTTTACCTCGCCGCATACGACGCTGGGTGGCGCTGTCGTTCCTCTGTGGAACGCCACCTTCGATGAGGTGCTCGGCACGTTCCTGCTCGTGTTCCTGATCTTCGCGATCACGGACGCGCGCAACTCCCCGCCGCTGTCGAACATCGCGCCGCTGATCATTGGCCTGCTGGTCGTGGCCATTGGCATGTCGTTTGGTGTGGACTCCGGCTATGCCATCAATCCCGCCCGTGACTTTGGTCCGCGCCTGCTCGCGTGGATGGCTGGCTGGGGGCAGGTGGCGCTGCCTGGAAATGGCGCCGGGTACTCGAACTACTTCTGGGTACCGATCGTCGCGCCAATCGTCGGCGCCATCATCGCGGCGTATGTCTACGATTACACGCTGCACCCAATCCTGCGTGACCGATTCGAGAAGATTCCTGGCGCCGATACGCGGGGCGAGCAGGTGCGCGATGAGCGCAGCGAGGTCGTTCGCCCGGCCACCGGAACGGATCGCATGTCATAGTGTCGCTCGCTCGTCGTGAGACGATTGAGAGATTCTGCTCTGGATGAGTTCCTCGCCGCGCGCTACCATCAGTGGTGGGCCAGTTTCTGGCTTGAGATGTCGCTGTGGTAGCGCGCGTGCGCTAGGGTCCAGTGCCACACGACTGTCAGCACGTCCAACGACCGATCTTCAGCCGTTAGATGTCGCGCTCAATGCCGCCGCTGCGCGCGTGAGCGCCCATCAGGGACACAACAGAGCGACGATACGGATACGACAACAGCGAGTCAACCGAGCTATGGCGCCCCGGCTGGCCCCATTCGAGGAGGGAATGTATGCCGCCACTCAATGCTGGAACACGATCGGACTACCTTGACCGCATGGCAGCCGAGGTTTTTGATGTGCTGGTCATCGGTGGGGGCATCACCGGTCTCGGCGTCGCGCTCGACGCCGCTGCGCGCGGCTATAGCGTCGCGCTAGTGGAGCGGGCTGATTTTGGCGGCTCGACCAGTAGCAAGTCCACCAAGCTCGTGCATGGCGGCATCCGCTACCTGCCACAATTCGATTTTGCGCTCGTACATGAGGCGCTGGTGGAGCGTGGGGCGCTGCTGCGCAATGCGCCTTTCCTGGTCCAGCCGCTGGCGTTCGTGCTCCCGCTGTATGAAGACGCGAAGAAGCCGCTTCGCGTGCCGTTCACTCCTCCAGGCGGCGTGGGCCTCGGCCTGATGATTGACGCTGGCCTGCTGATGTATGACACGCTGGCAGGTGGACGGGGATTCGCCCGTCATCGGCGCATCTCGATCGAACAGGCGCTCACTCTTGCGCCCACCTTGCGAGGCGAAGGGCTGAAAGAAGCCTTCGTGTACTACGACGGTCAGACCAACGACACGCGGCTGGTGGTGGCGACGCTGCGCACAGCGACTCGCTTTGGCGCGGCGATCACCAACTACACGGAGGTAACTGGATTCGAGAAGCGTGATGGCAAGCTCAGCGCGGCGCATGTGCGCGACACGCTGGGTGGTCGTGAGATCGTCGTGCGGGCGCGCCACATCGTCAATGCCGCTGGCGTCTTCGCCGAGCGGGTCGCCGCATTGACCGGAGACGAGTCGAAAGTCTCCCTCGAACCGAGCAAGGGTGTGCATCTGGTCGTCGCTCGCGATCGCATCGGCATGGGTGACACGGGCATTGTATTGCCTGAAACCGACGATGGCCGCATCCTCTTCGTGCTCCCCTGGGAAGACCGCGCGTTGATTGGGACGACCGACACTGGCTCCGGCGACCTTGATCATCCCGAGGCGACACCCGAAGACATTGATTACCTCATTCGCCACGTCAATCGCTACATGAACGTCAACCTGACGCGCGACGATCTGATTGGCGTCTACGCGGGCTACCGACCGCTGGTGCGCTCGCGCGAGAAGCCCGCCGCCAACCTCTCGCGTACGCATGTCGTGCTGCAGGAAGACAATGGCATGGTGACGATCGTCGGCGGCAAGCTGACCACCTACCGGCGCATGGCGCAAGATACGGTGGACGTGCTAGCCAAGCGCGACGCTATGCCGATCTCGCACCCGACCGAAAAGCTTCCGCTCTCTGGCGCGATCAACTGGAAGCAGGCCAGGCTCGATCTGGCGCGGCGCTGCGGGGAGCTGGGGCTCGATTCCAAGATCGAAGCCTCGCTGGCCTTCAACTATGGCAGCCATGCGCTGGAGATTCTCGATCTGGTCGAGGCGCAGCCGGAGCTTGCTGAGCGGCTCATTGGCGATCTGCCATTCATTCGCGCTGAGGTCATATACGCGTGCCGTGACGAGATGGCGATGCGACTCGATGACACGCTCGCGCGGCGCATGCGTATCGAGCTGGAGGACCGTGATCGGGGCGCTGGCGTGGTTGACGAGGTAGCTGGACTCATGGCGAATGAGCTTGGCTGGACGCCCGCTACGATTAGCGCGGAGACCGAAGGATATACGCGGGCGGTGCAGCGGAGTCTGGCCGAAGAGGGGCTGGCGCAGATTGCTGGGCAATAGCGCCTCAGCGATCTGTGCCGCATCGGGCGCGCTCCCCAGCGGATGGGGAGCGCGCCGCGGCATGAACTCGCTACGCGGACGAGTTGACGGCGATGCGCCGCCGGGAGGTATGCGATATGGCAGTGGACAGCGCGACGACGCTCGCATGGCTACAGCGATCGGCCAGCAAGCTGCGTGAGCAGCGCAACTATCTGACCGAGCTAGACGCCGCGATAGGCGACGCCGACCACGGCGCCAATATGGACCGTGGCTTCACCGCCGTCATGGCGAAGCTGGAGGCCGAGGGCGCGCCAGCGGATGTTGGCGCGATTCTCAAGACGGTTGGCGCGACGCTCGTATCGACCGTCGGTGGCGCTAGTGGTCCGCTCTACGGCACAGCGTTCCTGCGGGCGGGCATGACGCTCGCGAGCAAGACCGCGCTGGAGCCAGGCGATATCGAGGATGGCCTGCAAGCCGCGCTGGAAGGCATCAAAGCGCGTGGCAAAGCGCACGCCGGCGAAAAGACGATGATCGATGCGCTGGAGCCGGCGGTTCAAGCGTATTCAGCGGCGCTTGCCGCCGGACAGGGCGCCGCCGCCGCACTGACCGCCGCCGCGAACGCCGCCGAGGAAGGTATGCGCGCGACCATTCCCATGCTCGCGACCAAGGGTCGCGCGAGCTACCTCGGTGAGCGCAGCATCGGCCACCAGGACCCAGGCGCGACTTCGTGCGCGCTCTTGCTGCGCGCCGCCGCAGGTGAGGGGTAGCGCCATGACGGTCGGTCTTGTGATCGTCTCGCACAGCCAGCGTTTAGCCGAGGGGGTGGCGGAGCTTGCGAGCCAGATGACTCAGGGCGAAGTCAAAATTGTCGCCGCCGGAGGAACAGATAGTGGCGAGCTAGGCACCTCGTTGGAGAAAGTGCAGCGCGCGCTGGACGCCGCCGATAGCGGGGACGGCGCGCTGGTGCTGATGGACCTGGGCAGCGCGACACTGATCGCCAGTATGGCGCTGGAACAGCTTTCAGAGGAGCGCCGCGCACGAACCGTGCTCAGCGACGCGCCGCTGGTGGAGGGCGCGGTCGTCGCGGCGGTCGAGGCCTCGATTGGCAGCGACCTGGCTCAGGTGGCCGCGACAGCGAAAGACGCCGCGACCATGGACAAGGGTATCGCCGGGGCCTAGTGTCCCTGGCGATCCAGGCGCCACGTTCCGGAGGCGTAGCATGAATCATCAGCCTGACAGCCAGCCAACAGCGACGGACGCGCCCCATGATTCGCTCATATTGCGCGGTGTGGCCGCGTCCGAGGGTGTGGCGATAGGTCCGGCGCTGCGCTACGCGCGCAGGAATCTTGCTACGCCGACAGCCACCAGCGCCACCTCGGCAGGCGCGCCCGCCGACGAGCAGCGGCGCGCGCGCGAGGCGCTCGTCCACGCCGCCGCTGCCCTGCGCGCGCTCGCAGAGCAGGTACACTCTCGCGCGGGCGCCGAGCAGGCCGACATCTTCGAGGCGCAGGCGATGATGCTGGAGGACCCTACCATCCTCGACCGGGTGGACGAGCTGACGATGCGGAGCCACCTGAGCGCCGAGGCCGCGCTTGCCCAGGCCGGAGAGGAGCAGGCGCAGGAGCTGGCCTCCCTGCCTGACCCACTCTGGCAGGGCCGCGCCGCTGACGTTCGCGACTCCATTGGTCGGGCGGTGAACACACTTGCGCCTCCGAGCGCGCGCCCGCAGACGCTGGCGGAGGCGCTGGCCGCCGCGACCGAGCCTGTCATCGTGCTGGCCGACGATCTTGCCCCCTCAGATACCGCCTCCGCGCCTCCAGAGCGTCTGCTGGGCATCGCGCTGGCGCAAGGTGGCGCCACCTCGCACGCCGCGATTCTCGCCCGTGCGCTTGGGATACCCGCTGTCGTGGGCCTGGGACCCACCCTGCTCACTGGTGTCGCGAATGGCGACCTCGTCGCGCTCGATGGCGGCGCGGGGCGGATTGTCGCGCGGCCAGACGAGGCGACGCAGGCGACTACGCGGGCGGCGCGGGTCAGCGCTCAGGCCAGCAAGGCGCAAGAGAGCGCACGTCTCATTAGCTGGATAACCCGCACAGGCTCTACGCGCGACGGTGTACCCATTCCCATCATGGCGAACGCTAGCTCCGTCGCCGAAGCGCGCGCGGCTGTTGAAGTGGGCGCCGAGGGCATCGGACTGCTCCGCACCGAATTCCTGTTCGCGAGCCGATACACGCTGCCGAGCGCTGAGGAGCAAGCGCGGATGTATGGCGAGATCATCGCCGCCTTCGAGCCGCCGCGCGGCCCAATCGTCATCCGCACACTCGATGCGGGCGCGGATAAGCCACTCGCCAGCCTCAGCGACTTCACGAGCCAGCTGCCATCGGAGGAGAATCCAGCGCTTGGCGTCCGAGGCGTGCGGCTGCAGCTGCGCTTCGGCGAACTGCTCGCGCAGCAGATGGAGGGCATCGCGCTGGCGGCCGCGCAGACGGAGACCCCCATCCACATCATGCTGCCGATGGTGACGACAGTGGAAGAGATCGAGCTGAGCAGACAGGCGCTCGCCGCAGCGCAGGATCGCGTGGGCGAGCGTGGATTGGAGCCGCGACACATCGCGCTGGGCATCATGGTCGAGACGCCAGCCGCCGCGCTGACCGCCGCCGCGCTGGCGCGTCACGCCGACTTCTTCAGCGTCGGCGCGAACGATCTCGCGCAGTATGTCATGGCCGCTGACCGGCTGCATCCCGATCTGGCGCCGCTGCGCGCGCCGACCCAGCCAGCGCTGCTTCGCGCGATCCAGCAGGCCGCCCAGGCCGCGAGCGCGCGACACATCCCCATCGCCGTGTGTGGGGAGATGGCCGGTGAGCCGACACTGGCAGCGCTGCTCGTTGGATTGGGCGTCACCGAGCTCAGCATGGCGCCGAACCATATCCCCCTGGTCAAGGAAGCGCTCGCATCCTATCGTATGGCCGACCTGCGCGCCGCCGCTGAGCGCGCTGTGGATGCGGAGACCGTCGAAGCCGCTAACCGCGCCCTCGCCAACCTGACTCCCCTTGCTGACGGCTTCAGTGGCGCGTGACGCCGTTAACTGATCCGCCACTCTATGCCAATTGTCGTCCTTGGAAACAATTCACCTACTCAGAAGCGTCATACTTTCGCTAGGACATTTGCGCGTGTTACAGGCAAAATGCATACAGTTGAGCCCGGTAGCTGTATAATGGCCGTTGGCGCGACATGGCGCATGTGGGCGGTCTCTCTACGCAATGAGTGCGGTTGAAGACGACGTGCATGAGAGTAGGAGACAGGCGGCCCAAAAGGAATGTGCCATCTCGGACCACCACCAGCGGCCGCTGGCATACGTGGTCTTGAGCGGCAGTGGCAAACGAGCGCACGTCCATGCGGAGATATAAACGACTATGAGTGATCCGAATCGCCCGCGACAATCGCCATCCGGCTCACAACACTGGCGCCAGGACGACCAGCGAAGCCCGCAACGCGAATCCAGGTCGTCGGCTCGCTCAGATGATGACTACACGCGACCACCCAGCCGCAATGGCTCTCCCAATTCGCGCCTGCCCAGCCGAGATGGCGGCTTGCGCGGGCGCAGCCGCGACGCTGGCCGCGATGCTGAGGTTTCGCGTCAGGCCAAGCGTACACGCGCGATCGACCCCGAAGACAACTGGGACGACGGGTGGAGCGACAACGGCCGCGCGGCGCGCCGTCCACCTGAGGATCGTCGCACCCGAAACGTCCGCGATGAGCGCGAGGGACGCGATGCCCGAGGTGGGCGTGGCGGTCGAGATGGGCGAGATGATCTGGCTCGCTCGCAGCGCGACCCATGGGGTGACGATGTCGAGCGTTCAGCGCGTCGTCATGGCTCTTCCGCGGGCGCTTCACGTCATGGCGATCGAGACAAGCGAGGCCCACAAGGCTGGGACGACGCTGGCTGGCAAGACGACGGGTGGGGGCAGGGCGCCGGCGAGTGGGACGATGACCCCTGGGTGGCTGCGGCTGTTCCCGCGCGCGGCTCATCCGCTGGACTGCGCGACGAGCGATTTGGGCGTGAAGATGACGCCTGGCAGCCCGCGTCGAAGCGCGCACAGGGAGGCGTGGGCAGGAGCGGCATGGCTGGCCGCGCGGGCGCCGCGTGGAAAACCGCGACGTCGCAGGTCGCCGCCGTGGTCAGGAACCCATCCACATTTCGCGAGCGGCTGCGAACGGACCGCAAGACGCAGATCATCGCTGGCGTCATGCTGTTCGTGATCCTGTTCTGCATGATTCCGACGCCGATCCTGGCC
>DASQSS010000414.1:0-5259 GCA_035642255.1 Ktedonobacterales bacterium | reverse complement strand
GCGCTGGCCGATCTGCGCAAGCGCCTCGACGACGCCCTGGCGTAGACATCGCGCGAGATGGCCAGGCGGCTGAAGTCGTCAGCCTAATGGTCACGACGAGGCGCTCACCATATGTGGCATGGTGAGCGCCTCGTCATCGTTTGCGCCGCCGACTCGTTTGCGCTGCTGACTCGTTTGCGCTGCTGACCCGTCCTCGTGTTTTGGCTGCCGTATCCCCCCGCTGCTCACCCATTGCTCACCCATTGCTCACCCACTGCGGCTGTCCGGTCGCGCTGGCGCCTCAGATGCGGCCAAAACCAGACAGCGGGACGTGGGCGCTCCTTGTTCATGGCCCCGGATAGTTGGCGCAAAGGAGAACACATGGCTGACACCGTTACGAAGGGGCTGCTCGTTCGCCTGGAAGCCAAGCCAGGCAAGGAATCGGATGTCGAGGCGTTTCTGAAGGGCGCCCTGCCAATCGTCCAGCAGGAATCCGCGACGACCGCATGGTTCGCCATTCGCTTCGGTCCATCGTCGTTTGGGATCTACGACGTCTTCCCAGATGACGCTGGTCGGCAAGCGCATCTCTCCGGGCAGGTCGCGGCGGCGCTGATGGCGCGGGCCTCAGAACTCTTCGCGCAACCGCCCGCCATCGAGCAAATTGATATTCTCGCTGATAAGCTCCCCGGTTAGGGATTTCGTTCCGGCGCACGCCTGCGCTCCCATGGCGCAACTCATGACAAAAATGCCCCGTCGGCTGACCCGACGGGGCTTCTGTGGTGTACCCGAGAGGACTCGAACCTCCGATCTTTGGTTCCGCAAACCAACGCTCTATCCACTGAGCTACGGGTACATGCACTGACGAGGATGTGTCGCCAGCGACGCCACTATCGTACCCCACGAAGCCGCGCGCTGTCAAGCGACGCGCGACACGAGGTTTCACCAAAGAATCGGGGGTTGTGTCGCAGCGAGTGGCCAGCGAATAAATGCACGCCTAAAGCGCCTGTGGGCGACGTGACGCGTTGCGCCGTCTCATTGCATGCGGCCATCCGCGCCAGGTCGGTGGCAGTCGTTTCCGCGCTCATGGATGGGTTGGCGCCATCTGTGCTCACAACCATCTAGGCGCGCAATACGCGCGACCCGCTCCTGTTTACTAGTTGTTTGCCGCAAGGAGATAAGAACCTATGACAGATTCCAGCGACGCCCAGGTACAGAGCGAACTGAATCCCAATCCACAGGGTCTCAACGAAAACGATCCGAACGTGGCGCGTGATCCCGTCTGCGGCATGCTGGTAGACAAGCGCACGGCCAGCGACACGCTCGCCGCCCCGGTCAACGAGCAGGGAGTCGGCACACTCTACTTCTGCTCGGCAAACTGCAAGGCGCTCTTCGAGGCGAACCCCGCCCAGTATGGCTACCGCTCACTCTAGGCGCTGACTTAGGCGCTCTCTGGCGCATCAACCAGGATGCGCTCCACGCTCCCCTTGCGCAGTGAATGGAGACGAGGGGAGCGGCATGGTGAGAAGCGATGAGGGGACACTCTCCGCAGGAAGCGGCGTCACTGCCAGAGTGGTCATCGTTTCCGGTATCATCTGACTCGAATTGTGATTCGTCAAACAGTCCCTGACACAGTGACAGACGCATGGTGGAGGCTATCCACAGCATGCGTCTGTCGAGTGGCGATACTCCTGGCTACGCGTGCACGCTAGAGCAGGTGGCGCTCGAAGAAGTCCGCTGTCAATGAGTAGCCGCGCAGCAGATTGACGCGCTTCGTGAAGCCATGGCCCTCATCAGGGAAGACAACATACTCCACCTCATGCCCAGAGGCGCGCAACGTTTCGACCATCTGGTCAGATTCCGCCTTCACGACACGCGGGTCATTGGCCCCCTGCAAGATAAGCAGCGGCGCGCGCACCTGCTCCACATAGGTGATCGGCGAGCGCTCGCGCAGCAAGTCGGCGTCCTCCTCGGGATCGCCAACCCATGCGGCCATCATGCGGCGCCAGGTCGGCGGCACGCTGCGCACGAAGGTGAGCAGATTGCTCGGCCCGACGATATCTACGGCAGCGGCCCAGTGGTCGGGAAGGCGCGTCACGGCGGAGAGCGTCGCGAAGCCGCCGAAACTGCCACCGTAGACGCCGAGCTTGCGTGGGTTGACCCATGACAACGAGCGCGCATATTCCGCTGTCGCCTCGATGTCCTTCAGCTCGCCGCCGCCCCAGTCGCGGTGGATCAGCTTCTGGTAAGCCTTGCCATAGCCCGTGCTGCCGCGAATGTTGGGCGCCAGCACGCCTATGCCGCGCGCAAGCAGGAACTGGTACAGCGCACGATATTCGACGCGCTCCTGCGCCTCTGGCCCACCATGAATCGACACCACCAGCGGCGCAGGCGTGGTTGCCGACGCGCCACGCGGACGATAGAGCCAGGCGGGAATCTCACGTCCATCGAAGGTGCGATAGCGCACGAGCTCCGGCGCGGTCAGATCCGCTGGATCAAGGCCGCCTAGCATGCCAAAGGTGAGACGACGCAGGTGCGGCGTGCTGACCATGCCGACGCCGCCCAGCGTCAGAATGTACACCTCCGCCGGGGCGGTCGCCGAATTAATGCGCAGGGCCAGCGTCTGCCCATCGGGCGAGAGCTTCATGTATTCGATGACGCCGATCGGCAGCCCTGACACCCGCAGCGACGCCTGCTCGTTGTCGCGAATGTGCAGCTGACTGCGCCCGCTCTCGTTCAGCGTCCAGAGCAGGCGGCGGCCATCGGCGCTGAGCGCGACCTGCTCGACATCCCACTCGGGTGTCAGCACCCACTCCATCGTGTCATTCGCCAGCGTGTAGCGCGCGATGCCCTTGAAATCGCTGCCACGGTCGGTGATCAGGTAGAGGCCAGAGCTATCGGGCAGCCAGGGGCCGGGCGCCAGATAGCATTCGTCGTCGTGGGGAGCCAGCTCGCGCGCCTCGCCCGACTCCGCATCGAGCAGCCACAGGCGCATGTCGGTGTTGCTGCGAATATCCATCACCGTGACAAAGCGGCTGTCGGGCGACCAATTGATGGCGACATTGTAGTGGCCATTGGCCAGCGCGCGGCGCGTCTCGCCCGTCCGCATGTCGCGGATAAGCACATCGCCATCGGTCGGCGTGCGGTCGTTGCCAGAATAGACCAGGTAGCGGCCATCAGGCGAAAGCCCCTCCTCTGATAGCTCATACTGCGCATCTGGCTGGTCTGTGAGATAGCGCACGACACCGCCGTGCGACGGAATCGCGAAGATATCATATTGCTCGCCGCCCGCGTGATCGGCTGCGCCGATAATCGCGCCATCGGGCGCCCAGATCAGCGAGCGCGCCGACTCTTCCTCGAATGTCGTCACTTGCGAGGGCCAGCCTCCCGTGACACCCTGGCGCCAGATATTGAACTGCCCTGACGTATTGGTAATGTAGGCCACTTGCGTGAAGTCGGGCGAGAAGGCGATGGGGCCGATGTGTGTGCGAACGGCGTAGTAGCGGGCGAACTCCGCGTCGCGGGCGCGGTCGCTTGGCTGTGGAGCGGCTGGGATAGCCTGCGGGGCCTGGCCGGGAGCCGCAGCCGAAATCGCGCCCCCCGGTTGGGCGGGCGCGTCCTCGGCGGCCGCTGGCTCAGCGTCAGGCTCCCCCGCCGACGCGAGTGGCGCGCCCTGCCCGTTGAGGGCCGCAGCCTCGAATGTGGATGACTGCTCAGATGGTGGCGCATCGTGCGCGCTGCCGCTGGCGTCGTTCGCGCCGTTCGCTTGGTATCGCGTGTCGGCGACATCGCCGCGAGGCGCACTCACCGGCTCGATCTCGTCCTCGGTCGCATCGCCGAACGCGCCATCGTCGAGGCGCTCGTTCGCGGCGAGTGGCGCGGTAACCGCGGCCGCGCGCCGTGGTGTGACGCTGGGTGTGGCTGATTGAGCGGCGCCGACCGGCCCAACACGCGCGTCTGCGAATGTATGGTCAGGCTGACTATCGCGCCGCGTCTGCGACGTGGCTGGAGTCTCGTCTGTCACCGATCTGCTTCCTCCCTAATCAATGTAACGGTATCGCTATCGTACCGTTTGCTTATCAGAGCGTGTCGTCCCTGGGTGATGTGTCGTTCCCGTCATGAGCGCCTGATATTTCCGCGTATGCCATCTATTGTACGTCATGCGCTCGCGCGCGACCTGACCAGCATGCCATCGCCCAGCGCCAGAGGGCAAGCAAGGCGGTACGATGTATGCGATAACAACACACAACAAACGCGCCGCAAGCGCGTAGATTCACCAACAGACCGGATTGGGCAGGATTGGGTTGGACTGGGTAGGTTTGGGCGGACGCCGCCTCCCGCGAGTAGCTCCGGGGGCGCAAAGGAGATCGCAATGTCGCCAGCATGGCGCGTGACGCGACGGCTTGAAACGCCACCAAAGGCAGAGGTTGGCCCAGGGCGGCGCCTGCTTGGCATGGCATGCGCGCTGAGTCTGCTCGCGCTGACACTCACCACGCTCAGCGCCTGCACTCCACAACTGACTTTGCCGGTAGTGACGCTCGCGAATACGCCCGCGCATGGCATTACGGTACCCGCTGAGATCCGCCACGGCGATCAGGGATCAACGCTGGTGATCGTCGAGGTTGTCATCCACGACAAAGGACCCTACCCCATGGCGCTCGACACGGGAGCCAGCCTTACCCTGATCGACCGCACACTCGCCGATCAACTGGGTCTTCAGGCCGCTGGGGCGCCGGAGGAAATCACCGGTGTCGGAGGAGCGCAGCGGGTAACGCCGGTCGCCATCTCACAATGGTCCCTCGGCAAGGCGCAGCTTCCCACGATGAACATCACCAGCGCGCAACTCAGCGATCTGAAGCGCTCAGCGCAGGTGGATGGGTTGCTCGGCTCGGACGTGCTCAACCGCTATGGCGCCATCACAATCGACTATGCCGATAGTCAGGTAACGCTCTATCAGATCGGCGCGGGCGGCTCCACATCGGGCTGATCCACCGCGCCACACCACACCGCTCCCCCGCCATGCTACAATAGCTGACAAGCCGCCTGGCGCGCATGACGCTCCTCGATGGCATACGGCGCCCAGGCGGACGAGTGATGGGAGTGGCGATACATGGCCCAGCCACGCAAGCTAGTCGCGGCGGCCGCCTCGGCGCAGACCCCCGCGCACGGCTCTGCCTCCGCAGCGGCGATGCGAGTGCGGGCGAGTGGCCCACGCGCCGCGCTGACCATCTTCGCGCTCTTTCTGGCGATGGGCGCCATCCCGGTCGCTCTTGGCGGCGAGGC
>DASQSS010000413.1:0-7068 GCA_035642255.1 Ktedonobacterales bacterium | reverse complement strand
ACACAGCGGCGTAGATGCGCCCACTCGCGAGCGCGGGTACGAACGCGGAGCGCTCCATGTTCACTGGCTTGACCTGGCTGACGTCGACGTTGGCGGGCGCGAGGCAGGCATTGAGCAGCGTATAGGAGAAACCGCCAGTGCCCGTGCTGCCAACCGGTTTACCAATGAGATCAGCGGTGGTCTTGATGCTTGGCGCTGCGATGCAGACCGTGTCGAGCTTGGTACCATAGCTCCAGATCGCGTGGATCGGCGAGCCAGCGGAGGCGGACTCGATGGCGTCAGTCGCCGAACTAAATCCGAAGTTAATGGAGCCAGATGCCGTGCCGAGCTCAGTCTCCAGGCCATTAGGCATGCTGAGGAACTTGACGTTGAGATGTTCTTGCTTGAAGAAGCCCTCTTGCTCGGCGACATATGGCCCGAGGAACACGGCCTTGGGCGGCGAGAGCGCGATACCGATGGTGATGTTGTCTGTGCCAGCCGCGCCGTTGGTGGCGGAAGCGCCGGCGCAACCTGCCAGCGTCATGACGGCTAAGCTTGCCGCGAGTCCCGAGGCGACCAACCGCCTCATGCCAACCCTGGTCATCATAGACCAATGTCTCCTTTGACGCGAAGAAATCGCGACGGTATACATCAGCCCCGTCGCACGGGCGGGCTAGGCCTCCGAGAACCAGGGGGCCAGGCGCTTCTGGAGGTAGGAGACCAAATACCGAAACCCGACTCCGAGCACCATGATGACAAGAATGGTCGCCAGAGTGGGAGCCGTATGGTATGCGTTCGCCTGGGTCTCGAGCACGGAGCCTATTCCAGAGAGCGCGGTGAAGATCTCGGCAATGAACATTCCGACTAATCCCATCGCAACCGCCTGAGTCATTCCAGTCATGATGAACGGCACTACCGCGGGCAAGACGATATGCTGCCACATCTGGAGCTGAGACGCGCCAAATACGCGCCCGACGTCGAGCAGGCCACGGTCTACGTGCGTTACGCCGTTGTAAACCGTAACGACCACAGGGAAGAACACGAACAGCACAATGATGATGAGCTGGGCCGTCAGCTCGACGCCGAACCAGAGCGTAATCAGCGGGACGAGGGTGACCATCGGCGTCGCATAGAGGGCGTATATATACAATCCGATCGCCGCCTCAGCCTTCTTGGACCAGCCAATGAGCAGCCCAACCGCAATGCCTAGACTCGCGCCGATCACGAGGCCCACCAAGAAGGTTTCCACGCTATAGAGCACGGCATCGAAGAGGTTCTGGTTGACGAACAGATCAAATCCTGCCTGGACGACTGACGTGAAGGGCACGAAGATGATCTCAAGCGTCTGGGAGCCATAAATCTGCCACGCCGTCAGCACTACGAGCGCCGAGACGATGCGGATCGCCCAAAGCATGAGCAGGTTCTGGCGAGCTTGCCGGCGGCGGCGCTCCTGAACGCCCTTCGCGATCTCGTCAATCCGGTCAGAGACCGGGGATTGCGCAGTCTCCACCATAGATGCGCCTCTTTCATCGCATAGCGCGTATGCGCGCCGGACAGCTTACAGAGCGGCGCTGGTCAGCATCGACCAGATCGCGTCTCGCAGTGGCGCATATGAGGGATGCCGCCGTACGGACGAAACGGTTCTGGGGCGCTCGATATCCACGTCAATCGTGCTCACGACCCGCCCGGGTCGCTGGCCCATGACGATAATGCGGTCCGCCAGGGTAATCGCTTCGTCAATGCTATGGGTGATGAACACAACGGTCTGCTTGACTTCGCTCCAGATGCGGAGCAGCTCCTCCTGCAACATCTCCCGGACTTGCGCATCCACCGAGGCGAACGGCTCGTCCATCAGCATGACTTCCGGCTGGGCGGCTAGCGCCCGCGCGAGGCCGACGCGCTGCCGCATGCCGCCTGACAGTTGCTTGGGATACTTGGCCTCAGAGCCAACCAGCCCGACAAGCTGGATCGCATTCTTGATTCGGATGTCTGCTTCCGCCTTGGGCGTGTGGCGGAGTGTGAGGGGGAACGCTACATTGCTGTACACAGTCTTCCAGGGAAACAGGCCGAAATCCTGGAAGACCATCGAGATGCTTGGCTGTGGGGATGTCACCGTCGCGCCATGGAGGCTGATCGTGCCATAGTCGGGCGTGATCAGGCCATCCATCATGCGGAGCAGCGTGGTCTTGCCACAGCCACTGGGGCCAACGATGCAGAGGAACTCACCAGCGCGAACGTCCACATTTACATCGAGCAAGACGGCGGATGATCCGAACCACTTGCAGACGTTCTGGCATTGCAGCGCGAAGGTATCACCCATTGATTGCGCCTCATTAAACCGTGGGACGACACGTCGTGGGCGTGACGGCAAGCGGCAGCCCTATGAGCGACATGTGTAAATGATACGCGATACGCGCTAGGAGGTCTGACCAGTTGTTGGCAACGACTGTACCAGCGCGAACATCTTTTGTCAAGGCCCCTTCGCCATGCGCCCTGAACGAAAGGCGGAGCTCTGTTGTGACGTCACAGGTGGCTTCGCCAATCGAACACCGGCAGTCTCTGGCGAGCGCGCGCGAACTTTTGACGAGGCGAAGCGCGGCAGCGTCATGGACCAGATGGCGCCAAATCCAGGAATTTCCAGGACTTAACGGACATCCATCGCACTGCCATCCTACAGATATACAGCTACTACGCACGCGCACTCCCGTTTCTCACAGCGCCTAGCTGGCGCCGCCTCATGCAGGGGCCGCGCCGAGCAAAAGGCTCTTCTAAGCGGCGACAGACGAAGCCAACGCGCTCATCTTGACAATCGCGAGAGCGGTCTGTTACGCTTGGCATACTTCAAAGTGGTAGTACCTCTCACCTGTTACGCAAGAATGTCCCTTGCGTAACGAAGTCATTGTCAGAGGCGATTTGCCCCCTGAGGCGAGTTACAAGGCGCGCTGTGACATGGCCGAGCACACGGTCGAATAGCAGCGGCGTCATGCTGGCGAACAGGAGATATGAACGATGGGGCAGACTTCGGACGCGGGAGACTCGTACACGCAGGCGCCACCCACGGCGCCAGCGTTTCTCGCGCACAATGAGGGCGACGTGGTTGCGGTAGCGGTTCAAGACGTGACGCCTGGCGAGCGCACAGTGGTCTATATGGACACTGATCGCGAGACGCGGATCGAGGTGACGGAAGAGGTTCCGCTTGGTCACAAGGTCGCGCTCACTGATCTCGCCGAAGGCGCTGAAATCATCGAGTACGCGGTCCGGGTGGCGCTCGCGCGGAGCCCCATTAAAGCGGGCCAGATGGTCCATGTGCACAACGTGAGGAGCGCCCGATGGCAGAACAGCATCTAGCCGGGTATCGCCGTTCCGATGGCCGTGTGGGCGTGCGCAATCACGTCGTCATTCTCCCCGTCGACGACCTCTCGAACGCGGTCTGCGAGCATGTCGCCGCCACGATTCCCGGCGCTATGGCGCTGCCGCATGCCTACGGGCGCTTGCAGTATGGCGCAGATCTCGAGCTTACATTCCGCACCCTGATCGGCACAGGCTCCAATCCGAACGTCGCAGCAGTCGTCGTCGTGGGAATCGAGCCGAACTGGACGAATCTGGTGGTTGAGGGCATCGCGAAGACGGGCAAGCCCGTGCGGGGCTTCGCTATCGAGCGACATGGCGATCTGCGGGTGCTGGCCGATGCCGCGCGTGTCGCCCAGCAATTCATGCAGCAGGCGAGCGAGCTACGGCGCGAGCCGATCTCGCGCGATGAGCTGACAATCAGCATCAAGTGTGGCGAGTCGGACACGACGACCGGGCTGGGCTCGTGCCCCACAGTCTCACAGGCGGTGGATCGCCATGTGGAGGCGGGCGGCACGGTGCTGTTCGGTGAGACGTCGGAGCTGACCGGCGGAGAAGACATCATCGCCGGGCGCTGCGCGACAGAAGATGTGCGCGCACGCTTCCAGGCGATGTTCGATGCCTACATCGCTGAGATCGAGTCGAGTAGCGCCAATCTGCTCGGGTCCCAGCCTACACAGGGCAACATTCGCGGCGGCCTGAGCACCATTGAGGAAAAGGCGCTGGGCAATATCGCCAAGACGGGCACGGTCCCGGTGGTGGATGCGTTAGAGCCAGCAGTCACGCCGACCAGGCGCGGCCTGAATTTCATGGACTCCTCGTCAGCGGCGGCGGAGTTTATCACGCTGATGGGCGCGGCAGGCTCGGTGATCCACCTGTTCCCCACAGGGCAGGGCAACATCATCGGCAACCCGATCGTTCCGGTGATCAAGATCACGGCGAATCCGTTGACGGCGCGCACAATGACCGAGCATGTGGATCTCGACGTGTCTGGGCTACTCTGGCGTGAATATGGGTTGCACGAAGCGGGCGACCGGATCATGGCGCTGATCGATCGCGTCGCCAATGGCCGCCTGACCTGCGCGGAGGCGCTCGGCCATCGCGAGTTCGTCTTTACCAAGCTCTATCGCAGCGCATAGGCGCGGCGCGCCAGGGAGAGCAGACATAGGTTGCGGCCGGAACGGATCCAGAACGGATCCAGAACGGATCCGATACGTCTCGCTGCGGCGTATCGCTTGCTTTCCACTGGCAGCGTGGCGTGGCGCTGAGTTATTCTAGCGGAGTATGGTCTTGAGTGAACAGTTTACAGATCGCCCCTGTGAACGGCTTCATATCGTATTGAACGCGAGCGCAGGAAGCGCACGAGTCCGTTTGCGGACGGATCTGGCGGGAGGCTAACCGAATCATCGGTGTAGGATCAGGTGGCTCGCCTCGCGCCAGGAATAGGATTGAAAGCATGAGACAGAATGCCCCAGCGGATAGCCATAGCGGGGCCGATGACACCGGGGCGCTTCCTGATGGCGCGACTCCCACGGGCGGATATCTTCAAGCGCGAAGCGATGCGGCTCCAGCGCTGGCGTTTCAACCACTTAACACGTCGAAGAATGGCCTCGATAAACGGATCGTCGAGTACATCCAGCGGCTGATCGAGACGGGCGAACTGCGCGCAGGCGACCGGCTCCCCGCCGAGCGTGAGCTGGCGACGCAGCTGGGAGTTAGCCGTACGGTGCTGCGCGAGGCGCTGCATACACTGGCTGCGTATGGCCTCGTGCAGTTGCAGCATGGGCGTGGTGTGTTCGTCGCAGCAGGAAGCGCCCAGGCTGCCACGCAGCGTCTCGCGCTCGCGATGGTTCCCGATGAGTCAACTCCCTGGTTGCATGACCTCTTCGAGATACGGCGCACGCTCGAAGGTACTGCGGCAGAGTGGGCCGCTGAGCGCGCGACGCCTGAGCAAATCGAGGATCTGCGGGCGAACCTGTTCGAGGGTCTGGCGCTCCATCGATCACAGCAGGTTGATGCGCCAGCGGCGGGCGCTCTGGACGCGCGGTTTCATGCGGCGCTCGCGGCGGCCACGAATAACCGGGTGCTGATGTCACTGATGGCCGCGCTGGTAGATGAGTTGGCGATTGCGCGGGAGCATAGCCTTGCGATTCCCGGCCGCGCGATGCGCTCGCTCCACCAGCATGAAGCGGTGGTGATGGCGATCGAGGAGCACGATGCGCCCGCTGCGCGCCGGGCAATGCTGGAGCACCTCAACGACGTCGAGCAGTCCATTCTGAGCGGAGAGACCGCCAGTGTGAGAAGCGCTGGTGGGCGCTGACCCTGCGTGAGTCAGAGCTGGAATAGCGCCAACATGGGCGCGTGACTGGCGACATGGAGCGCGACTGGCATGTCTGCTTGTTGGAGGTCAGGATACGCGCGCAAGATGCCGTCAGGCGCCATACCCTCAGCCAGCATCTCCTCGTTGACCGTCGCAACTGCAATACGCTGGCTATGGATGTAGGGATGGATGTAGGAGCCGTTCCCATCTGCTCCGAGTTGATCGTGATACGCTCAAACGCCATTCGTGTCCTTCGGCGCAATCTCGCCGGGTCGAATATCAGGGGATTCCACCGCTGGTACACGCCAAGACGCATCGCACGCCTCATCCATGCGTCAGTGACTCATCCTCGCATCCACCCGCAGACGTGACCGCAGCGCCACGGCGATGTGCGCCGCCGCGATCATCTCTGCGTCAGACAGGTCGGCGATCATGCGGACGAGCTTGGGGAGGCGATGGAAGGCGCGTTCGGAGCGCTGCAAGCGCCAGGCAGCTGAGCGGAGCAGCGACGAGACGCGAGTTTCGTGGTAGTTGCAGGGGCAGGCGTTCATAGCGACGGATCGCGTTCTGACAGCGTGGCGATTCGCTGATACCAGGATGCTTGAGGAACCCCGACATGCCCCGAGAAGCCGCTCTCGGACTGCGTTGTGAAGGGGCGCGATGAATCAGCCGCTCACGCCAATCGAGCACAGGAACACCAACACTGGGGACTTCGCCAGGCAGCCCGTGGCAGAATCTGTTGGCTGTCAAACGCATTGAGGACCACATCTTCGGGAAGATGTAGCCCTCATGAAACGGCTAGAATTCAGGTTTTGTCTGGTGAGCCCCCTCGGACTCGAACCGAGAACCCGCTGATTAAGAGTCCGATCACAGCGTGTCCGCGTACGTCCGCGCAGGTCCGCTGATGGCTGCAATGTCCATGGATTCTAGCCTTACATTCCGCTAGCGTCCGCCGTGTTAGACGGTGGGCCATTGTCTTGGCTGTCAAAGTGGCTGTCAATTTTGGTGGCGCTCCGTCTCGGCGTCGCCAGCGCTCGCGCCATTCATACCTATCTAGGGATCAAGCCCATCTTCATCGTGTCGACAGTCTTCTCATCAGCGAAACCCGTCCCCACGAACGACAGGAACGATAGGATTATGCGGTAAACCGCTTCGCAGTACATCTGGTCGAGCCAGTGGCCGCGCTCTTTCATACCCAATCCGGCTAGGTCGTTGTCATGCGGCGTACCTCATCCCCAGCACCTCTCTCACCGGGAGAGGTGGCCAGGAAGTGGGGGCGTGCGCCAATAGTTCAGGCTGGTTCCCTGTAATACGTAATACTAGTTCCGTTTAGGCCCGCCCCGCGAGTTGCCCAATCCAATACGCCGAGTAGCCGGTACTCTCGGCTACTTGACGCGCCCTCTGGCCGCGTGCCAGCAACC
>DASQSS010000412.1:0-9541 GCA_035642255.1 Ktedonobacterales bacterium | reverse complement strand
TGTTGAGTTCCAGATTCTGGCCGACACCTTCGGCCATACCATCCACCTGGGCGAGCGTGAATGCTCGATCCAGCGGCGCCATCAGAAGATCATCGAGGAAAGCCCGTGCCCGATTCTGACGCCAGCGCTGCGGGCCGAAATGGGCGAGGCGGCGGTGGCGGCGGCGCGCTCAGCGGGCTATGTCAATGCGGGCACATGCGAGTTTCTTCTCGATCAAGATGGCCACTACTACTTTCTGGAAATGAACACGCGCCTCCAGGTCGAGCATCCGGTCACAGAGTCAGTCACAGGCTTCGATCTCGTACGCTGGCAGGTGGCCATCGCGGCGGGTGAGCCGCTGACCATTCAGCAGGATGAGGTCATCCCACGCGGACATGCTATCGAGGCGCGACTCTACGCCGAAGACCCTGCCCACAACTACCTGCCCTCCAGCGGACGCGCGCTCGTCGTCGCCGCGCCGCGCGCGCCCGGCGTCCGTGTGGACACCGGCATCGAGTCAGGCGACGAAGTGACCGTCAACTACGATCCGATGCTGGCCAAGCTGATTGCGCACGCCGAGAGCCGATCCGCCGCTATCGCGCGGCTCCGCTGGGCGCTCGACCACTTCGCCATCCTGGGCGTGGCGACCAACGCCGCGCTGCTCGGCGCCATCCTCGATGAGCCAGACTATCAGGCGGGCGCCACCAACACGGCCTATCTGGAAACACACACGTTCCCCTCAGTCGCCAGGGACACAGAGCCGCCCGCTGAGGCGTTGGCCGCCGCTGCCCTGTGGGAAATGCTCTCAAGCGGAGAGGCCGCCCGCAACGGCGCAGAGCCGTACAATCCGTGGCGCAATGGCGCGACCGCAGGCGCGGGCGGCGAGCGGGTCATCCACTACACCTGTGGCGAGACCCGCCATACCGTGCGGGCGCGGACAATCGGCTCCGGAGGCTACCGGGTCACGGTGGATGACGAGCCGTTTCCAGCGCCGGACGCGGTCATCTCCGGCTTTCTGGGCGCGGATGGGCGGTTGACGCTGGCCTGGGGTGACTATCGTGAAACGCTCTATCTTGCGCGGCGCGGCTACGAGACGCTGGTCTGGCGGGGCGGACAGGTCTACGAGCTCGCGCGTCCGCGGCCTCTCGATGTTGATATTGCGGCTCATAGCGCGGACCACACGCCCGGCGCGCAAACCCTGACGGCGCCAATGGCAGGCACGATCATCAAGGTCAACGTGCGCGCGGGCGATGTGGTGGAGGCGCGCCAGACGCTCGTGGTGCTTGGGGCGATGAAGATGGAGCACGCGATTAGCGCGCCGCACGCGGGGCGGGTCAGCCGTGTCGCATGCGCTGTCGGCGACGTGACACAAGGCGGCGCTGTGCTCGTGGAGCTTGCCACCTTAGAGGAGGCGCACAATGCCTGAATCTCCGTTGAGTCCGCTGCGTGGACTGCCGCGCCAGGTGACCGTCGTCGAGGTTGGACCGCGCGACGGCTTGCAGAACGAAAAGGGCGTGATCGCCACAGCGGATAAGATCACGTTCGTCAATCTGCTGGCCGAAGCGGGTTTTTCGACTATCGAAGCGACTTCGTTCGTCAGCCCGAAAGCGATTCCGCAACTCGCCGACGCCAGCGAAGTCATGTCGGGGATCGTCCAGCGTCCAGGTCTGCGCTACACCGCGCTTGTGCCGAACGTACGGGGCATGGAGCGCGCCATCGCCGCTGGGCTGCGCGAGGTCGCCGTCTTCACTGGCGCCAGTGAGTCGTTCGTGCGTCACAACATCAATTCCAGCATCGCGGGCAGCATCGAGAACTTCCGCCCTGTGGTGGCGCTGGCGCGTGAGCATGGGGTCCGCGTGCGCGGTTACATATCGACCGCCTTCGGCTGCCCGTATGAAGGTGCAGTGGCGCCGGAGGCGGTGAAGCGCGTCGCGGCTGAGTTGCTGAACCTTGCTATTGCGGAGCTTTCGATCGGCGACACGATTGGCGTTGCGACACCCGATCAGGTGGTGACCGTGACACAGGCGCTGCGTCCCCTGGCAGGCATCGACCAGCTTGCGATGCACTTCCACGATACACGCGGCGTGGCGCTAGCGAATGTGCTGACGGCGTTGCAGCTTGGGATACATATCTTCGATAGCGCCGCGGGTGGGCTTGGAGGCTGCCCCTACGCCCCCGGCGCATCAGGGAACCTTGCCACTGAAGATCTGCTCTATTTGCTGCGAGGACTGGGGATCGAGACCGGCGTCAGTCTGGAGAAAGTCGTGGCGGCGAGTCAGTTCCTGGCGCGAGCGCGAGGGGCCGCGCCCGCCAGTCGCTACTATGCCGCCGCCACAGCGACGCAGTGAAGCTTTGGAGTCAGGTCAGGACAAGCCGCCCAGATCAAGCGCCAGGCTGTCCGCCAGGGGCGCGAGCATGACACGCAGGGATTCTTCCTGCCTCCGCCACTTGCGCACATCCTGGAGCCGCAGCTCATAGCTGGAGCCGCGCCGCTCGGTGCTGACACGCCCCTTCTCGATGGCGTAGCAGAGATCGCCAAACGTCACCAACTCCGCAGCCACATCGGTCATATCGGTTGTCGCGGGGTCAGGCGAATAGTCCATAAGCCACCTCCTCGCTTCGGTATGTCGCTCATAGTGTAACGGAAGCGCGCAAGCCCCACAACATGCCCAAGCGTGTACAAGGGCCGATGGCGCCGAGGGAGTAGACGCTCACTCGCTCTTTTCACGCGTTAGCACTTTTGGCGCCAGAGCATCGAAGCGGCGAGATCAGCGCCTGCTTTTGTGGGAGGTCTGGCTTCACTGTGGAGCGGCTCGTCGGGTATCCTGGCTGACATCAGGACACCCGATGCGGGACAAGATTAGCGCAGCATCAGCGACGGGGATTCCGCCTCGCTCAGGGCGCGCCAGGCGGTACAGAATAGCGTCGAGCAAGGTATCGCGCTCTGGCGGCGCGGCGTGCGCGATGAAGAACCTGCGCTTCGCGCATGCCACGCTCAGCGAGAGTTACCGGTTCTCATCCTCATCCTCAACCTCATCCTCGTCGTCATCATCGTCATCTTCGTCGTCTTCGTCATCTTCGTCCGCATACGCATACTCGTCCTCATCCACATCCTCCACCACTGCCTCATCCGCCGAGTTTATAGCGTCCGCCAGGTGTGGCGGCAATCCATGCTCTTCGATGTACAGCTCATCCACAGATTGCCGCATGACCTGCACAGTGGCGCCTCGCCCGGCTGACAGCGACTCCAGGCGCTCGATGCGCCGCTGGAGCGCGGCCTCCATGTCCTCGGGCGTCATCTCCAGCAGTGTGGCAAGCTCGGCCACGACGTCGGGCGCCGCTGGGGTGAATTCTCCGCGCCGCTGGTCCCACGACGAGAGGTTCGCGAGACTCACGCCATACGGCTGATCGGCGCCGCCATCGGGGCGCACATAATTCACGCTGAGGAAGCGGCGCTGCGGTGGCCAGTTGGCCCCTACCAGCCCAATGTTGATGATGACGCCGAGACGCCGCACATCCTCAGCCGTGAGTCGCAAATCGCCGCGCAGCATATCGAGCACGTCGTCAATCGTATCGGCATGGCATGAGGTCGCGATGGCGAACCCATCGCCTGGCAGACGCAACAGCTTGCGCGCGGGCTGGCTCCACATGTAGATACGCAAGTGATTGCTGACCTCGTTGGCCAGTACACAGGTCGTCGCGGGGTCGACTTCGCTCACGAAGCTGAAGTCCTCGAACATGCCCATCGTATAGACCATCGTCGAGCCGATGGGCAGGAAACCAAGCAGCGCATTGAGCGTGGTCGTCTTGCCGACACCAGGCGTTGGGTCCGTGGGGCCGGAGACAATGATCGAGCGATGCCGCTCAACGAGCAGCCAGAGCAGCGCGGCGGTGCGCGTGTCGAGACTGCCAGCGGCGATCAGCTGAGCGACGGAGAGCGGGCGATCTGATTCGTAGTGCCACATGCGGCGCTGATACGGGCTGCGGGGATCGAACACGACATGCCTCACTCTCTCTGACCGACCGACTTGTCTCGTCTGCATGCGCCTGCCGCCATCGCCGCGCGCCGCTTACATGATCACACCTGAAGGCGCGCCTGTGTCTGACCCTTCATTGATCGGGCGTCCTTCCTCCTGAGCGAGCTTGTCGCCCTCAGGGCGAGCCTGGGCCTCAGCGGCAGGTCGGGCAGGCGCCACGAGCCAGTGCGGCGACATCGTCCAGTTGACGGCCATCAATGTAGGCGCGCTGCCATCTGAGAAAGCCAGCGCGCTAATCGAAGCGTTCCCTACCACGATGAAGCGGGCGCCGTCGAGTGGCACTCCTGTGTAGTTCGCAATGATGAGCTTGATGACATCGGCGTGCGCGACCACAACCACATCATCTCCCACCCCCGGATGAGCGCGCAGATCCTCGATGGCCGCGACGACCCGCTCGCGTACCTGCGCGAACCCCTCGACGCCCTCAGGCGGCTCGGTTGGCGTTTCGACGAACCGCAGCCAGCCAGGATCATCCTTGCTGACCTCGCTGATCTTGCGGCCTGCCCAGCGGCCCATCTCTGTATCCATCAGGCGTGGCTCTTCTTGTACGGGCAACCCCCAGCCGCGCGCGATGATCTCCGCCGTCTCGCGCGCACGCTCCAGCGGGCTGCTGATGATCGAGCTAAGATTCAGCCCCGCCATCGCGATAGCGGCCTGATGCGCCTGACGTCTGCCCTCGTCGGTCAGCGGCACATTGGGCAACTGGCTCGGCAGTCGTCCCTCCACATTGAAGGTGGACTGTCCGTGCCGCACCAACAGAAAACGCTGTACCCGTGCGGGCTTGCGGTCGCCCTGCTGCCGCACACCGTCCACCTGCGCTGGCTGCGCGCCGTTCGACTGCGCCTGGTCGTTCCGAATCTCGTTCTCGTTATGCTGTTCCATGAGCCTCTGCGCTAACGTTGAGCCACGCAGGCGCCGTAGATCCGCTGGCAGCAGCCGCGCTCGAATGATGAGCCACGGCCACGCCGATCGCAGCGCCTGGGGCGATATGTACAGGTACCAGGCGCGTCGCGCTGGCAGCCAAAGCCACCGCCATGCATCATGGAGAGTGGTCGGGTGTGTCGAACGTGTCGAATGTGCCATAGGCGATCACCGCCTCGTTCGCGCCTCCGCTGCACATTGTAGCAGGTTCGGCGCCTGCGCCCGCCAGTCGCGCACCGTCCCGATGGCGCACGGAGCGTCTATCATTCGGTGTAACATCTCGACAGCTCGCGTGTCTACGAGATGAGCGCGGCTCCATGCCATGCGCTGAAAGGGTATCATACACGAAGGCGACACGCGGGCGCATGCGCATGCGCAGATGCGAACGAGACCGAAAGGACGCTGGAGATGACAGATGCGGCAGGCGGCGTTGAGCGTTTCGACGCCATCATCATCGGCTCAGGTCAGGGAGCGAATCCATTGGCTCAGGCGCTCGCTAGCGCGGGCCGCCATACAGCGCTGATCGAGAGCACGCATGTTGGCGGCACATGCATAAACGAGGGATGCAGTCCGACGAAGACGATGGTGGCGAGCGCTCGGGTCGCCTATCTGGCTCGGCGCGGAGCGGATTATGGCGTTGACGTCGGACCCGTCACTATCGACATGACGAAGGTGCGCGAGCGCAAACAGGCGATCGTCGATGAATTTCGCACCAGCGGCGAGCGAGGTATCGCCGCGACACAGGGTCTCGAACTCATTCGAGGCGCCGGTAGCTTCACTGGTCCGAAAGAGGTGAGGGTCGCGCTGAATGTGGGAGGAACACGCACGCTATACGCCGACCTCATCGTTCTGAATACTGGCTGCCGGCCAGCCATCCCGAACATCCCCGGCCTCGACAGCGTTCCTTATCTCAATTCGACCAGCATCATGGAGCTAGACGCCGTTCCCGAACACCTGATCGTGATGGGTGGGGGCTATGTTGGCGTTGAATTTGGCCAGATGTTCCGCCGCTTTGGCAGCCAGGTGACGATGCTCCAGCGCCATGACAAGCTGCTGGCGCGCGAAGACGACGATGTGGCGGATGAGGTCGTCAAGATCCTGCGCGAGGATGGCATCGAGATTCTCTTCAACGTCGAGACGACTCGCGTCCAGACGGACGGCAATCGCGGCGTGGCCCTCATCATTCGTGACGCGAACGGTGAGCGCGAGCTGCGCGGCTCGCATCTGCTTGTCGCCACCGGGCGCACGCCCAATACCGAGGCGCTGAATCTGCGCGCGGCTGGCGTCGCCGTGGATAGCCACGGCTACACCACCGTCAACGAACGCCTGGAAACGAACGTCCGCGGCGTTTACGCCATCGGCGACATGAAAGGTGGGCCAGCGTTCACGCATATCTCCTACGACGACTTCCGCATCCTTCGAGACAACCTGCTTCAGGGCGGAAACGCCTCGACAGCGGGACGGCTGGTCCCAAATGTCGTGTTCATGGACCCGCAGCTGGGCGTCGTAGGGATGCGTGAAAGCGAGGCCCGGCAGACGGGTCGCCCAATCCGCGTGGCCAAGATGCCGATGAGCTGGGTGGCCCGCGCGGACGAGATGGACGAGACGCGCGGCTTCATGAAGGCGATCGTCGATAGCGAGTCAAAGCAGATCCTCGGCTGCGCGATGCTCGGCGTCGAAGGCGGCGAGATAATGTCCGCGGTCGAGATCGCGATGATGGGCCATCTGCCCTACACCACGATCAAAGATGCCATCTTCGCGCATCCGACACTCAGCGAGTCGCTGAACAATCTCTTTATGTCGTTCGACGAGTAACGCCGGAGACCGGGAGTATTCCAGCTTGCTGGTTCAAATGTTCGTGTGAAATACTCGATACCCTTGACCTGACCATAGCGCCAATGTGTACTATTATCCGCATGGGCGTCGCTCGCTTCGCGGACATGCTGCTTCGGGGACATGCTGCGTCGCGCGACATGAATCTGGCGTTGGCGATCAGGCTCGCTTGGGTTGAGCGCTCGCTCTGCGTCGGCCTGCGAGGGAGAGGAGGAGCCCGCTCGGCGAACGCTAATCAGTGATGATGGGCGCAACGACGGGAGGGTGACCGCATGGCGAAAGTTGAGTTCGTAGACGTCACGAAAACCTATCCCGACGCGGCGCAAAACGCTGTGGACCATGTGTCCTTCTCGGTTGAGGCGGGCGCGCTGTGCATCTTGCTGGGAACGTCTGGTTCCGGCAAGACGACGCTGCTGCGCATGGTGAATCGTCTCAGTGATCCGACATCAGGCGCTATCCAGGTGGACGGAACGCCGACCGTCGAGCAGGACCCAATCGCGTTGCGCAGACACATCGGCTATGTCATTCAGCAGGTGGGGCTCTTTCCCCATCTGACAGTCGAAGAGAATGTGCGGATCGTCCCAAGCATTCTTGGGCAGTCCGCCAGCCAGACCAGCGGCCGTGTGGATGAGCTATTGCGATTGGTCGGCCTGGAGCCAGACGAATACCGCAAGCGCTACCCGCGTCAGCTCAGCGGCGGCCAACAGCAGCGCGTGGGGCTAGCGCGGGCGCTGGCGGCGGACCCCTCCCTGCTGTTGATGGACGAGCCGTTCGGCGCTCTCGACGCCATCACGCGCGGGCGTCTGCAAGATGAGCTCTTGCGCATTCAGCGGGAGACAGGCAAGACGATTCTCTTCGTCACGCACGATGTCGAAGAGGCGTTCAAGCTGGGCACCCAGGTCGTCGTGATGGACCAGGGCCACCTGATGCAGGAGGGCGCTCCGGTCGATCTGCTGGCGCATCCCGCGAACGCGTTCGTCGGCAAGCTCGTCGGCTCCGCCAATGTCCTGCGCCAGCTCGAATACCTGCCCGCGACCGCAGCGCTCGAACCCGGTGGTGAGAGCTCGGCGCCACACCTTGCCTCCCGCGCCACACTCCTGGACGCACTGCTCCAGCTCATGCAGGCGAAACAGACCACGCTGACACTCGACGACGGTGGCCGCGCAATCGGCCAGGTGACGCTGAGCGGCATCTCGCGGGTGATGACCGCTGCCCAGCAGACAGCCGCCACGCAAGCGGCTGAGGCAGAGGCGTCCGAGGCGTCCGATGAAGCCACGACGCGCGCCGAGGGAGCTCAAGCGACCCCCGAAGCGGTCTAGCGCCATCCACACATTCACGCGACATGGCCAGCGGCCCGCGTCGCACCCAACTACCAGCGAGAAAGGAGGCGAGGCATGCACTATCTCCTGGATGGCGCCAACTGGGACATAACCGACCCGATGAGCGTGCCAAACCTGTTGATAGACCATATCGAGATCACACTCATCAGTGTGCTGATCGGCCTACTCATCGCGTTTCCTATCTCGCTGCTGCTGGTGCGCTACTCGCGGTTCTATCCAACCACGATTACTGTGGCGGGTATCATCTACACGCTGCCGAGCCTGGCGTTCATGGCATTCCTCATCCCATTCACCAAGCTCTCGAATGCCACCGTCATCATTCCGCTGGTGCTCTATACACAGGTGGTGCTCATCCGCAATATCGTCGCGGCTATTCGCTCGATAGACCCCACACTGATCGAAGTGGGTCGTGCAATGGGTATGAACAGCACGCAGCTTCAGCTTCGCGTTGTGCTGCCGCTCGCGACGCCAATCATCATCGCTGGGCTGCGTGTGACCACCGTGACGACGATTGGCATCGCTTCGATCGCGCCACTGTTTGGCGTCGAGAATCTGGGCTACCTCATCACTGATGGGTTGGCGCTGAGTTACAGCGACATGATACTCGCGGGCGCGATCATGCTCACGGTTGTCGCGGTTGGAGCAGACCTCTTACTGCTCGGAGTACAGTCAATGATCAATCGTGGCCGCACAGCCGTGATAGCGGCGAGTTAGGGAGGGAGACGACCATGCAGCAGATGATCGCCTTCATCGCCAACCCGCAGAATCAGTTTAGGGCAGAGACGCTCGCCACACTACGCCTCTCCATCGTGCCCATCATCCTGGCATTGATCGTCGGCATCCCGTTAGGCATCGGACTGGCGCAGCGGCCGTTGGCTGCCTTCATCGCCGCCAACACGAGCGGTCTCGTGCGCGCGATTCCGACGCTCGCGGTGCTGGCCGCGGTGGTACCCTACCTGGGTGTTGGATTCAAGCCGTCGGTGTTCGCGCTGTCGCTGCTCGGTGTGCCACCGATCCTGCTGAATACGATCACGGGGCTGCGCTCGATTGATCCAGCGACCGTCGAGGCGGCGCGTGGCATGGGCATGACCCGCTGGCAGATTCTCTCACGCGTGCAAATACCGCTGATGGCGCCGGTGCTGGCCGCTGGGGTTCGCACATCGGCGGTGCAGATCGTGGCATCCGTTCCGCTGGCTGCTCTCATCGGTGGCGCTGGTTACGGCGACTATATTCTCGCCGGCATCAATCTGCTGCAAAACACACCGCTCTTCGTCGGTGGCATTGGTATCGCGCTACTTGCTTTCTTCACCGAGATACTGCTGGGGCAAGCGCAGCGCGCGTTGACGCCAGCGGGGCTCAAGATCGCGACGGTGAGCGAGCAGGCAGCGGAAGGCGCGGCCAACGAGCCGCCCGACGCGACGGGGAGCGCGT
>DASQSS010000411.1:0-4318 GCA_035642255.1 Ktedonobacterales bacterium | reverse complement strand
ACTGCTCCTCTGGAAGCTGCACATAGGCTGGACTGGCGTGCGCAAGGCCAATGTCGGCGGCGGACGGGACTACCGCTGGCATGCTCGCATCCGTAATGTCGCCGATGTCGTCGTCATCGAAGCCATACGCATCTGCCGGATATGCCGAGAACGCAGACGTGGGTTCGGGCGCGGCGCCTGACGCAGCAGTATCCGCTGAAGCAGCCAGTCCATCGGTCGGGTCAAACGCATATGCGCGGGGCGCTGGCTGCGCATCGGTGGGATCAAATGCGCCGGACTGGGGCGCGAGACTGGCGGCGGCGTCAGGCTGTGTTGGCTCATCGAAGCCAGCGCCACCCTCATATGCGAGCAGGCCAGCGCCGAGCGCGGCGGCGCCCAACCCGGCGGCTCCAAGCCCGACAGCTTCGGCGGCGGATGGTCCCGCCACGCGGTCCACTTCATAGCTATCGGTGACGCGCGGGCCGTCCTCGATATGCGTGCGTGTGATCGTCTCGGCGACCGTGGTGGGCGCTGACTCAGGTGTGACGGCGGGCAGCGACTCTAGCGAGGTCACGCGCTCCGTCCAGTCGCCCTCGCGCGCAGCGTCGGCGCTTGCCTGTCTGGCCTGGTCGGGGTCGGCGCTCACGTCGAACCGCGACATTTCCGCATAGGAGATCGTCGAAACGCCGGATGTCTCGTTGGCCAGGGCGCGCGCGTCGGCCACCTCGTTCGCGGTGATGATACCCGCGCCAGCGAGAGGCGCCGCCTCCGTGATGGCAGCCGCCGCAGACGCGGGCGCCGGTACAGCGGCGACGCTCGCCTGCTCACGAGTGCGCTGCGCGGTGGACCCCAGTCGCTGGAGCGCCTCGTCAACGACGGTGTGGTCGGCGAGCAGCGTTCCCGCGATGATGCCCTCGGCCAGCAGCAGATTGCGCTGGTAGACCTGGTGGTCAATGCGTCCCAGATCGATGATCTCCCAGATGAGCGCCGCCAGCAGCAGCGCGACACCCAGCGCGTCCAACGCGGCGCCCATCGGATGCGACGCCAGTTTGGTCGTCAACGGGAGCGTCTGCGGCAGCCCCAGAGCCAGCGCCGCCACTCCTGCTGCGAACAGCGCGAGGTGCGCGAATGCGACGCGCCACTCACGCAAGTAGAAGCGATGAGCGCCAGCGGATCCAAGAAAGAAGCAGAGCAGGAATGCCGCGGTCGGGCTGGTCGCCCGCTCATCATACTGCTGCTTGACCGCTTCCTGACGTTGCGAGTCGAGACGCGCGGTCAACTGCGAGATGTCTACGCTCACCCTGACTACCCTCCCGATGCGCGAGCGCGCCTGCTGATGAGGTCGCGCAGACTCGCACAGAGACCACAGCGATCCATAGGGATCACCAGCGAAGATGAAGAAGAAAGGCTTACGACAACCACATGACCAAGCGGTGAGCTACAATCACGCAGCCCAGGGCGCTAAAATCCTACGCTACCTTATCTTCGTCTGTTCGTACTCACCCATTTTCAGGCGTCCGCTGTGTGCTGTCAACCCGCATAGGATGGCCGATGTTCGCGCCATGCGTTTTCAGGCGTGCGCAGTCGTCCGCTGGTGAAGTGGTCAGATAAGCGGTCAACCCTCCAGAACGGTGGCGCTTGCTATCGTAGGGCGGGATAGAGAGATCAAGGTAGGCGGCGATGTCCTTCATACAGGTGCAACAGAGCCTCGTCACGCATCGCAAGACGCTGCGACTGGCGCGACTCCTCGGAATAGATCGCTACGCCGTCATCGGACGGCTGGTGGCGTTGTGGTCGTGGTGTCTCGACAATGCGCTCGATGGCGTCTTCGGTGACGACATTGACGCTGAATTGCTGGCCGACGTGATGGGCTGGGAGGGTAAACCTGCCAAGCTGGTGTCTGGCCTCATGACGGCGGGCTTCCTCGACGTGGACCTCAGCGACCATCGCCTCCACATCCACGACTGGCACGACTGGCTGGTGCCACGCGATGCAGCAGGCGAGCTGGATGCCGACGTGGGCGACGACATGGGCCATGTGGATAGCGCTGATGATCGGAATCCATTCGACGAGGAGGAGGTGTAGCGATGTCAGGCCGCAAGGTCTTCGTGAGCAGCGACATGAGCGTGGACGAGCGCCTGCTGCTGGTGAGCGAGCAGAATGGTATGGTGTCCCTGCTGTGGCCCTGGCTGCTCACCGCGCTCGACGACTGGGGCCGCTGCGAGGCGACGCCGCTTCGGCTCAAGGCGCGCATCTGGCCAATGAATGACACGGTGAGTGTCGCGCTCGTCAGCGAGGCGCTCGATCTCTTCACTGAAGTTGAGCTGATTGAACGTTACGACGTTGACGGTCGGGCGTACCTGCGTGTCCCACCTGCGCGCTGGTGGAAGTGGCAAACGCATATCCACCGCGACAAGCGCGAGGACGACAAGTCACGCATTCCCGCTCCTGATCATGAGCAGTGTGACCGCGTCGATCTCCGCGTGCATGCGCGGGAGTCCGCGCTGGTGACGCCAACTCCGCGCAGTCGCGCGGGATCGCGCGGAACCACGCATGAGTCCGCACCTTCTCCTTCTCCTTCTCCTTCGCTTTCTCCTTCTCCTTCACCAACAGATCTTCCCAATGGCGAGGTGAACCTTCTTCAGAGAGAGAGGGCGCGTGACCTGGTCGCTGATGCTGACGCATCGAGCGACGCCCTCTCTGTCGCGCTCATTCGCGCCCCTGTGTTCGATAAGGAAGCCACCGAAACCACTGACGTGCGGAAGGACTTGCGGGAGGAGACGGCTGCGAAGGGCGCCACGACTGCCATGCAGACACGAGCCACCTCGACCGCTACCAACGTGACGCCGCTTCCGACGGCGCGTCTGCGCGATCCGGTGTGGGACGCTTGCATCGCCTCGATGGGCGTCAATGGCGCGGCTCCCTCCAATCGCGTCGAGCGGGGCCGCTGGGCCAAGGGCATCCAGGCGCTCAAAGAGAGTCTCGCCGCCGATGGCTCCCCACCCACCGAGATCGTCACACGGGCCGCGCGCTATCGCTCCCGCTTTGGATCATCCGTTTCACTACACCCGATGGCCTTAGCCGGCAACTGGACGACACTCGCCACAGACATCCCAACGACACATGGCACACAGGAGGGACAGCGACATGGGAACTTCACGCACAGGCAACAGCAATCAGGGACAGGGACCGCAGCGCATGAGCGATCTGCTAGCGGGTACGGCGCGCGGGGTGGCAAGCCGGCGGTCGGCAGCGCGGCCTACTACGCTGCGGCCATCGCACGGCAAGCCAACCAGCATGGAGGCGCTCCGGACGAAGGCATCCGAGACGCTGTGGTGGGTTAAACCATCGCCATCCTCGGTATCATCCATCGCATCATCCTCGCCATCCACGACGCCGACGGTCTGTTCGCAATGCGCGGACGCTGGCTGGGTGCGGGTGAGCGAGATTGGCGCGGATGACCGCTGGCATGTCAAGACGGTTCCCTGCGAGTGTCAGGCTGAGCGGCTGGAGCATGCGCGACTGGAACGGGCGCTCGCCGCATCGAGCATGACGCCCAAGCTCCTCGCGCTCGACTTCGACCGCTACGATGCGACCCATAACGCGCCGGCGCTGAGCCAGATGCGGGCATGGGCGACGGATAGCGGACGGGCCGCACTGCCGTGGATCTTCCTCTACGGCGGGCCAGGCTCAGGCAAGACGCATCTGCTGGCGGCGGCCTTCAACGCGCTAATGGCGCAGGGGCGCTGCCCGCTCTACACGCTCGTCCCTGATCTGCTCGATCACGTCCGCGATGGCCTCAACGCTTCCGACAAGGGCGAGTACAGCGCGCGGTTCGATGCGATCCGTGAGGCGCCCATCCTGATCCTCGATGACCTGGGCGCGGAGAAGGAAAGCGACTGGAGCCACGAGACGCTGTTCAAGCTCATCGACCATCGCTACCGACAAGAGCTGCCCACGGCGATTGCCTCCAATCTGCTGCCCGAGGATCTGGAGCCGCGCATCGCTTCACGGCTGCAAGATGTCGCGCTCTCGGCGGCGCTGCTGATGACGGGGCCGGACTATCGACTTAGAGAAAGGCGTCCCTGATGGTCGCGCTGCGCACCGAGATCGGCGCGGTCACAGCCGACGCGACCCAAGAACGCGAAACGCTAGTCGAGCGGCCCGAGATCAGGCTACGTTACCTCAGCGGCGCACCCCACGAGCCGGTCTTGCGTTGGCGGCATGGTGGGCTGATGTTCACCCCGGCCATGCGCAACCGGACGCTGCCCCTTGGGGAGATCGCGTGGGCGGCTGACAATGGCTGCTTCACGGCCGGCGCTCGCTTCAAGGATACCTA
>DASQSS010000410.1:0-7614 GCA_035642255.1 Ktedonobacterales bacterium | reverse complement strand
GCAAGCACAGCGGCGGGAACGGTTGCGGGTACCTCCTGCGTGCAGAAGGCGCACCGGGTCGCCGCGATCGGAATCACGCTGATGCAATAGGGGCATTCGCGAGTCGTCGGGTCCGCCACCACCTGCTGCCGGCGATGCGTCATCAGGAAGTTGATCGGCTTGATGACGAGGAAGAAGATGACCGCGGCGATGACAATGAAGCTGACGACCGCATTGATAAAGTCACCATACAGAAATTTGCTGTGATTGATGGTGAACGTGAGCGAGGCGAAATCCGGCTGCCCACCGATCGCTGCGATGAGCGGCGTGATGAGATCCTTGACGAGCGCCGTGACAATCGCACCGAATGCCGCGCCGATGACCACCGCGATCGCAAGATCGATCACATTGCCACGCAGGATGAACGCCTTGAATTCGTTCGCAAGGTCTTTCATGTGCCGCCTGCCTCCTAGTGGACGATGAGAGGGAGTCCTGAACGCTGCAGACGCTCAGGCGAGGTGCGCTCATCCGGCCCCGCTAGCCTGATGAGCCACGGGAACGCTACCCAAGCGCCTCGCGAAGCGCTGGAATATGTCACCTATGCTAGCACAGTCCAGTAGAGGAGACAAGTGCAAAGATTCCACAAAGCGGTCACAGAAACGCGAGAATCGGACAAGAGCCGGGTGAGGAGCGCCGCCTGAAGCGATGAGGAGTCACCACGGGGAGATTACGTCTGCATGCAAGCAACCGACGCCTCACTCGGCGGTCGCTGGCTCGAGTATCGCGGGCGCCCCATACGCGACGAGCGCAGAGGGCAGCGCTACGGAGCCATCAGCGCGTTGGCCGCGCTCCAGCAGCGCCGCCAGCGTGCGCCCGATGGGCAGCGCCGAGCCATTGAGGGTATGTGGGTAGGCCAGAGCGCCAGGGCGCGGGCGATAGCGCAGATCCAGCCGCCGCGCCTGGAACTCGCCGCAGTCGCTCACCGAGCTAATCTCGATGTAGCGGCCCTCGCCTGCCAGCCACACCTCCAGATCGAACGTCCGTTGCGCGCTGAACGGCAGCTCGCCCGCGCATAGCTCCACCACGCGATAGGGCAGATCCAGCCGCCGCAGCAACGCCTCAGCCGAGGCGATGAGCGAGGTCAACGCGTCCTCGGCCAACTCGGGCGCGACCACCCGTACAAGCTCGACTTTGCCGAACTGGCGCTGTCTCAGCAGACCGTGTGTGCGCGCGCCAGCCGAGCCAGCCTCACGCCGGTAAGCCTGCGTATAGGCGGTATAGGCCAGCGGCAGAGCGTTTGCGGCGAGTCGCTCGCCCGCATGCAGCGCCACCAGCTGCGCCTCCGCCGTCGGGCTGAGATAGAGACCATCGTCAGGCAGAGCGAACAGCTCATGCGCATGGCGCGGCAAATGTCCTGTGCCGGTCAGCGTCGCCGCTAGCAGCAAATCGGGCGGGGCCACCTCCACATAGCCCTCGGCGCGGTGGGCGTCGAGCATGAAGGCGGCCAGCGCACGCGCCAATCGCGCGCCCGCGCCGACCAGCAGCGGGAAGCGCGGCCCGGACATCCGCGTGGCTCGCGGCAGATCGAGGATACCCAGCGCCACGCCGAGCACATCGTGCGGCTGCGGCGTGAAGTCAAAGGTGGGCATCGCGCCCCACGAGCGCACGAAACGGTTTGCTGTAGCGTCAGCGCCATCGGGAACGCGCGGGTCGGGAGCATTGGGGAGAGCCAGCGCCAGCCCGCGCATGCGCTCCGTCAGGTCGTCGAGCACACGCTGGATCGCCCGCAGTTCCGCCCGCGCCTGCGCCTGACGCTGGTCATGGGCGGCGCTTAGCCGCTTGAACTCGGTGGCCAGCGCATCGAAGCGCGTCGCGGCGTCGCGGCGCTCCGTGTCGAGCGCGAGCCAGCCGTCCAGCGCGGCCAGCGTCTCCTCGCCCGACTGGCGACGCCGCAGCGCTGCCCGCGCCTGTTCAGGATGCGCGCGCAGCCAGCGCTCGCTCAGCATGGCGCCATCTCTAATATCTCTAATCTCGCGCCGCTTATTTCGGCGTCAACGTGAGCACCGAGACGATGCGCTTCGCCACCGACGCGGGCGTGTAGTCCATTGGCTGATAGGTGTTGGTATCCCATAGATGTGTCAGATCCTGGTAATGGGTTGAGAAAGGCTGGCCCGACTCGCCTGTGGTCGTCACCCAGACGGAGTTGTCCAGATGCGCGAGGTCAATGATCTCTCGCATGGAGGATACCGTATGCTGAGCGTAGTTGGGTGGATCAGCGGAGAAGCCGCCATCGCCACCGACGTTGACCGTCGCGCTATCGCCTGGCCGCTGCAGTGGCGCGACACCGAAGATAAGGTTGAGCGGCGTCACCGAAGCCAGCGGATGGGCGAAGGTCGCGGTATGCATCGTACCCCAGCGCCAGGTGGAGGTATCCGGCCCGAAGCGCGCCTCTAGCTGCGCATAGGCGTCACTCATCGCCCTGGCGATCGCCTTGTCGCGGCTCGCGTTGGCGTCAGTCACATTGCGAATGCCGAAGAATGGGCCGACGGGCAAGGCGGTGAGATTGATCAGCACGGAGTAGATCTCGCCAGCCGACGTGTTGCTTTGATAGACAGTGTAGAGTTGCTTGCCCAGCACTGGCTCCATCGTCTCGCGCGCCAGATCACCCGCCGCGACCTCAAACAGGCTGGCGGCTGTGCTGTCGCGTGTCATGCGGTAATCCCAGCCATGCAATAGCGCGGCGGCTCTGGCGGCGTCACCACCGGAGGCCTCGCCAGCGGCTATCAGCCGCGGGGTGAGTGTCGCCGCCGCTTCGTTGTACACATCCGCCTGAATCACCTCGAAGTCCTGCGGGGTCAGATTGGTCTTCGCGGAGAGCAGGTCCACGATGCGGCGTGCGCGATAGCCCTGGTCCCAGGTATTGGTGACGTACTCCGGGTAGTTGTCAGAAACGATCTGCTGATTGGCGGTTGCGATGATGTGGGTGGGCGGATTGAAGAGCGTCGGCATGGCGCTCTGCGGCACATAGCCCTGCCACTCATACGTGGAGACGCTGCCATCGACGGGACCCAGACGATTCGCCACTGGTCGTAGCGGTAGCAGACCAGACATGCGATAGCCGATGTTGCCATCCACGTCGGCGTAGACGAAGTTCTGGCTGATCGAGATCTGGCTGAGCGCCGCGAGGAACTGGTTCCAGTTGAGCGCGGCATCGAGCTTGAAGAAGCCCTGGAATGAGTAGCCCGGCTGGAGCGCCGTCCACTTGAGCGCCAGCGGGGGCAGACCCTTCACGGCGCCAACGACACCGTTGATGAGCGGGCCATGCTCCGTGCTGGTGACAGTAATGGTGACAGACTTGCCGCCGCGCACATCAATTGTCTCTGTGCGCGTCCGCAGCGGCAGCCAGTAGCCTTCGTAGTAATACTCGCCGGGGTGATTCTTCGGGTCGAGCCGCTCATAATACAGGTCACTGTTGTCCGCGCCGACATTGGTGACGCCCCAGGCGATGCGCTGGTTGTGACCGACGACAACACCCGGATCGCCTGGGAACGAGAAGCCAATCACATCGAAACCACCGCTATTGAGCGCGATCTCATACCAGATAGACGGCATGGCGATACCCAGATGTGGATCATTCGCCAGCATCGGCAGATGCGAAGCCGTGCGCGACCCGTCCACTACCCAGTCGTTGCTGCCAATTGAATCACGCAGTGAGCCAAGCATATCGTGCACGACCGTCGCCCCCGCGAAGAGCGAGACGGGCAGCGTGGCGAACAGCGCTCGCTGACTCGGCGTAGCGGCGAGCGGTGCGCTCGTCTGCCCGATGGGCGCCACGCCGGAGCCGGAAGCCGTCACTGGCGCGGCAGTGTTCGGCGTATCCGCGAAGAGTGTCGGATTCGTCACGGGATAGCTCGGAAAGAGCGCGTCATCCACGCCGGGGCCGGCCTTGGCTGTGACGAGCGCCCGCGTGTACTTGATGTACCACGAGTTGTCGAGCGAGAACGCGACGACACGCCCGTAGGCCAGGCTATCCAGCGGGGTCCACGGCTGCCAGCTCACACCGAGGATGGTGAATTCGAGCGGCAGGGTATGCGGATGTGTAGCGACGAACGCGTTGACGCCGTCCGCATAACCCTGAAGCTCGACCTTGACGGAGGGGTCAAGCCCGTTAAGCTCAGCGCGAGCGGACTGATAGAAGTCAAGCGTGCGCAGGAAGGCATCGGCGTCGACCAGGCTGTTGGCAGAGCCAGCGCCAAACAGCGCGGCCAGTCTGCCCTGCGCGACACTCCGGTTGAACTCCATCTGAAACAGGCGATCCTGCGCGGTGACATAGCCCTGGGCAAAGAAGAGGTCATGCCGGTTCTGCGCGGTGATATGTGGGACGCCGTAAGTATCGCGCGCCACCGAAACACGCGCCTGCAATCCGGTAACCGCGAGTGAGCCACTCGTCTGCGGCAGTGTTTGCTGCGCGTAGAACACGCCGGCGCCCGCCAGGATGATCACCAGGCATAGCGCAACGGTCAGCCCGATGACGAAGCCGCGCGCCAGCCTACGCGACCAGCTTTGGCCAGCGCGCGCGGTACCGCGATGTACCGCGACACTCTCTTGACTCTCTGCGCTCATGCTTGCTCCCGTCCCATCGAAATGATGGCTCATGATGGCTCATGATGGCTCATGATGGATGATGACTGGCGCCTCGTGGATCGGCGCTCTGATAGTCTAGCAGTCGGGCATTGCGGCGGCAATAGGCGTAAGGGTGGTTCGCGCGAGGTTGTCACCTATCGGGCATGTTGTACGTAATTTTGGCGTGGATGAATCCGTTGCCGCGCTATACCGTCACAATACCGCGCCTCTGCTGACACGCCTGGATGGATGGCGCTACACTATTACGTAGAGAACGCCGGGATTCTGCGGCGACAGAGCTGATCGCCAACCGCCAGAGGAGAGCGAATCGCTATGACAAGCACGACACAGCGTAATGACCCGGAAGAGGTGCGGAAGGAACTTCTGGCGACCATCCATGCTAGCCGCGAACTTGGCCCAGACATGGACGATACGCTCACTGACCGCTTCATAGAGCGGCTAGGCGCCTTGCGCCCGGCAGGTTCGTTCGATCCCGCGCCAGCGCGCACCGAGTTGCGTTCGCTGCTGCAGACCGCGCGTGGCAGCGGCGCGGATGGCGACAACGCGCTGGCCGAGCAGTTCCTCGCTAGCCTGCGCGCTCCCGCGCCACCCGCGCTCCCGGCGTATGCGCCATATGGCGGCGTGCCTGCGCCCGCCCCGTATGGCCCGTACGGCCCAGGTCCAATGGGACCATATCAAGGTGGCGGCTTCGCGCAGGTGGCGCCAATGATCGTCTTCGCGACCATCTTCATCGTCGCGCTCATCGTGTCGCATGGCGAGTTGTGGTGGCTCTTCTGGCTGCTCCCGGCGTCGTTCGGGTGGTCGCGCCGCGGACGCTATCAGCGTTACCAGCGTTACCAGCGCGACCAGCGGCGGCAACTCTACCGCGACCAGCGCAGCGCCTATCGGCAGAACCGTATACTGGGGCGTGACGACGCGTACCCACCGCTACCACCGCTACCACCGCAGCAGCGCCCGCCTGAGATTCTGTAGCGCTGGGCATCACCCTCTGGCGGCAAGAGAGCCGCCCGCTCGATCACAGGATCAGGCGGGCGGCTCTCTCGTACGTGGTATGCGCTACATCGCAGGAAAACCTGGGCAAACATGGAGCGAGGGGCGGCTGGCGACTGAACTGGCGACTGAAGTCGCGCCTGGATGGCGGTCTGCGGACCACCGCGCAACACGCCCGTGCGGGTAGAGGAGCGGGTCTTCAGGCCGCGCAGACGGGCGTGGCGGCTCAGCATGGACCATCCAGTCGCGGTTTCAGCCGCTGGCCAGCTCTCTTACTTGAGGGCGCTCTGAATGCCACTGGTAAGTGTCTGTTGCGTGATCTGCCCGACATTCTGAGCGACAATCTTGCCGTTGGAGTTGATGAAGTACGTATCCGGAACGCCAATCAAGCTGTAGTCCACGACCGTCTGGTTCGTCGTAGCGACGCCTGCCAGATAGGTCAGCCCGTGCTGATTGAGGAAGGCTTCGCCGTCAGCCTGCGAGGTGTAGAGCGCCACGCCGACGAAGATGACCCCTTGTGGCGCATAGGTCTTGTTGGCCTGGGCGAAGAGGGGCGCCTCAGCTTTGCAGGGGTCGCACGACGCCTCCCAGAAGTTCAGCACAACGGGATGCCCGCGCAGACTCGACAGCGACATCTGCTGGCCCGGCTTGACTGTCCAGGCAGTGAATGCGACATCAGGCGCGCTCTTGCCCACGAGCGACATGCCTATCGCGCCCTTCGGAACGTTGTGCGCCTGCGTGTTCGCGGTCTGAATGCGACTGATGAGCAACATCGCCAATCCGAACAGGACGAGGCCCGCGACGATGCTGACAGCCAGGCGCAGCGAGCGCGAGCGCGGCGGCTGAGGCGGCTGTGAGCCTGCCACCTGGCGCTCCGCGTCGCCGATTGGCGTCACCATACGCTACACCTCCGTGCGCCGGGTCAAGACGCGCTACTTCGCCAGCAGCGCGCTCAGATCCTGGCTCAGCGCCTTCGGATCGAACCCGTCAACGAACACCATGCGCTGTTGTCCGCTCTGATCGATGAGGAAGAGCGCAACGGTGTGGTTGACATCGGTAGGCGTCGGCTGCACATAGATGTGGTAGGCGTCCCAGACGGGCTTGAGCTGCGCCTGTGTGCCCATCAACACCTTGACCGGAATGCTGACCTTGTTCTTCTGCATGAAGGCGTTGGCGTCAGCGGGCGTGTTCGCCGGATTGACCGAGACAACGACCCAGTTGACCTGGCTCGCCTTCTGCGCCCCCATGAAGGTGGCGGTCTGATTGAGTAGCTGCGCCTGGATAGGACATTCTTGCGTGCATGTCATGTCCATAAAGGTCACAACCGTGGGCCGCCCGTGCAGCGATTGCGCCGTGACGAGCGCGCCGCTTTGATCTTTCAGGCTCATCGCGGGGATGGGTGGGGTGTTATTCAGAGGCGTCCCACCAACAAGCGTGACACTGGATGTGCCAGCGCCAAAAGCGAGACGCTGGTGGATCAGCCCGACGGCGCCCACCAGCACGACCAGCGCGATCACAATCATCCGTGAAATGTTGCGCAGTTGCATGATGATTACCCTGCGGCGAACGCTATGCGCCTACCCGACTAGTGGAAGATGTGATCAACCACCATCGCGGCGAACAGCAGCGCCAGATAGTAGTTCGAGAACCAGAAGACGGTGCGGGCCTCTTTCAGCGTGCGAATGCGCATCAGCCGAATCGCCAGGACGATCAGACCGCCACCGACCAGCACGGCAGCCGCCAGATAGATGAAGCCCAGCATGTGGATGACAAAGAGCGAGAGGCTACTCGCCACCAGTAACACAGTATACAGCACGATCTGGCGATACGTCTCAGCCTCGCCCTTGACGACTGGCAGCATTGGCACGCCAGCGCGCGCGTAGTCTTTCTTCAGCACCAGCGAGAGCGCCCAGAAATGTGGCGGTGTCCACATGAAGACGATGACGAACAGCCAGAAGGCATTCCAGTCGAGCGAGCCTGTCGCGGCAGCCCAGCCGACCA
>DASQSS010000409.1:0-2681 GCA_035642255.1 Ktedonobacterales bacterium | reverse complement strand
CCCCCCTATTACCAGTCGAATGAAGCGCTTTTTGGCTCCGTCAACCAGGGCGATCTCGCGCTCGACGAGGAGCTGGGCGCGCTTTTCCTCTCGATCGCCGAGCGCGCCCCTCTGGCAGCGTTCTACGCGCCGCTGGGCGTTGGGCATCACGTCGACCACCAGCTTCTCTGCTCAGCGGCGGACCGCCTGGCGCAGCGCAAGATCAACGTGAAGTTCTACGAGGACTTCCCGTATGTCTCGCGGCCAGGCGCTCTGGAGGCGCGCCAGCAGGAGCTGGGCATCCCGATGGAGTATGAGATGACGGAGATCTCTGGCCAGGTTCGCGACAAAGAGGAAGCCGTCGCCCGCTACAAGAGCCAGGTGCCGCAGCTCTTCAGCACGGAAGACAACATGCGGCAGGCTCTGCGCACCTATAGCGGCTCCTTGCGCAGGGCGTATCCTGGCATCTTCATCGAGCGCTACTGGCGGTGGTAGCTCGTCGGCAGGAAGCCAGCGCGGGTCTCACGCGGATCGCGAGTGATAAGCCGCGCGCCGCGCTGGTACGTTAGATACTTCCAGAGCCATTGAGTGAGCACCAGGAAGCGGTTGCGGAAGCCGATCAGGTACGCGATGTGGACACCCGCCCAAACAACCCAGGCGGGAAATCCGCTGAGCTGGAGCGGCCCAATCTCACCAATCGCATACGTGCGCCCCACCGTCGCTAGATAGCCCCGGTCGAAGTAGCGGAACGGAGCGATCGGCGCCTTGGGGTTTCGCTTGCTGGCCCGCTCACTGATCGCTTTCGCCGCATAATGGCCCTGCTGAATGGCGACCGAAGCCACTCCGGGTAGCGGCTTGCCGTTGCGGTCGAACGCGCTGGCGGTATCACCCAGGACGTAGATCTCGGGGCGCCCATCGACAGTCAGGTCTGGCCCAACGGCGACACGCCCTGCTTTCGCCGGCTTGACGCCGAGCCACTTGGCGGCGGCCGACGCCTCCACACCTGCCGCCCAGATGACGGTCTGCGCGCGGACATGCTCATCGCCAATGACCACGCCATCCGCATCCACGTCATTCACGGCGACGCCGAGCCGCACCTCGACGCCCAGCCGTCGCAGAGCGCCCTGCGCCTTCTTGCCCAACCCCTCTGGGAACTGCGGCAGCAGGCGCGGGCCAGCCTCGACCAGCAACACGCGGGCGCCTGCCGTATCAATCGCCCGGAAGTCGCGGCGGATGCCGTTGCGCGCCAGGTCGGCAATGGCGCCCGCCATCTCCACGCCCGTCGGGCCGCCACCGACGACCACAAAGGTCATCAGCGCCTTGATGCGCTCACGATCTGACTCTAGCTCCGCGGTCTCGAAGGCCAGCAGAATCTCGCGACGAATCGCGGTGGCGTCGCTGATGGACTTGAGGCCAGGAGCGCGCTTGGCCCACTCGTTGTGGCCAAAATAGCTCTCGCTCGCGCCCGTCGCGATGATCAGATAGTCATATGGAATGTGGTGTTCATGGCCATCGCCCAGATCAACGGCGATCACCTCGCGCCGCTCGACATCCACGTCCGTGACATTCGCCAGCACAGTGCGTGTGTTGCCCTGCCCACGCAGCACTCCACGGATCGGCGCGCTAATGTCCGCTGGAGACAACTCCGCCGTCGCCACCTGATAGAGCAGCGGCTGGAACAAGAAATGATTGCTGCGATCAATGACGGTCACATCTACCTGAGCATGGCGGAAACCACGCGCCGCATTCAAGCCGCCGAATCCCGCGCCGATAATGACGACACGCGGCAGGGCCACAGGCGCCACCTGCCCGCTCTGCGCGTCATTGCGAACGACCGTCGTATCCATGATGCGTGCTCCTCTCCGCGCGAAAACAGCCGCGCGTAACATCTCCTTATCAAGCATAGGTCCGTGCGCGTTGGATGACAACCAGAGCGGTGGCGCGCGATTCCGGCGCCATGCAGCGCACTACGCACGGGCGCGCCTGCCCGCGTCATCCTTCGCGACGCATCACAACTCGCGGCTGTCCACCGTCCCCACATGTCCGGTGAATCGTGTGGAGTCGCGCCTGATGCTGGCGAAGCTGGCGCTCGCTCCCCTTGATCGCGTGGCGCGCTTCAGGGCTGCTCACGCAGACGAAGTACCGAAAGAGATCGATCCATTGCGCGAAGGTCATCGCCGATGGAGTGGCGTCAGGAGGAATGGCGCACATCCGCATCGCCTGCTGCAGTTGGCGACGCGAGAAGGCGCCGCGCAGGATACGCTCGATCGTTGGCTGGCGGGTGACGAACCCATAGACGACGAAATCGCGGAATAGCTGGCGCTCGCTGGCAGCGATCAGCGGTGGGCCGCGCTTCTGAAGGCGCAACATCACAACCTCCACATTCGGAGCGGGGATGAAGTCGGCGCGCCTGAAGTGATGCGTCACCTCGACTGTGAACCACGGCTTGAGCAGCACAGAATAGAGACATTCGCGCGGCGAGCCGCAGAACGTCGCGGCGGCCTCGCGCTGCATGACCAAATAGGCGTCCTGTGGCGGGCATGTGGCCTCCGTCAGCTTCGTGACGATTTCGCGGGTGTGCGAGAAGGGGATATTGGCGAAGACTTTGTACGGTTCTTCGGGCAAGGCATGGGCCAGAACGTCGCCAGTGTGAATCGTGACGCGGGGGTGCGCGGCGTAGCGGTGGCGCAGCCGCTCGGCCA
>DASQSS010000408.1:0-3878 GCA_035642255.1 Ktedonobacterales bacterium | reverse complement strand
CGCCGCCACCGGGCTATGGACCCGGCTATGGACCCGGCTATGGACCGAGCTATGGACCAGGCTACGGGCAGCCGATGCAGCCGATGGGCTATGGCGCGCCGCTCTATCCAGCGCAGCCGGAGCAAGGGTCGGGAATGGCTATCGCGGGCTTGATTCTGGGAATCCTCTCGGTTCCATTCGCGCTGTTCGCCGCGTGTGGCTTCGTCTTTGGTATCCTGGGGCTGACCTTCAGCATTCTGGGGCGCAAGTCCATCAGCCGGCATACGGTCGCGACTGTGGGCATCGTCTTTTCGTGCATTGGGCTGGCCCTCGCTGTGGTCAGCGCGGTCATCGGCGCGATCAGCTCTGTCAACGGACTGGTCCACTGACGTGAACGCGTCTCATGCCCCATTGGCGCAGCATGAGCGTCGTTGATGACCGCTGGGCAAACGACAAACCGCCGGAGGAATCACTCCCTCCGGCGGTTTGCTGTTTTGCCTGGCGATCACGCGTCAGGCGCCGCGCTATTCGCCGAGATTCTGCCAGTTGGTGTATGGCTTGAGCGAGACGTTCGGGCTGTTGTAGAGCACGTAGATCGTTTCCTGGTCGCCCAGCGGAATGTTGTACGGGTTGCCCGTGTACGTGGTGACGTTGCCGCTCTTGTCGATCAGCTTGATGATCAGCTTGTGCGAGCTATCCACCTTGTAGCCGCCGACCTGCGAGCCCGTGAGCTTGACACCCCAGATGTCGAAGAACTGGCCCAGCGTAAACGTCACGTTTTGCTGGTTCGTCTCATTGTGGATGACGTTCGGCTCGTTGTCGTGCACATGCAGCGGATAGAGACAGTTGGCCGAGTTCACGATGCCGATGCCCGGATTGGCCGTCACCTGCTGCCCGTTCACGTACAGGTCGAGATACTGGTGGATGTGCAGCGCGCCGCCCTGCGCTGAGAGGCACTGCAGGCCATCGACTGTCTGCCCCGTCGCCGGGTGCGCGTTCAGACCAGTAGACGTGCCACTACCACTGTTGTTGTGGATGATGAACTGGCTAATGCCCAACGCCAGGAGCAGCACGATGAGGATGCCGCCGCCGATCAGGCCATAGCGCCGAATGCGCTGCTGCTGAATCTGCCGTTGGCGCTCGCGCTGGCGCTCAGCCTGGCGCCGCTGATACTGTTCGCGGCGCGATTCGCGTCGCTGGTCACGCTTGGTGACCATTCCTCCGGGGCCGCTCATGGGGCTTCACGTCTCTCCTGTCAGCCACCCCGTGGGTGTCATCCGGCGGGGTCTTCGTCCTGCGTCACGCAGCGTATCTGCACTCTGCGAGAGTATATGGCGCATGCGGAAAGTGTGTCAACGCGCATAGGCATCTCAGCCAGGGCCTGTGCATTATCGTTGCGGCGTTGGCTGGCGGTTGAAACCGCGCCTGAAAGGCGTTTCGCCGCCAAACCCGCCTGCGCGGGTTCTCCCTCACCTCCCCATCCGCGCCACGCAGCGCCAGTTCACGCTGGCGGACTTCGCGGCCCGCATGTCACCTGGGCGCGGTTTCAACCGCTAGCTCCTGCACGGACAATGCTCACCTACTCCACCCAGCGCGCGAAGATGAGAGTATCGCGTAGGACGCCGTCGGGTAGGCGCATGTGGTTGTGGAGCAGCCCCTCCTGCGTGAAGCCGAGGCGGCGCGCGACGGCTGCGCTGCGAGTATTGCGCGCATTGCAGCGGATCTCGACGCGGCGCGCGGCTAGCTCGCTGAGGGCATAGTCTACCAGCGCCGTGGCCGCTTCCGTCATGTAGCCGTGGCCCTCGGCGTCGGCGGCCAGCCAGTAGCCAATTTCAAAGGAAGGAACTTCCCAGTCGTGAGGATGCAGGCCCAGCCCACCGAGCAGCGCGCCTGACGCGTGGTCGAACACGCCGTAGGTGAAGTCCTCGCCAGCGCGCCACTGCTCCTGAAAGTGGCCGATGAGATCGCGCGTATAGTCTGGGCCGGTGTGCTCGTGCGCCCACGGCAGCCACTGCGCGATGTGCTCGCGCGACGCCGCGATGGTCTGGTAGAGCGCCTCGGCGTCGCTGGGCTGATAGGGGCGAATGACCGTGCGCGCAGTGGTCAGTTCATCGGCTATCGAAACTGACCTACGGGCGGGCGTCATGTGGTCGCTCCTGTCGTTCAGCGCCTACCCGCCAGCGCCTATTGTCGGGTCGTTTGCTGCGCTTTCTGCGCGATGAGCTGGAGCCACACACGCGGAACCGCTGTCAGCCCAAGCTCTTCGAACGCCTCGCCAGCCGCGTTATAGAGCGCATCGGCGGCGATCGGAATCGGCACACCCGGCAGCGCGCCCTCGATGAAGAGCCAGTAGCGGCCAATATCCTGCCAGGAGCTGAGCGGCATCTGCGCCGTCTCTTCCACCCGCTCCACCACGCGCAAGCCGCATTCGGCCATCAGGTCGCCGTAGCCATCGGCGCTGAGCCACTGCATCGCCTGGGCTTTCTCCTGCCGTGAGGTGCGCACGCCGGGGTGATTGGCGCGCAGCCAGCCGAGCGCGCGGCGCGTCCACAGGTGATAGAAGCGCTCGCTGCCAGGGGCATACGCTCCCGTGTAGAATGAGCTGTTGATGGCGAGGTAGCCGCCTGGACGCAGCGCCGCGGCGAGCTTGCCGATGACATCGGTCTTGTCGGGGATGAGGTGGATAGCATTGCAGAAGAAGGCGGCGTCGGCCTGTGCGCCCAGCGCGGCGACCTGTTCGGCGTCGCCCTGAATGAACTCGACATTGCGTCCCGCGAGCCGCTCGCGCGCGATGTCAATCGCCTCCGTGGAGGGCTCGACTCCGGTGACAGAGCCAGCGCGACCCACACGCTCCAACTCGTCGAGAATGAGCTCCGTGACCGCGCCCGTGCCTGAGGCCAGCTCCACGACATGCGCCGCTTGTCCCTTGGGCAGCGACGCGTCCAGCCGCTCGATGGCGCGCCGCGCGAGCGACTCGTTCACATCATGGTAGAACTGGTGTCGTGCGAATGGATCGAATGTATAGCTGCTGGCGATAGTGGGTGTTTCTGCCACAGTGCGCTCTCCCTCTCAACTCAATTCGACGACGTCCACCAAGCCGTGTGGTCGCAGGGCCTCATCCCCTGCGCTTGCGCTCAGCCGTGAGCCGGTGTAAACGATTAGAGGCAATTGCGCGGCCAAAAGTTTCAGCGATGCTGCGAGGATGCTGCGAGGATGCTGCGAGGATGCTGCAGGCGCCTGCGCGAGGACATCGTCCGAGCGGCTGACGCTAGCCAGTGACAGCGCCTCGCCGTATAATTCATGCGGTGTGACTGCTCCTCCCGCGACTCCGCGCTCGTAATCGCACGGGTGTGATGGAGTCGGCGGGCAATGATGATAGACGACCTTTGGGACGACCTTTGGGGAGTGCGACATGCGGGCCGAAGCGCCTCAGACGGGACAGGTGAGACAGCAGGGCGCAGCGGCGAGTGGCGCCGGAAAGCTGCGCGTATTTCTGGAGTCCATCAAGTTCGAGCATACAATCTTCGCGCTGCCGTTCGCCTATCTGGGTGTCGCGCTGGCGGCTCGCGCGCACCACGGCTGGCCGGGCATCGGCCCGCTGATCTGGGTGACGCTGGCGATGGGTGGCGCTCGCACGGTGGCGATGGCGGTCAATCGTCTGGCCGACGCCGGGATGGATGCGCTCAATCCGCGAACCGCGAACCGCGCGCTGCCGCAGCGGCTGCTCAAGCCAGCGGAGATGGCGGCCTTCGCGCTGATCGCGGGCGCCGTAATGGTCTTTTCCGCCGCGCAGCTCAATCCGCTCTGTCTGGCGCTCTCGCCGGTCGCTGTGGTCTTCCTGCTGGGCTACTCCTACACCAAACGCTTCACCTGGCTGTGCCACTTCGTGCTGGGGCTGA
>DASQSS010000407.1:0-16154 GCA_035642255.1 Ktedonobacterales bacterium | reverse complement strand
ACACCGCTGCTTGCTGTCGCGCCGAACCCGTTCGCGCTCGGCGCCATCTTCGCGGCCACGTTCCTGACCAGCCCCATCTACAACGTCGTGCAGTTTGGCTACCGTTTGACACTCATCCCCGATGCGCTGCAGGGACGCGTGAACAGCGCCTTCCGGCTGATCGCCTTTGGTGGTCAGCCTCTTGGCTATGCGCTTGCTGGCATCCTGCTGCAGGCCTTCGGGCCTGTGACCTCCATCCTCCTCTTCTCGCTTCCGTACGCGTTGATGGCCGTGCTTACGACGCTCAATCGTCATGTGCGCGAGGCGCGCCCTGCCAGCGCGTCTCCCGTGGGACAGCAGCCAGGCGCAGCGCACCCCTAGCCCGATGGTTCGGGCGCCCGTGGATCGCTGTTGCGCCGACCGCTGCTGCGCCGCTGTGGCTGTATGGAGCGGCTTCAGGCGCCGGCCGAGGCGCGCATTCCCGGAGCGCCTCGGCTGGCGAATCCTTGTCCTTGCCTCGGTCGTAGCTGGGTGATGGGTGTTCCCTAGAGGGCTTTGTAGTAGCGAACGAGCGGTAACGCGGTGTAGCCCGCCTTCTCGTATGATCGTCTCGCTGGCGCGTGGCCGGGATCGCCACCGGTGGCGACCACAGCCAGTTTCACTCCGCTATCTTTCATCTTGTTAAGGGCAAAGGTATTCAGCTGAGCGCCTATCCCCTGATTCTGGTAGTCAGGATGCACCGCTAACAGCTCAACCTCTCCGCTCTTGTCCTCGGGGTTCATCGTATACGCTATGAAGCCGGTCAAGACTGCGTTCACCTCAGCGACCCAGACGCTGAATGTCGCGGTATCACGACAGACATCTTCGACCACCTTTCGTTGCTGGCCTCTCCAATCAGGATAGAGGAGCGCGTAGATATGAGCGCCCAGCACGCGCTCGAACGAGCGAAAGACTGGCTCCCACGCCAACAAGGACAGATGGACCAACCCCTCGATATCGTGCGTGGTAACCGGTCGTAGATCGACCTCCATAACCATCCTCACCCGTCCACTTTCATCTGACGCGTCGTATCGCCGCGTGCGTCGCAAAAATTGGGCTGCCTGTGCCCCCTTTACCGCGCCAGTAGCATCGGCGTAAGCGCGGCGGCGTCGGGCGAGCCCAGGCCTGTGCTGTAGTCCCAGCCGGGAGTCGCCTGGTAGTAGAGATTGCCGCCGCCAGTCACGTCGTGGTAGGGCGCGCCCCCACCCGCCGCGCCAGTCTGGGCGATGGCGTAGAGCGCGGGGTTGAGGAAGCCGAGCTTGCGGTGGCCGCGCTGGTTCGCCAGCGCAATCAGCCCGGCCCAGAAGGGCGCCGCGGCGCTGGTGCCGCCAACGACCGTCCAGCAGTCATTGCCGGCGCAGTGGTTGTCGCCGGAGTAGTAGATGCGATAGCCTGTCAGCGGATCGGCGTCGGCGGAGACATCCGGTGTTTCACGCATGCCGTTGCTGTAGCTGTTCAACACGCCAGAGCCAGTCTGCCACGATGGCCGATGATAGATGACGCTCACGCCACCGCCGCCGCCTGAGCCTTCGAGTGGACCCTCCCAGCCATACTCGTGCCCATAACCGTTGCTGGCGCCGAGGAAGAGCGCTGTGCCGCCAACCGCCGTGACGTAGGGGCTGGAGGAGGGCAGGTCAACCGAGAGATGGTTATCCTGGCAGCCGTACGCGCCTGAGTCGCCGCTGGAGACGAGCACCGACATGCCCTGCGCGTCGGCTCGCTGGAATATGGAGTCGATCGCGCCGATGAAGCCGCTCGATGCGGAGTTGTCTACGCCTAGCTCGCACGCGCCCAGGCTGATGCTGACGACCTGCGCGCGGTTGTCGCTGACGATGCGGTCAAACATCTGCGTCAGGCTCTGCAGATCGGAGCCGCTCTCATACGCGATGATTTGCGCTTTTGGCGCGATGGCTTGCAGGATCTCGATATCCAGGACTGGCTCAGGGCTGAGCGTGTTCGAGCCGCCCGCCACTTTGACGACCTGCACGGTTGGCGACGTCAGCGCGAAGGCGCTGTCATAGGTAGACACGTCCGATTGGCGGAAGCGATCAATCTCGGCCACGGCGATCGTCTCGCCCGAGCCGTCCAGCCCCTGCTGTGTCAGCGGCGACACGTCGTACGCGGCGCGCAGGGCTGAGGGGTCGAGTCCTCCGCCGCCGACCTGCTGAGGCGCCAACGAGAGCGCCGGACTGCGCCGCTCGATCGCGGGGCGCGTATCCAGCCCGATGACGCCAGAGACGACCGCCGCAAGCGCGCTGGGTAGACGCGGGGCGCCATCTGGGGCGACGTAGAGTGAACCATCATGCGCGCGATAGTCGTAGAGCGTGACGCCAAAATCAGCTTCGATCAGCCTGACGGTCCCGCTGGCCTGCGCAAGCTCAGAGGTGTCGCTCGTCGCTGTGACGGAAAGCCCAAGCGCGCGAATAGCCGCGAGCGCCGCAGCGCGTTCGGCGTTGGTCGGACCGAATGCCTCGGCATACTGCGCTGGTGTCAGGTAGTGGTGGTACTGCGGCGAGTGGGGATCTTCGATGGCGGCGAGCAATGAGGCCAGCGCCGCCGATGAGCGCATCCGCAGCGGGAACGCGAGTGAGAGCGTGCGTGTGGGATCAGTTGGGCCGAGGCGCGCGGGAGGCGTTGCGCTTTTCGGGGCGCGCGCGGAGGACGCGGAGGACGATGGATGGCTCGCCGCGCGCCCTGCTCCCGCGCTGACGAGCAGGCTGGCGAGCAGCGTCACGCTGAGCGCTACCATAAGCGCCGCGCCCGCTAGCGCCCAGTGGCGCCGCACTCCTCGAACTCCGCTGCTCATCGTCGTGTCCCTCCTGCCAGGTCTCCATCCGCTCTCACGCTCGTCTTCAAGCTCACCCCGACTCAGCGCCACTCGACGCTATTGACGAGATGGTCGTATTCCTGATTCGGTACGATGCTTGGGTCAGGGCTGTTCGGGTCGAGCGGGCTGAGCGCGATGAAGATGATGCCCGTTGAGCCGCGCACGCTCGCCATGAAGTCCAGATAGACGGGCTGGTCCGGCGCGTTGCCCTGTGAGACGGTCGCGGCGTAGGCCTCGCCGCTGCCCGCGACATAGCCGATCTCCGCGCCGTTGATTGGTCCTTCGTCCTGCGAGCCAGTAAACTGGCCGGAGTTGAGATTGTTATTGACGGCGCTGGTCAGCAGCCGCTGGCTCGTTTCGCCAGGCGAGACGGAGACGCTCTCCAGCAGGGCGCTGACCTGACCAAGCTGGCTCTGGGCTACCAGTGTCGCGCTATGACTGTCGCTGTTCGCCTTGTCGAGCGACCAGGGATCAAAATAGGTAAACTGGAAGCCCGTCAATGTGACCGTGTGGCCCGTCGAGCTGAGCCGCGCGGGCGGCGGGCAGTTCGCCGGGCAGGGCGTGGGCGTGCTCGTAGCGAGGGGAACTGGCCCGGCGCACGCGAGCAACGCGAGCGCCAACACCATGATGGCCAGCGCCAGCGCATGCCTGGGCGCCGTCATGCGCGTGTTCATTGGGCGCTCCCTTCCGTGGGGCGGACGCCGCTAGCGCCACGTCGCCGCGCCGGACGCTTCGGCCTGGCGCGCAGCGCGACACCGCACTCCGCACAGAAGGTGAGGTCGGGCGTCATGCGCTGGCAGGTTGGGCAGCGGATGAGATCAGCGTTTCCATCCGCTTCAGCGCCCTTCTCCAGCAGACCAAGGTGCAGACTGATGCGCGCTAGCGACAGCAGAGCGGCGGCGGCGAGCAGGTACCACACAAAAGACCATATCTGACCGGAGACGAGGTCAGTCAGCAGGCTTGGCGCCACTTGTCCTACGACCGCCGCGCCAATGGCGAAGGGCAGCGATGTCGCCAGCATGCGTGGCCGCTGGCGCACGCGCGGGTCGCGGCGCAGCCAGAGCGCGGCGCAGATCAGGCCCGTGGCGGCGGCATAGAGCAGTGGCGTCAGCAGTGTCACTCGCAGCGTGGGCAGGGTCCAGTCGAAGGCGCCGCCGCCTCGCTGAAGTGGCCCGGTGATGATGAGCCACGCGTAGACGACGCTCTGCGCCGCGGCGAATCCGAGCGCCGACGCGACGCCGAACACCAGTCCATCCAGAATGTCGCTGAAGCGTGGGCGGAGGACATAGAGCGCGAGCGGCCCCACCAGCATCAGAAGCTGCCCCAGCAGCGGCACGACGAACGCGCTCAGCGCAAGGTAGCCGCCACTCGGCCCGCCGTGTAGCGTGAGGGCGCGCTGGCCGATCAGAACACGGTAGAAGGCCAGGCTCAGCGCGGCTCCCAACACGATGCCCGCGACGAACGTCCCTGCCAGCACGATGACCGGCTCATCCTCATAGACGGCGACATCATAGAAATACACGAGATAGAGCACTGGCAGCAGGACCGCGCCAAGCAGCAGCGCAATCGGCGCGACGCGCGCGAGCGCGACCCCCACCGCTAACACGACACCCGCGAGGAGCAGCCAGCGGGCGAGGTTGGCGCGGCGTGGTGGCAAATGCGGGAACAGCGTCGAGATGAGCGCGGGCGCATAGAGCGATTCGCGCGGGTCGGCGGCATAGGCGTGAGCGCGCAGGCGATCGTGCGCGTGCGGCGGCGGCGCTCCCTCAGCCTGAGGCAGACGGGCGCCGCAAAAGCCACAGTAGGCATCTGGCGCCGTCTCACGCCCACACTGCGGACATCGCATACGCTCACTCTCCTCGATGGCGTCGATCACCCGCTTGCCTGGCAGGCGGCCAGCGGCGCTTCGCATATGGCGCAAACAATCAGGCGACAGGATTCTGGGAGCTAGTATAGCGCACGCGTAAGCGCACGCGTAAGCGCACGCGCGGGGTCCGGACGCTCAGGTTGTGGACGGAGCATGATCGTGATGAAGATACGGGTTGCCGCGGCGGCGCGTATCCCCGATGATGCGATGGCGGTCGTGGACCCCGAGGGAATCCTACTCGCCATCTGGCCGCTTGTTCTCGTCCAGGCGGTCTAGCACCAGATCTACGCTGCGTGTGGCGTTTATCAGCGCCTGCTTGACCGCGTTGAGAAGATCGTCTATGTCGAATGGCTTGGCGACAAGCTGAATATCGTGTGCGGTGAGATAGCCGGTGATCTCGCGCACGTCGCGTGTGGCCGCTGTGCACACAATGACAGGGATGCCTGCGGTCGAGCGGTGCATCTTGAGCAGTTGGAGGATCTGCCAGCCAAGCCGCTCTCCGCCGAAGATGTAATCCAGAATGATGAGGTCTGGACGCACCCGCTCAATGTCCTCTATCCCAGTCACGGCAAAAGAATAGAGCAATACCTCGTAGCCCTCTTCCTCCAGGATGTCTCGAAAGGCCTCCAAGATCTCCTGCGTGTCATTGATGACAAGAATGCGGACTTTCGCGGGCTGCTCGTTAGTCGGTTGCTTTTTGTCCGTTTTGTGTGAGCCCTTCTCGTTCATCGCCATCGAACGTATGCTGTCCCCTCATGTTATGCGCTCTTATGCGCCTACCGCTCGGGGTGAGGCGCCGCTCCTCCGCGCGGTATTCAAATACCATGTCGCATCAGTGCGTACGGTCGCACTGCTTCGCGCATTTCATGCCAGAGCCGATTCCAGCGTGAGCAGCGGAAGAATGCGCGATTGAGGCTCTGTTGAGCTTGCGCTGAGGCCTTGTGGCAGGTTTGGGCGCAATCTTGCGTTCTCGCGCATCATGCTGTAGTGGCGCGCTCTCGCGTACTGTGGCGTGAGTTCTGGAAATGCGCTGGAAGCGGGCCAGTCGTCCCATTCGACAGGACACGATTCCCTCTATCCAGAACTCACGCAACGTATGCCCTGCTATCCCAGCTGAGCGTGTTGATCTGACGGATGTGGACGAGTGCGGTCAACCACGAGTTCAGCGAACGCTCGGAGGACGTAGATGGACTTTTCGGCGGTTACGGGCGGCGTCGAGCGCGGCTTCGAGATTGTAGGCCTGATCGTGCTGATTTTCGGGACGACGTATTCACTCCTCGCATTTCTGGTGGCCGTTCTGCGCGGCAAGCGCGGGCCGCTCAATGGCCGCAACGCGTACCGCGCCTTGCGTGAGGGGCTGGGCAAGGCGATTCTGTTGGGACTGGAGCTGCTCGTCGCCGCCGACATCATTCACTCCGTCACGGTAAATCCGACGTTCGTGAGCATCGGCGTGCTCGGCCTGATCGTCGTCGTCCGTACCTTCCTCAGTTGGTCACTGGAGGTCGAAATCTCCGGTGAGTGGCCCTGGCGCCGCGCCGCCTCACGCACCGAGCAGGAGCGCAATACCGCTGTCTGAAAGCGGCCCCCGCCTACCCTCCGCGCGCGCTCATGCGCTACCCCCGTGTGCTACCATGCCGTGGGTCGATTGTGGTGGAGCACGACCCTGTAGCGAATCAGGAGCAGCTTTATGGCGCAAGGCGACAACGTTACGGCGCCGAACGAGTATAGCGTTCGGCACGCGCGTGACCAGGATGCGCGGAGCATCCTCGACCTCATGGCGGCATGCGACAGCTCGTTCGGCGTTGAGTCAAGCGGCTACACCGAGGTGGATGTGCGTGAGGGCTGGGCGAATCTCGATATCGAACGCGACACCTGGGCGGTCATCGCCCCGGATGGCTCACTCGCGGCCTACGGCGAAATCACCAACCAGGGCTCCGGCAAGCTCATTGCCGATGGCTATGTGCATCCCAACCATCGTGGCAGAGGGCTGGGTACAGCGTTGGCGCAGCGGATGGAGACGCGGGCGAATGAGCTGGTAGCGAGTGCGCCCGATGGCGCCCAGGTGACCCTTTTCAACGGCGTGTTGCTGGTCGATCAGGGAGCGCGTGACCTGCTGGAGCGCGCCGACTATCATGTGAGCCGCGTGTTTTGGGAGATGCGGATCGAGATGAGCGAAGAGCCAGCCGCGCCGACCCTGCCCGCTGGCCTGCGTATGCGCGACTTCGTTCCCGGGCAGGATGAGCGCGCCGTCTTTGATACCGTGGAGGCTGCCTTCGCCGACCATTGGGAACACGTTCCGCGCGAGTTTGACGAGTGGCTCAGCCGCACCCGGCGTCCGGACTTCGATCCATCGCTCTGGCGGGTGATCGAAGCGGATGATGGGAGCATCCCCGCCGTCGCGCTCGGCTGGCCGCGCGCCGATCATGGCTGGATCAGCACGGTCGCCACCGTGCGCGCATGGCGCAAGCGTGGTCTTGCCGGCTCGTTGCTGCGCGACTCCTTCCGCGCGTTCTGGGAGCGCGGAATGCGCGTGGTGGCGCTGGGCGTTGACTCGCAGAATCCGACGGGCGCCACCCACGTTTACGAAGCGGCGGGCATGCGCGTCGCTGCGAGCGCTGTCATCTATCAGAAGGTGTTGCGGCCCGGAGTGGACCTCGCCACCACGCCCACTCAGGCATAGGACTGGCCATAGCGGCGCGCGTCGCCCGTCACTGCGAGCGCATGCGCGCCACCGAACCCATGCGCGGGATAGTGTGGGTCACGCAGTGGCAGCAGCCCGAAGCGGATTTTGAGCGCCAGGATGCGCTGCGCCGATTGATCGATCCGCGCGAGGCTGATGCGTCCGTTGGCGATGGCCGCTTTGAGCGCCGCGATCATCTGCGCCATGCTGTTGGTGTCATAGGCGCCCTCCAACAGATCGTCACCCGCGATGACCGACAGCACACCTGCCTCGGGCAGGCTATAGCGGACGGCAATGCCTTGCATGTACAGGCTGTCGGTCATGACGACACCGTTGTAGCCTAGCTCGCCGCGCAGAATGCCGTCCACCAGTTTGGGCGAGAGCGTGGCGGGCATGCTCGGATCCACCGCATTGACCAGCACATGCGTTACCATGATCATGCCAGGCTGATGCGCCAGCAGCGCGCGGAACGTCGCGAAATGCTGCGCTTCGAGCTGCGTCATCGGCGCGTTAATGCTGGGCAATGTGAGATGCGGGTCCTGTGTGACATCGCCAATGCCCGGCCAATGCTTCAGCGTAGCGATGACTCCGTGGCTCTGGAGCGCATCCATGTAGGCTCCGGCGAAGCGGGTCACCGTGGCGGGGTCAGAGCTATAGAGTCGCGTCGTCTCGACAGAGCCATTCGGCCCGCGCACATCCACGACCGGGGCGAGGTCGGTGTTGATGCCTATCGCCTGCATCTCTTGCGCGGCCTGGTCGCCCGCCTGGGTCGCGAGCGCCACGTTGCCCGTCGCGCCGAGGTCCTGGGCGGCGGGCAGCGGTGGGAAGTAGTGGTAGAAGCCCAGCCGATCGACCAGGCCGCCCTCCTCATCCATCGTCACCAGCAGCGGAACGGTGGCATGGGACTGGATGCTGCCGATGTAGTCATGCAGCTGTGTGGCGTCCTGCATGTTCTTGCCGTAGATGATGAGCGCGCCAGCATGCATGCCGACAACCATGTTGGCGATGTCGGGTGTCCAGGTCTTGTAGTAGGTTTCGATCAGAAACATCTGACCGAGCTTCTCATCCAGCGTCATGCCCGCGACATCCTGCTGTGCTGTCCGCTGGATCGCCGCTTCGCGCTCGGCGGCGGCGAGGGTGGCGCTGTAGTTGTTCGCCGCGATGGCGTCGGTGGGCGTCGTTGCGCTGGTCGCGCCTCCAGTTGGCGTCGTGGCGGGCCGTATTCCTGGGGAGCGCCATGGCTGCGCAAGTGCGACGGCGATCACCGCCAGGCAGAGCAGCGTGACGCCAGCCACGATCAGTGGCCCGCGCCGCTCTTTCGTCACGCGCATGCTAGCCGTCTCCTTGCATGTTCAGCGTCGTGTACGCTCACAGGACATGTGTGTTGTCGTGATGTGAGATTGCGCATTCGCCCGCAGCCGACTGTCCGCAGCCATTTCGCATGAGGGCAGCGCATAGGGGTATTCAGCATTGCGGAGTGAGCGCCACGCTCACTGTCCCGTCGCTCGCGCCATGCCAACCTGCGCTTCACCCGCTGGGCGTACGACGAAGCGGACCTGCACGATCTGATCGCCTCCGTTCGAACGCACGGCGACATGACAGACATAAGGGCCGATGGCCAGACCCGTCGCGTCAATACGCACGGTCAGTGGGGAGGAGCTTTCAGAGAATCTATGCGGCTCCACGGTGAGCGCTGGAATGTTTGTTTCGGTGCGGCCGCTCAACGAGCCACCACCCCGGTTGGCGATCTCCAGCGGCTGTGTCACGGTTTGGTTGACCAGCACATAGCCCGCATCCATCCGCAGCGGCCAGACGTACAGGCGCGGCGGCAGCGCGGGCATGCCAGTCTTGCGCGGCGCCATCGGGCTGACGGGGGGATACGTGCTTTGCGAACTCTGCGAGCTATGCGAGCTGTGCGAACTCTGTGGTCCGTGCGGGGAATAGGGCGAGCGTGCGCTATAGGCGCTATCTGCCGCGTTGCCCGACGGGTGGCCCGACGCGCTGGCGGGGATGCCTGTCAGGCGGCTGCCGCTGGCTGCGGGCGTCCCTGTCGGCGCCCCTCTGCCCACGACGCCAGCCGAGCGTGACCGCGACTGACGCCTCGCCCATTCCAGCGCCTCGCCCATCTCCAGCGCGGTACGGAAGCGCTCTTGTGGCTGCAGGTTCAGCGCCTTGTTGATGACCCGCTCGACGACCTCGGGTGTGCGCGGATTCGCCTCGCGGATGGGCCTCAAGTTGTGGCCCGCCATGCGCAGGGGGGCAGCCTCTGGCACACGCCCCGTCAGGAGGTGATAGAGCGAGGCGCCCAGCGCGTAGACATCTGAGCGTGGCTCTGAGCGCGAACTATACTGTTCGAGCGGAGCGTATCCGTCAGTGCCAAGCTGCATCGTATCTTTCATGCGCGCGGAATGGAGCCAGCGCGCGATGCCAAAGTCAATGAGCTTGACGCTGCCATCGGGCAGCAGCATGACGTTCGCGGGCTTGAGGTCACGGTAGATGATGGGCGGGGTGCGTGTATGCAGGTAGTTGAGCGTGTCGGCAAGCGCCATGCCCCAGGTCGTCACTTCGTCCCAGTCGAGGGCCTCGCGACGATACTGAACGAGCTCATCTTCCAGGTTATGCCCTGGCACGAACTCCATGACAAGGTAGTACTTCCCCTCTTCGATGAAGAGGTCGTAGACGTGCGCGAGCGCCGGGTGGTCGAGCGATTGCAGCATGCGCGCCTCACGGATGAAGTCGTTGATCGCTTGCTGGCGCTTCGTCGGCTCGATCTGCGACTCGCTCATCTCCTTGATGGCGCGCTCGGCGTCATTCTGATAGGTGTCGCGGGCAATGTAGACGGCGCTCTGGCCACCCTGGGCGATCTTGCGCCCAATCGCGTAACGTTTGCCCAGCAGATGCAAGGTTGGCAGCAGCCCGGTGGACATGCGTGGGCGCGCCGAAGCGAGCGACGCGCCGCAACCAGGGCAGAACCGCGCGCCGCTGGGAGTCTCAGTCCCACACGTAGGACAGCGAACCTGAGCCTCCATGAACCCACTCCACCTGATGTCGGGCCGACATCCGCACGCTTGGCGCCAATCCCCAAAATACGCGGCCATTGTAACATAGTATGATCAGCGCCACCCATTCTTGTACGCTCTAGTGGCAAAAGATGCCTACTTGGCGAGAATGGCGCGCTGGCTAACCCATTACTCGCCCTGTCCGGCAAGCGCGCGGGAGCGTGTTTCACGGGTGCGCAGCTGCCCACAGGCCGCCGCGATGTCATCGCCTCGCTCCGCCCGCACGCTGCTCGAAACGCCGCCAGATCGCAACAACTCGCGGAATGCGCGGATACGCTCGCCGCCTGGTGGCTGGTAGCCCGCCGAGGTCTTGTTGACCGGAATGAGGTTGACGTGGCCGAGCTGCTCCAGCGGCGCGAGCAGTCGCGCAAGCTCGCGGGCATGCTCATCGGCGTCATTCACGCCCGATAGCAGCACATACTCAAACGTGACCTGGCGCCCCGTGCGCTCGGCGTAGGTCCGCACCGCCGCAAGTACCTGCTCGATCGGGTACTTGCGGGTGACGGGCATCGTCCGAAGGCGCATCGCATTGTTGGGGGCATGCAGCGAGATGGCGAGATTCACCTGCAACGGCTCCTCAGCCAGCTGCAGAATGCCTGGAACCAGCCCTACGGTGGAGACAGTCATGTGCCGCGCGCCGATGCGCAAGCCTTCAGGCATGTTGAGGATGCGCAGCGCCTTGAGGGTGTTGTCGTAGTTGTGCAGCGGCTCGCCCATGCCCATGAACACCAGATTGGTTACATGGTCGATCTGTTGGCCATCTGGCGTGGTCCACGGGCGCTCGCGCAGCTCACGCGCGAAGTAGAGAACCTGCGCGACGATTTCGCCAGCGGTCAGGTGTCGCTCGAAGCCCATCTGCCCCGTCGCGCAGAAGGTGCAGCCATAGGCGCAGCCCGCCTGGGTCGAGACGCAGACCGTCGCACGCGCGCGCCCCTCCGGGCTTGCCGGATAGAGCATCAGCACGGTCTCGATCAACCGGCCATCGCGCAGCTCCAGCAGAAGCTTGCGCGTACGGCCGTCTTTCGCGGCGACGAGCGCGCGCACATGCGGGCTGGCGATGGTGGCTGTTTGACTCAGTCGCTCACGCAGCGACGCGGGTAGCGCGTTCATCTGGTCAAACGCGGGCGTCAGCGCATGATAGATGGCCTCGTCGAGCTGCTTGGCGCGATAGGCGGGTTCGCCCTGGGCCACCAGCCACGCGCGTAGCTCGTCAAACGTCAGGCCAAGCAGGTCTATAGGGTCAGGTGGCGCGGTCGCCTCGCTGAGGGCTGTATCATTCATGATGGTGTGGGTGATGCCTGTCTCTCTTCACTCTCGCGTTCGCGGGTTCTGGATGCGCTATTGACCCAGCGTCGCGTGAGCGAGCGCTGGATAGCCGCGCAGCGCGTCCGCCGCCGGAACCGGACGTTTCCCCTCCAATTGTACCACCTGCAGCGCCAGCGCCCCGTCGCCACACGCGCATGCCAGCGCGCCGCGTGGATCTCTGGGCGGCAGCGTATAGCATGTCCCGGGAAGCAGGTCGTTGTCGCGTGAGATGGGCGCGACTTCTGGCGTTTTGAGCAGTTTGCCCTGCCATGTCGTGTAGGCGCCCGGCCACGGTGTCACCGAGCGCGCCAGGCGAGCAAGCTCGACAGCGGAGAGCCGCCAATCGAGCCGCCCATCCTCCTTGCGCAATGGTCGCGTCATCGTCGCGCGGGTCTCATCTTGCGCGGTGGGTGTGATGGCGCCCGCGAGCCAGCCCGGCAGCGTGTCGGCGAGCAGTTCAGCGCCCAGCACTGCCAGCCGGTCGGTCAGCGCGCCAGTCGTCTCGTCAGTCCCGATGGGCGTGGCCCGTGCGGCGACGATGGCTCCGGTGTCCAGCCCTTCCTCCATCCGCATGATCGTCACGCCCGTCTCTGAATCGCCCGCGCGGATGGCGGCGGCGATGGGCGCGGCCCCCCGCCAGCGCGGCAGCAGCGACGCGTGCACATTCAGGCATCCTCGCACGGGGAGGTCGAGAACCTCGCGCGGCAGGATCTGCCCGAAGGCCGCCACGACGATCAGATCGGACTCTAGCTGGCGGAGGGCCGCCTGCGCCTCCGGTCGGCGCAGCGGGCCAGGCTGAAGTACGGGCAGACCAGCGTCCAGCGCGAGCTGCTTGACGGGACTATAGACCATGTGGCGGCCGCGCCCAACGGCCTTATCGGGGCGCGTGACGACTGCCACCACGGACAGTCCATCCGGCCAGATGCGTCCTGGCTGCGCGCCCTCGATGAGCGCTCGTAGCGAGGGCGCCGCGAACTCCGGCGTCCCCATGAAGATTACGCGGATTGCGCGCGCTAGGCCAGGATGCGCCACTCTCGTCACCTCGTTTCGCCGAGTTTCACTACATGTTACCGTTTATCCCGCGCCATGCTATGGTACGCTGCGGCACGCTGCGGGTCGTCTCACGTCTCACCAGTGGAGCGTGAGCGCGCCCTGGCGCATTGTATACTCCCAGCGTCATCTCCGTGTCGCCCGGCGCGGACGAGACGCATGACACGATCGCGTGAAATGATCGCGTGGAAGGAGGCGCGCCATGCCTGAAGATGTGCGCGACATACGCCGCGAGCGCCTGCTAGTGGAGGCTCGTCGCGCCGCGGAGCAGGCCTATGCGCCGTATTCGCGTTTTCGCGTGGGCGCGGCTGTGATGGTTGAAACGGAGACTGGACCGCGCATTGTCACAGGCGCCAATGTCGAGAACGCTTCGTATGGCCTCGCGCTGTGCGCGGAACGGTCAGCGTTGGCGGCCGCCTGCGCTCTGGGCGACGCGCGCCGTCCAGATGTGGCGGAGGGCCGCGTGTCCGCGCCACCCGTCATCACCCACGTAGCGATCGACTGTGTAGACGCGCCCGACGATGCTCCGATCAATGAGCGCATGCCATGCGGCGCCTGCCGCCAATGGTTCGCTGAGCTGGCTCCTGAGGCGATCTTCTACGTCGCGGGTGTCGCGGACGACCTGACGCTCGATGACCTGCTGCCGCGAGCGTTTCGACTCGGTCCTCATGCGCCGGAGGAGCGCGACGAATAGCCCTTCTGGGTAGGGAAAGATACTGCGCGATCGCTTGCATGTCACACTGCGTCATTGTTGGATTCAACGCCTCTCAGGCATGGTCTACGAGGTCAGATGCCCGCTGAACGGCCTCGCGTCCGTTCCGGTATCGCGCCGCGTCTGGCATACTTGAGTGACGTAGAGCGCATGAGAGAGCGCGAGAGCGCGCATCCAGGCAGACGCAGTGGAGGGAGCAGCAGTATGCTGGCGCAGGACCGCAAGACCTCGCATCAGGGTAAGCGTTCGCGGCGACCGATCGCGGAAGAGCCACTGCCCGATACCCTCGTTGACGCCGCGCCTCCCATGTCTGGCGACCCTGAGCCTATCGAGCGGTTAAGCAGATCCACGAGCAGAACCGCCGTCGTCACTGCACGTCCTGTCAGCGCGCATGATCGGCTGGTCGTCGCTCAGGCGGAGATGATGACCAGCATACTGCCCGCGCTGGATAAAGAGGCGACTCAGCTCTCGGTGGTTGAGCCGATAGCGCCTCCGGCAGTACTGGATGATGAGACTCCGTCGCGCCCACTGATCGTCGTTGGCGACGCGACCAGCAGCATGGCCGCCATGCGACCCACACCTCCCAAGCGCGCGAAGCGCCACTGGATGAGCGGCGCAGTCATTCTGACCCTCATCACGGCTGTCTCGCTGACCGCCATCGCCACAGTCACTCCGCTGGCGACTGGACACGCTGAAGGTGTGGCTGTGCACGCCGCCGGACCACTGGGGCTGCCCGTCGCCCTCGACGCCACGAATCAGCCTCCCAGCGGCCAATGGGTCGCGCTGGTCGGCTTGCAGCCCAATCAGGACGTTGGCGGCGGCGCTGGCCCTGGTGTGAAAGCGCCGGGTAGCGCGGGTCTGCCCGTCTCCAGTGTGAGAGTCGTTGTGAATACCGCTCCACCCCAGTCGATTGGCGCGGTGTCGCCGCCGCCGCTTTCACCGTGGCCGCCCACCTGGGCCTACGCCGCTGTGCCAGGCTACTCCTCATTCGGCATGTACGATGTCGGCGGCTACTATAGCTGGGCGTTTGGCCAATGCACCTGGTGGGCGCAGTATGAGCGCCGCGACGAAGACCTGATGCATATGGGCAACGCGCAGTACTGGGCCGGGGGCGCCGCGTCGCGCGGCTACAAGGTCGGGTCACTTCCGGCCTCCGGGGCGACGGTGGTCTTCCAGCCAGGCGTGCAGGGCGCTGGCGGCGCGGGTCACGTCGCACACGTCGTCAAGGTCTATCCTGGCGGCTGGTTCCTGATCTCCGAGATGAACTTCTACTGGAACGGTGGCGGCTGGGGACGCGTCGACTACCGCCTCGCGCACAGTGGCTGGGGCGTCCAGTTCATCTACTAGCCACATCTGAGACCCACATCTGAGACGAAAAACGCAGCGCCGACCAAGCATCCTATACGATGCGAGATCGGCGCTGCGTTTCACCATGGTCGGTGGCCCGTTTAGCGTGAGTGTCGCGTGGGGGGCTGGCGACTGACGTCGCGCCTGGAGGGCGGTCTGCGGGTCGCCGCGAAACCCGCCCGCGCGGGTTGAGTATCCCCCAGGCCGTGAGTCCGCGCAGGCGGACGTTGCGGCCCGGTATGGCCATCCAGGCGCGGTTTCAACCGCCAGCCGAGCAGCGCATTTTCGCCGCGTATCCAGAACTCACGCTATTCAGTGTGCGGGTTGTTACGCTCCTTCAAGCTCCGTCGACGATGAGTGCGAGCTTGCCGTGGGTGCGTCGCGCCTCCATGTCGGTCTGCGCTTGCGCCGCCTCTGCCAGCGGATATGCGGCGCCGACGACGATGCGCAGCTTGTCCTCGGCGAGCCAGACGCCAAGCGCCTGCATCGCCTCCGCGACCATTTGCCCCGGCAGCGTCGCCAGCCAGAAGCCGATCACCGCCGCATTGCGCCGCATCAGGCGGGCTGGATCAACCTCACCGCGCTTCCCGCTGGCCTGCCCAAAAGTGACGATGCGCCCGAATGGCGCGAGCGCCGCCTCACTCTGGGCGTAGATGTCGCCGCCCACTGGCTCCAGAATAACGTCCGCGCCCTTGCCTTCGGTGAGCGCCCGCACGCGCTCGGTCAGATGCTCAGTGCGGTAATTGATGAACTCGTCGGCGCCGAGCGAGCGCGCTAGCTCGCCTTTGTCATCCGTGCCTGCCGCCGCGAGAATCTTGCCCGCGCCAAGCAGACGCGCCACCTGAATCGCCAACACACCCACGCCCCCACCCGCCGCGTTGATCAACACGGTCTCGCCCTGCGCCAGACGTCCTGACGTCTTGAGCAGATGATAGGCGGTCACACCCTGCACAGGCAGCGCCACCAGCTCGGCGTCGGATGGCCCGGCGGGCGCGGGCGCGAGCATGCGCGCGGGCGCCGCGACGTACTCCGCGTAGCCGCCGCTAGCGCACATCCCAACAACCCGTGCGCCTACCCGCAGCCAGCCATTCTCCGGCGCGTCTGGGCCAAGCGCCGCGATGGTTCCGGAATATTCGACTCCAGGGATATACGGGAATGGAGTCGCCTCCAGATAGCGATTGTAGCGCCGTGCGATGTCAGCGTAATTGACGCCCGCTGCGCCTACCTTCACCAGAACCTCGCCCTTGCCGGGTTGCGGAACGGCGACCTGCTCCAGTGAAATGACCTCT
>DASQSS010000406.1:0-3509 GCA_035642255.1 Ktedonobacterales bacterium | reverse complement strand
GTAGACGGTGACACGATCATCCTCGCCTACGGCGCGGCTGACACCAGCCAGAGCGGTGTAGTCAGTTGGCATATCGGGCGCCTGGAACGAGATGGCGATCTCACTGAAATGACGCTGCACCAAATCCGCGGGAGAGCCAATCTCAATGATATGGCCGTGGTCCACAATCGCCACGCGATCACAGATCTGCTCGGCCTCTTCCATATAGTGCGTCGTCATCAGAATCGTCTTGCCCTTGCGCTTGAGGTCGAGCACGACATCCCAGAGCCTGCGGCGCGCTTGCGGGTCCATGCCCGTCGTCGGTTCATCGAGAAAGACGATATCGGGATCATTCACCAACGCCAGCGCGACACTCAAGCGCTGCTTCTGACCGCCGGAGAGCTGCTTGCTGCGGGTGTCCTTCTTTTCAGTCAGGTCTACTAACTGAATCAGCGTCGCGGTCGGTAGTGTCTGGCGATCGTGATAGAAGGTGTGAAAGAGGTCGAGAATTTCGGTGACGCTCAGGCGCGGGTAGAGCGAGGTCGTCTGGAGCTGGATGCCAATGCGCGACTTGATCGCGCGAGCTTCGTTCGGCTGACGCAACCCCAGCACCGTCACCAGACCTGAGTCTGCCGTGCGCAGCCCCTCGATGATCTCGATGGTGGTTGATTTGCCCGCGCCGTTCGGGCCGAGCATGCCAAAAACCTCGCCAGGGCGCACATCGAAACTGACGCCATCCACGGCTTTAGTGGCGCCATACGTCTTGCGCAGATTCTCGACAACGATTGCGCTCGCTTGGTCCCCCATGTGCTTCCTCCATCGCGTATGACGCGCAGACGACGCGCTGGTGTACGCCGCGACATGCGAAACGGCGAAGCCTTGCCATTACTCCAGGTATGGCTGGCTTCGCCGCTCATCGTTGCGCGACACCTGTGTGTACGCAGAGAGACCGATATCGGTTGTGTTTCGTCTGCCGCTAGCTATTCGATGCCAGCGCGAGGGCTGACTTCTTCGCCAGGTTGCCCGCGAACCGGTTCACAATCAGGATCACTATGATGGCAATGATTGTAACGATGAGGGCATAGACACCTTTGATGAGCAGTTGGTGCCTACCCAAAGTCGCGTAGAGTGGACCTTGTGGACCGAAATACTTATCGAGCGCGGCCTGAATCGCGGTATTCCACGCCAGCGCGGCGACGAAGCTGAAGGCTGACGTGACGAGGCTCACGATGGTAGCGATGATGACGGTCGTGGCAGCCTGCGCCTCCGCCCGCGCGATGGCCTGAGCGCGCAGAACCGTAGCAAGCGAGTTGGGGTCCATCGCCTTGCGCGGGTCGAAGTTATGGAGATCAATGCCGGGCGGCACGCCAAACCGCCGCCGATGCTCGGCCTCCTGTCGCTGCTGGTCGTCGCTCATGCGTGGCCCTCCGCTGCTATTCAACTGCACGACGCTCGCCAATCAGGGCGAAGCGCGTCGACGCCTGCTCGATTCAGTCGCCGCTGGCGCGCCACGACACAATCGGGCGCAGTGGCGCGTCTCTAGTCTACAAGATGCGAGCGGCTTGTCAAGCGAACGGCCGGGAAAGCACCGGGCTTTCGCAGCATCCGCAAGAGCGCTGGCAGCTGCACCCGCGCCCAAATGGACTGCGGGCCACGAAGTCGCCTGCGCGATTTCGATCTGTTCCAGCCTGCGCAGGCAGGCTTCGTGTCGGCCCCTGGGTTGACCCTAGGCGCGGCTGCACCCGCCAGCCGACTGAGCATCGGCGAGAGGCCGCGATCGGCGGGGGTACCAGGAGGGCGCGGTGTTGTACGCCATCCACGACCATGCTAGAGTAGGCGGGGCGTCATGGCGCAATCCGCTGCGGCTGGTCATCTACGTTGGAGCCTGGGTAGCGCAGTTCCTGCGCGCATAGCGACGCGAATCATTCGGTGGCCGCCTGAAGCGCCGCCTGATCAACCTGATCTTCGGGACGAACGACTAGAGGTACTGGCGTGAATTGGCAATCGGAAACGCTGGGCGCAGAGGCAGTGCGGACGAAGGGCGCCATCGCATCGCCGGACTCAAGCAGGCGGCAGCCACGGACGTCGCGGTTCGATTGGGTCGCCGCTGCCTTACTGGTCGTGGGCCTGGGTGTTCGTGTGTGGCTGACCTTGCGTGGCTGGCCCGCGCTGGATAGCGACGAGGCCATTGTTGGCCTCATGGCGCGGCATATCCTCTACAACGGCGAGCATCCCATCTTCTACTTCGGACAGCACTACATGGGCGCGCTCGAAGCCTATCTCGCTGTGCCCTTCTTCTGGCTGCTCGGTCCAACACAGCTAGCGCTACGGTTAGCAATGCTCACCCTGGTACTGCCATTTCTCGTCAGCGTTTATCTGGTGGGGCGCGCGGCTTACGGGCGGCCTGTGGGGCTGCTGGCCTTCGCCGCGCTCGCTGTCGGCCCCGCCTATGGACTGATGCGAGAGGCGCCGGCGATCGGCGGATATCAGGAGACACGGCTCTTTGGCGCGCTGCTGCCGCTCATCGCGTATCAGCGGTTGCGCTCGCCGCTCGCGGTTGGGCAGCGCGGCTCCGCCAGAACGGCGAGCCTCGCCCAGTACGCCGCCTTCGGACTCATCGCGGGCCTGGGCATCTGGTCGGATGAGCTGATTCTGGTCTTCATCGCGGCGCCGCTTCTGGCGCTTGCTCTGGCGCGCCCACGCGAGCTGTTCTGGCCGCCAGCCCTGACCGCGCTGATCGCGGGCGTCCTGATTGGCGGAGCCCCCTTCATTGGTTACAACGCGCTGCGTCACGGTCAAACCTTCGTCGAATTGAAGGTTCAGGAAAGCTCCAGCCATCTGGGTGTACATCAACTGCTTGCGCAGATCGGCTCAACGCTGTCTCTCGCTCTGCCAGCCACGTTTGGAAGCCCACGCGTGTGCATCGCGCCGGGGTCCTTCTATGCGGGATACGCCAGCTATCCCCACTCGCTGGTGACGCAAACAACTGGCTCCGCGACATGTCAGATGACCACGGGCGCAAACATGCTCTTTTCGCTGGTCATCCTTGGTGTCTATGCGCTTGCGGCGGCGCCCCTGCTGCGCGCTACGCTCGCCGCTCGACCGTGGCGCGCATATACGCGCAAGTTCAGGAGATCGGACTCGCACGCGGCGGTGCGAATCTCTGCCGTTCACTCGCTCGATATCATGGGCGGCGACGCGTTGCAGACGCCGACTCAGCCGACACAGCCGACACAGCCGACACAGCCGATGTGGTCGGTTGCGTCTGGCAAATCGGATGACTCAGCCTATACGGCGCGTCTCTGGCTGAGGGGTATGCTGATTCTCGCTGCGCTTGGAACACTCGCCGAGTATTCGCTTGGTCGGCGCGGCGTTGGTCCGGACCAGTTCGTCGCCATACGCTATCTTCTACCGCTCTACGTGACATTGCCTGTCGTGATTGGGCCGCTCGTTGAGGCGATAGGAAACAGTCTGGGAGTCCTGCGTCAGCGCGTCGCAAGGCGGAGCGTGACCCATTCGGCGACGTGGGG
>DASQSS010000405.1:0-18160 GCA_035642255.1 Ktedonobacterales bacterium | reverse complement strand
AAGGATAAGCGCAGGCAAAAACCGTAGTCCTCTTTTCACAGGAGGCTCCTCAATTGTGGGGATTTGCGCACAGGGGTTGTGCGGGACACTGGTGGAAAAGCAGCGAAGCGTCTCTATAGATTCAGCCGTGCGGGAAGAATGAATCAGTTCTTGCGGTGCTGAGCAGCGGTACTTTTGTGGAGGGGATGCGTCAGCGCCGCAAGAATCAACGGAGCGCGTTACGGCTGAGGCGCGGGATTCGCTTTGGCGGCCTGCAGCATCTGCGTTTTGATGAACTCTCCGTAGGATGCGGTCGGCGCGCCGCTCCAGTTGGCGAGCAGCCCCGGCGTTGTGCAGGCTCCCGGGGCCCAGGCCCACGCCAGGAAAGACATATGCAACCGCTCGAAATAGGTAATCTCGGTGGAGATATAGCCAGTGCGGCAGTCGTACGCGCCGAACTCCGTAGCGATGACCGGAAGCTGCCGCGCGGTCGCGCCGAATGCGCGGGGCCAGTCGCCGGGCTGTTGAGCGGATTGATGATCCCACGGATGGGTGGCGTAGAGCACGTTGCTCACCTGCACAGCATTCTGTCGGTTGATGCCTGACAGGTCGTAGCCCCAGCCAGCGCCACTGAGAATGATGATGTTGCGTGGCGCGATAGCTCGGACGTCGGCAGCCAACGCGGGCATGCCGATGGCCGTGTAGGTGTACGCGTGCTGATAGGCGAAACAGTCACTGGTCACGGAGCCACCATGCCACCACTGGCTCCAATCAATGTTGTATGGCTCGCCGAAGAGATCGAACAGCACACGCGGGTCGTTCTGATAGATTTCGGCGAGATCTTGCCAGAAGCTGACGTCGTACTTCGCATCTGGCAACGGACACTGCGCGCCGCCGCGGGCGCCGTCCTGTGGGAGACTCAATGGCGCGTCGCGTTGCAGATCGAGGATGACATAGAGCCCTGCCGCCTCAGCGCTAGCGACCGCCGACGCGACTGTCGCCTGGTAGTCTGGACATTGATTGCCCAGATCGCGCCAGAATGTGGAGGACAACGGGATGCGTACCGTATTCATGCCCCAGGAGCGCATCGCCTGGAAGTCTGAGGTCTGGAAGTGTCCATCACCGTGACACTCATATTCGAGCGAGAAGCGAGATGCGCCCAGCAAAGTCACGGGCTGGCCCTGCGTATTCACGATCTGAAGGCCATTGACCGATAGCGCTTCCGTGGTCCAGGGGTCGCGGGTTGGGACAGGCGTCGGCGAAGCGGCTACCGATGTGTGCGCCTGCACGGCGCTCTGGACGCTCAAGTTCAGGACAGCGTGGGTCAGTCCTCCGATAATCGCCGCAACCGCGACGAGCGCCACGATGACGTTCATGACGACTTGCCGGGGAAACGTTCCGATATGCTTGTTTCGCATCATCTTATCCTCTGCCTCTCTACCAGATGGGGCCAGCCACATGAACGATCGTCAGTCGAGGGAGTGATCGCCGAGCGATCGCCAGCCGTCGCGCGAGCATCTGCCCGACGCCTGGCGAGCCAAAGGCTTACGCGCGTCATGGGGCGATTCCCTTCGCGGCGTCACAAGCAAGATATGGAGTGATCACGTCGCCTGGCAGCGGGCGGTTGGGTAGAGGCGGCAGCCCTCTGCGATGGAAAAGCTGAACGGCAGTCGCGCCTTGCACATTGTCTTGAGCAACGAGCACATACTGCTGGAGAAACGAGGAGCTGTGAATATTGATGTGTTGGGATACCATGTCACCCTTGAGGACAATCACCCAATCCGCATACTGCGCTGGAGCTATCAGCGCCTGGTTCCAAAGAGATTGATCGCCCTCGTAGATCTCGTTGCGAAATGGAATACCCGAGGATGAAAAGTCTATTTGCGTATGGTACAGATCGACTAATACTTTGCCCCCATTATAGTGCTCGGCCAAATAGGCGACGACGGGATGACCGGGATAGCAGGACAGCCCATACTGACCGTCCTGCAAGGAGATTACGCCTCCCCACGACGTGGTCACGAGCTGGGCTCCAATGGCGAGCATCAACAGAATATTTCCAAGAGGAAGGCGCGTTGCGACCCAGTCGGTGAGTGTGGCGATAAACACAGCCGCTGGCGCCGCCATCTCCGCGCCGAATCGCGCATTGTAAAAGAAGTAAGGAGGAGTATTCGCATGCGGGACATACATCACATCTTGCCCGGTATAGAAGGCAACCACGTAGAATGCGAACGGCACGAGCAGCGTCAGCGCCGCCAACGCCTCAGGTGAAATGCGGCGCGCGGCGAAAAAGGCGACCACAGCCGCGACCCCAAGCGCGAAGATGGCTGGCCCGATGGATTCCGCTGAGGCGGCAGAGTACGTCCAGAGAGACATCCAGAGATTGTGATAGGTAGCCGCGTAGCCCTTGGCAATGAAGGACTTTGTCTGCTGCGAGGAGGAGAATGGCCCATTCAGGAAATCCGTTGGACTGCCGAAGATGATCCAGTTCCAGATGAACCAGAGGAAAATACCGACTCCACCCAGCGTACCCACAGTGGACAAATACGCGACCTGATCCCCGTATCCCTTGCGCTTGCTCCAGGTGATCAGCGCGACGCAGGCAAGCACGGCCAGATAGAGCGCCCAGCCATCGTAGCGAGAGATCGTCGAGAGAAAGAGGCTGAGGGCTGTCAGCGCCAGGTCGAGCAGCCGCTCATCTTGCGCCCAGGCGATCAAATAATAGGAGGACGCTGCCAGGGTGGCGAAGAGCGCAGGCTCAGAGAGTGGCGTGCTCTGCAAATACAGAATGTTGGGGTTGAGCGCGAACACCAATGTCCCAATGAACGCGGCAGAGTTGTTCCAGATCAGGCGCTGTGCGGTGAAGTACACATAGCACACGGCGATGAGGTAGCACACCATTGAACTGAGCGAGCCAGCCAGTCCACTACGCCACAGAAAGTCATTCCAGGCAAGCGGTATCATGATGAGATGCGGCAGAGGCAGCCAGACATTGCCAAGCTGCGCAAGGCCCGGTCGAGCAGCGTCGAAGATGCGCCGTGCGATCAGCAGATGTGAGTGGGCGTCGCCATACAGGAGAATCGTATGTGTCGCATACGCCGACCAGATCGAGGCGACGCTGGCGCAGAACGCGACGAGCATCAGACCAAGAAACCATGGATCCTGGCGCCAGGAGGGCAGCCGCCGCGCGGACGGCGAGCGCCGCATGCGAGGCGCGCGCACAATGGGGAGGGTGATGGTCGCAAGGGCGACAGCCGCAGAGCTTGCTTCCTCTCCCTCGTCACGCGTCACCAGATCATTGCTAGTCATGGGGCAACCTCAGATAGATCGGCAGGCGCCACCAGCGACACGCTGAAGGCTGGCTCCGGTTGACGCTCACGCGCCTCAGCGGGGACATTAACCCCGGCGTGCTTCAGATGCAGCCCGTGCTTGGTCTTTTCCCAGTAGTGTGGCATCACGATGAGCTGCCAGGCGGCCATGATCGCGGCGAGACTCATCAAGAGCCAGTAGAGTGGGATGGTGACCACTGCCGGGATCAGGAAGAACTGCCTGGTTTTCACACAGGCGATCAGGTGCGTGTAGAGCTGGAGGAAGTTCCCGCAGACCAGGCAGGCTACCGCCGGGTAAAAGATCAGTGGCATGTACACGATCTGAAACATCGGAGCCACCTGACCACGCAAACCGATATAGATGCCCAGGAGCGCCCACATCAAGGGATTGACGAGCATGGTAGCTGGCGAGGCGCCAATGAGGATCTGCAACGAGAAGAGCGCGCGGAAACGCCGTTTCGTCACATAGCGCGCCGGGTGGCGCAGATGCACCAGATAGGTCTGCATGTAGCCTTTGATCCAGCGCGAGCGCTGACGCAACCAGTTGCGAACATCAGAGTTCGCCTCCTCCATCGTAGTGGAGTCGAGGATAGCGGTACGCAGACGCATATGCGCCAAACGCAGCCCCAGGTCGCAGTCCTCGGTGACGTTGAACGGGTCCCAGCCGCCTACTCGGCGCAGGACATCAGTGCGAAAGTGATTCGAGGTGCCGCCCAGCGGCAAACTCAACCCCAGCCACTGGAGACCGGGCAACACGACATGAAACCAGACCGCATACTCGATCGTGAACCAACGCGTCAGCAGGTTTTGCGATGGGTTATAGAAGCCCAGGCTTGCCTGCACACAAGCCAGCGATGCGTTGTCGCGGGCGAAGGCCAGCACCGCTTTCTTGAGTTGTAGCGGATCAGGAATGTCTTCAGCGTCATAGATAACGGTGAAACTGCCGTCCGCCATGAGCAGCCCGTAGTTGCAGGCACGCGGCTTGGTGCGCGGCTCGCCATCGGGCACAGTCACGACCTGGAAAGAGGCTGGCAAGCTCATGCCCAGAATCGCCTGGCGCGTGGCCTCGTCATCTTCCTCCGTCAGCAGCAGAACTTGCAGCCGATCAGCAGGATAGTCGAGCGCCGAGATCGCGTCTACGAATTGGGGAATGACCTCGACCTCGCGGTAGAGCGGGCAGAGGATCGTGTAGGGCGGCCAGTAGTCATCGCCGAGAGTAGCGATCAGGACCTCGTCGGCGGACCGCTGATCGACCAGACTCGCGAGCGCGTTCTCATACTCGACACGATCATCGCTATCGCGGACGCCGTCGTCATAGAGCGCGCGCGCCACCGCGATCATCATGAGCGTCATGTTGACGAGATAGGTGAACGTAATAAACCCGAGGAGCGCGATGAGGGTGGCCGTACCCTTCAGGTAGAGCGCCAGGACGAGCGCCACAATCAGGAGGCCCAGGACCAGCCGCTGGCCCTGGGTCACAGTCTGGATAGCGGATGAGCCAGGCCGGAGCGGGGCAAAAGGCATAGCCTCCTGCTCCCCGACGACCAGAGGATGCGTCGCGCGCGATGAGTAGTAGGCGCGAGCTGACATCGTATAGGCGCTCTCTCGGCGCGCATTCTCCAGTTTCAACCACTCACGGTAATAGAGCGCCTCACCTTCGAGACGCCGGTCGCGCGCCTCGCGGCTATTCGAGATACGCGTAGGTGGCGTGGTGGAGTGATCGGGAATCTGGTCGGGAATCTGGTCGGGACGCTGCGCCGTCCCGCGTCTGGACGCTGGCAGCCACCCTCACAGCCAATCCTGAGGAATACGCGCTGATTGGAGGAGGCTCTTGCGTCGTAACCGTGTAAGCGTCTCGGATACCTGAGACGCTTGAAATGTCTGGAAGGCCCGAACGAAGAAGTCCGTACCCTTGATGAGTCTCATGAACCTCCCCTTTGGGATATGCCACACGCATCTCAGCGTGCGATCATTGACTGCGGAGTGCATCTGTTGTGGTGATACTTGGGGCGACGATGTCTATCCTGTCCCAGCGACGACGGAGGCGCCGAGCAAGTTGTACTGCGCCGCGTCGCGTATAGCAGTACGAAGAAGATGCGCGCGGGCGACGGCATACCGGGACCTTCCACACAGCGCCGCAATCGTGCTAGCGCGTTGGAGGTCGCCGAGACGCATTCTCCCGCTGATGGCGGAGAAGATCAGAAGGCGCGGAGATGACCGAAAAGCGATGACCGAAAAGCGATGACCGCTCAGCCTACATGCGCGACCCGGCGCCTGCCGCCACCTCGGCCGCGCAGCGCCGCGCGTCGCTCATGCCGCTTGAGTAATTCGTTCAGATGTATGGACGGACATAACGAGCGCTTCGTTGCGGACTCACCCCGACCGGTACTCCTGGCGCAATCGACTCGCAAGCTCGCGCGAAGACGTAGCCGGAGGACGTTGCCGGACGCGGTGGTGGCGTTAGCCCCCTGCCAGGGCTGCGATCATGCGGACAATCGCAAGGAAGTTATAGGAAGTTAGTGGAAGACGCAATCCAAGAGGCTCGGGGGAATCAAGAGAGGAGAATGAAGAGGGAATCCTCTGAGCGGCTATGATCTGTAGCGGCATATGCGCCACAGAGCCGCGCGTAACCACATCGGCCGCAAACTGACCAGCGCATAAGCCCAGGAGCACATGCGCAGCGGAAAGTGTAGGCGCTGTAACACGCGACGACGTAGGCGTGTTCCAGGCGTGAGTCCACGTGCTTCCTTGCACGCGCCTTCATCACGCCTGCGCACACACGCGCCATCATCCAATCAAGGATGTATGCGACTGGGATGCGCTTCGCCATGTCAGAGGCGCTAGCTGTTCATCCCTGATGATGCGCTACGATGCGTTACGATGCGCTGCTGATGGGTGAAGCGCTCCCGCTCGCCAGCGTCTTCGCCGCCGTGCTGGCTCGCGACCACTCGTACCGCGCCAGCACGCTCAGACCAATGATGAGCGCTACCAAACCTGCCACGATCACCCACTCGAGGATGCCCGAGTGCGCATCTGGATCGGTCCCGAACACGAGCTCGATCCAGTCCCTGCGAACGACCGTCATCACAGCCAGAAGCATCGCGCAAACCGTCATACCCGTCTCGAGCCAGAAGCGCCGCCGCAACGTCGACCGCATCATCGTAGCCTCCTACTGTCTGTAGCCAGCATATCCATCTCGCCATCTCGCCATCCCACGTTGGCTCGCGCCGCATAACGACGCAGACCAACGCATGCCGAGCTGAACGAGCGCCCATTGTAGGTGACAGTATATACCCTGGATCTCACGACAGCGAATGCGACATCGCGCTGGAACAGCCAGAAGCGCGTATCAGGGCGCCACGCTATCCATAGGGGCGACCGTGCGTGTAACACCGCTGAACGCTACTGGGTGTTCTGACGGGGGCGCATTCACGCGAACGGACTCGAGAATGACCAGAGGCAGGAGCGCCGCCACCAGGCATGCGACTCCTGCCTCTGCTATCAAGACTATTGGTTGAGGCGGCTGACCACCCGCTCGGCGCATTGCTGAAGCGCGTTCAGTTGCGCGGTGTCATCGGGCTTGTTGTTCATGTGGAAGTCGTCGCACATGAAGGCGACCTTCCCATCCAGCACATAGAACGCGTCCGCATAGAAGGTGATGCTGTTGTTCGTCAATGATGCGGCGAGGAATTCCGCCTGATCCCCTACGCCGCTGACGGGCGCCGTCGTCGATACAGTGACCCCAGGCTTATTCGCCAGCTCGGTCACTAGCTGAATGATGGTAGACGTTGGCACGGGTGTGGGTCCAGTGTACACTTTCTCATCGACCAGGATCTTCACCACAGCGAACTGAGCCTGCGGGTAGGTGTAACTGCACACGCCCAGCTCGGTATCTGACTGCGCGACGATCATGGTGGCCGGTGTGGGCGGATTCATGATCTGATTGGCATCGGCGACCGTCATGATGCTCTGGCAGTAGGCCACCGTTAGCGGCGGCGCGGACGTAGGCTTGGGCTTGGGCGCGGCAGTGGGCGACGCGGTGGGCGACGTGGATGAGGTTCCGCCGCTGGATGAGCCGCCGGTCGAGGTTCCACCTGCGCCAGGGCTGCAGGCCGCCAGCGAGAGCGCGCCGATGAGCAGCGCGATGCGGATGAATGCCAGAGAGAGCGCTTTCACTACTTACCTCCTGGAGTCGCCATTGTTGAATGTCGTATCACCCGTCACAGGGAATGGCAGCTGCGCGACGAGGACGTCTCCACCAGGATGGGGCTCCGCCCAGACCTGCGCAGTGGGTAGCGCGCGCTCGAGCAGCGCGCTGAACTCGGGAACTGGTTGACGATCGAGCGCGCAGACCAGCGCGCCGCCGGGCCGTAGCTTCGCGGGCGCCTGCTCGAGCAGGCGCGCCGCTGAGGGCGTGGACGGCGCGAACTGGCCACAGACCACCACATCCACCGGCTCGGGAACGCTATCGAGCCCTTCGCCCGCTATCCAGTCGATGAGCAGATTCAGCAGGTAGCGCGCGCCGTTAGCGGCCGCCGTCTCCAGCGCTGTCACGGAGGACTCCACGGCATAGATGCGGGTGAAGCGCGGCTCAAGGGCCGCCAGCGCCAGAGCGGTCGCGCCGCAACCTGTCCCGATATCGGCGGCCAGCAGATCACCGCTGGCATGACAGCGCGCGACCTGCAGGCTGACCTCCAACAGCCTCCGGGCGCCGGGGGTCGGCAGCGGATCGTTCTGCCCGACGACCAGCTCCAGGCCCATAAACAGCAGACGCCCGGTGATATGAGGCAGCGCCTCGCCCGCGGCCCTCCGCGCGACCCACCCGACGAACACCTCCGCGCTCTGCCGGCCCACGCGACGCCCAGGCTGAGCGCGCAGCAGCGCAGGGGGCGTATTGAGCAACACGCTGAGCAGCGCGATAGCCTCCTCGCGTGGCGCGCGCGATCCCGCCGCGGCGAGGAGCGTTTCAGCATGAGCGAGCTGCGCGCCCGAGGTCAGCGGGACATCCGGCTCAGTGCGCATGGGCCGTCACTCCGTTCCCTGATAGCGGAAGGCAGACGCCGCGCGGCGAGCGCCTCGGTCACCACATGAGACAGGAACAATTGTGCCTGGGAGAGGCGGTTGGACTCCACAGAGAATCCGTAGCAAGCCCGTAAAACGCTTTAGAACGCTCGTAACATAGCGGCTGGCGGCATGGAGAGTCTCATGGCGCGCCGATGTTATAATGCGGGCGATGACCGGCGGGCTGGTGGAGCTGGAGGGCGTCATGGGAACGAGCGACAATCCTGATTTCGCCACTCTGCTGCGGGACCACCGGCGGCGAGCGTTGCTCACGCAGGAGAAGCTGGCGGAGCGCGCCGGAATCAGTCCAGCGGCGATCAGCCTACTCGAGCGCGGACTGACGCAGGCGCCCCAGCTCGGCACCGTACGGCTGCTCAGCGCCGCGCTGAAGCTCACATCTGAAGAGGAAGCGGCGTTCATCATGGCGGCGCAGGGTACGCCCCGCACGCCGCTGGTGGACGTCCCGGCTGGCGCTCCGGCTGGCGCTCCGGCTGGCGCCCCATCAACCGCGACCTCCGCGCTCGGCGACGACCTGCCGCTGCCACTGACCCCACTGATCGGTCGCGAGCAGGAAGTCGTCACACTCCTCGAGCTGCTCGCGCGGCCGGAGACGCGGCTGCTGACGTTGACCGGACCGGCGGGCGTGGGCAAGACGACTCTGGCGCTCCACCTGGCCGCGAGGCAGCGACGCGCACGCGTTCGGGACGTGGTCTTTGTCGATCTTATTCCGGCGCGCGAGCCTGCCCGCGCACTCGAGGCGATCGCGCGGGCTCTCGGCGTCCAGGACAGCGGCGCGGCGCCACTACGCGACGCGCTGATCCTCACGCTGCGTGAGCGGCGGCTCACACTCCTGCTGGACAACTTCGAGCAGGTGGCGCCCGCCGCACGAGATGTGCTGGAAATGCTGGTCGCCTGTCCTCAGGTTCAGGCGCTCGTGACGAGCCGCGCGGCCCTCAACGTGCGCGGCGAGCGCCGATTCGCGATTGCGCCGCTGGCGCTGGCTACGTCCGAGCAGATGGACTCGCTCGATGCGCTGCTGGGCGTTCCTGCCGTGGCGCTGTTCGTGCAGCGGGCCAGCGCCGTAGCGCCCGGCTTCACTATCACGACACTGGAGGAAGGACGCCTGGTGGCGGGGATCTGCGCGCGACTGGATGGGCTACCGCTGGCAATCGAGCTGGCGGCGGCGCGCGCTGGCTCACTCGGGCTGCGCGACTTGCATGAGCGGCTGGCGCGTCCGGCCTTGCTTGGCGCGCTGGCGCAGGGTCCGCACGACCTGCCCGATCACCAGCGGGCGATGCGCTCGGCCATCGCTTGGAGCTATGACCTGCTGAGCGCAGAGGAGCGACGGCTGTTCCGTTGGCTGGGCGTCTTCGCTGACGGGGCGACCATAGACGCCCTCGTAGCCGTCATCGGCGCCAGGGACGATGCGCTGGATGCGCTGATGGACGGCGTATCCGCGCTGATGGACGCCAGCCTGATCATCGCTCTTGACGGCGCGGGGGCTCGGCGCTACACCCAGCTGGTAACACTGCGGGCGTTCGCACAGGAACGGCTGCGCGAGGAGGGTGAATGGGAGGAGGCGCGACGGCGGCATGCCCAGTATTTCCTCGAGCTGGTGGAGCTGATCATTCCAACGGGCGCCAATCAACCCGAAGCCGCGATGGCGCAGGTGGAGATGGAATACGAGAACATTCGCGCGGCGCTCGCGTGGGCGCTGGAGACGGGGGCGACGGCGCACGGCCTGTATATGGTGGGCGCGCTGCGGCGGTTCTGGGCGAGCCATTCACAGTACGTGGAGGGGTTGGGCTGGCTCGAGCGCTTCATTGCGCGGGCTGATGAGCCTGTAACACCCGAAGAGCGGGCCGCGCTGGCGGAGGCGTGGACCGGAGTGATGGTGATCGCCCACCGGCAGAACCGCTTCGAGCGGGCGGTGGAAGCGGGGGAGCGGGCGCTGGCGCTCCGGCGCTCGATGGGCGATAAGACGCAGATCGCTTACGCCATGATGAACCTTGCGAACCCGCTCGGCGCGCTACGCGAGTATGAGCGCGCAATCGAGCTGCTCGAGGCCTGTCTGGCGATCCATCGGGAGACGAAGAACCGGCCCGGCATGATCTTCCCCCTGATGAATCTCGGCACGCTGTTTTACGAATTGGGGCAGCCACACGAAGCGTTGACATACTACGAGGAGAGCCTGGCGCTCAGTCATGAGGCGGGCGAGAGCGATTGGGCGCGGGGGCTCACCTGGGACAATATGGGTGAGGCGTATGTCGTGCTGGACGAGCCCGCTCGTGCGATCAAGATTACACTGCAGAGCTACCGCGTCTTCAAGGACGTACATGATAGCTTTGGCACGGCCACATGCGCCTTCACCCTGGGGCGGGCGGAGTGGCGGTTGGGACACGCGGAGGCGGCGCGGGCCTATTTCGACGAGGCGGAGCGCCTCTTCCGCGACCTGGGCAATCAGGCCATTGTAGCGCGCATCCAGTATTGTCGCGCCAGCCTCGCGCTCGATCAGGGAGACGCTAATGCGGCGCAGTGCGATCTCGCCCTGGCGCTCGATGAGGGCATCGACCGGACGCGCGCGAGTGAGCCAGTTTGGCGTGTGGTCGAGCGCGTGGGGACGCTGGCGCTGCGCCGGGGCGAGCCGGAGCGCGCGGCGCAGCTCTACGCCGCCGCGCTGGTGAGCCGTGAGGGAACTACCGGGCCAGTGGACCCAGCCGAGCGCGATCTGAGCGCGGGTGACCTGGAGCGACTGCATGCGGCGCTGGGCATGGACGGCCTGGAACGCGCACTGGCTGAGGGACGGGCGCTCTCGTGGGATGAGGCGGTCGCGCTGGCGCACGAGGAATTGGCGCGGCAAGATCTATAGGCCACACATAGGCCACACATGGTATGGCAAAGGCTCAGCGGAGACACGCAGATCGCTCAATACTCTTCTCTGCCCTATCCTTCACCGCCGGGACCCCTAACGCGCGCTTCGGCTGGTAGCGCGGCAGAGCGAGATGTAGATGACAACGTGGCGCTCGTCACATATTGGGTGCGCATAACCGAACAGGGTTCGCATAGTGTTGTGCCTGGAGAAGCGACCAGCTATACTGCGGCGTACGGGCGGTTATTCTTCGGGGTGGAAGGATCGGATATGCGACCACTGGGGCCCATGCGGCGTCTGACTCTCGGCTCTTTGAGCGTCGCGGCGCTCACGCTTGGCGTCATCCTCAGCATGCTGAGTGGCTGCGGCGCCCCTTCGGACATCGCCGCTGGTCGCCCCGCCGACTCGCAAGCTCGCGCGACAGCGGCGGCGGAGGCGCGCACGGCCACGGCAGTGGCGTCTACCTCCTATCCAATGGCGACGCCAGCTCCTGTCGATCCCGCCATTCTCGAGCAGCCAGGCTGCCTGCCACTCGATCTGTGGGGAAGCCAGCCACAGTATGAGACGGTCGGCGGCCTGCGTGTCACGATTCCGCAGTTCTACACCCCACTCAACTATCCTGAAGAAATGATGCCAAACAACGCGCCCAATGCGCCCTACCAGGTTCCCCTGACCTCCGATGTCTTCAATAACAGAGCGCCTTTCCATCCCAACCCGCCTGTAAACCCATCGCTCGACACGGGATACGTGGTCCAGGTGTGCAACCAGACGAGCGCATCGCATATCATCACGGCGCTCAGCGTCAATATCGCTCACTTCACGCCGAGCAACGGACCGGTGACTGTCTGGCATCTCTGCCAGGATGGCCCCTACGACGCGGCGACACATGGGACCGCTAGCGGATGCGGTGGCGCCGTCGGTGAGGTCGCCATGCTGGCGGCGACACTGCCCACCGATGCCACAGGGGCATCCGCCCAGAGCGTGGGTAACGCGCAGCGCAGCGGCCCTAACCTCCCGATCACCCTCCCCAAGGGCCAATCGCTGGAGCTTCTCATCACGGTGAACGGCTTGACAGCCCAGGGCATGTACGCGCTCACCTTCAGCTTCAGCGTGGATAATGCCGCGCCCACGACGATGACACCAAGCGATGGCTCCTTCTTCATCGCTCCCTCGCCAGCCATCTGGACCGGCACGGCCTGCCAGTCATCAGCCATGCAGGCGAAGATCGCCGCTACCAGCAAGGATACCTACTACGTCTGCCCACCAGCGGCGTGAGGTGGGCAAACGTAGGCGCGCCGAGGTCTTTGGCGCGCTCGCTCGCATATCGCTATGGTGCGCGCCACCCGCCGTGGATATCGACGCGGCCGCGCAGGGGACCGCTGATGCGCTTCTGGTAGCGGGCGCTGGGCGCGCAGGTACACGGCCACGTCGGGTCGTTGCGGAATCCACTGGGGCGACCCCGTACGTAACGATAGCGCATAACGATAGGAAGCACGGCATCACTGCTGGGGTTGTAGAATGGGGACGGAGGAATGGGGATGTTTGAGGCAATGAAGTTTGGAAACAGCTTACCCGGTATTCCGCTACCCGTATCCTACCGGCTCATCGTTTACTCGCGCTATGTGGTTCGAACACCGCAGGCGTCCCTCTGCCATGCGCTGGAGCATCGCCTAGTCGCATCGCCTGGTCCAGGCATGTACAAGGCGTTCGCCAGATTCCCTGACAGCATATTGCCGCATGTTCCCAGGTGGGTCAAATGCGGAGCGGGCGCGCCATCACATATCGCCATACCGCTTGCGCGCCGCTTCGAGCATGCCGCTCGCCCTACAGCGACAGTCCACCTATCCGTTGCGCAGCAGGCGCAAGCATCGTGACTTTGGCGCCAGGATGGCCATCAGAGACAGCTTGAGCCAGTTCGCTTCCTTCGTTCGTTACAATCAACAGCGACTACCCATCACGGAGGGTCTCCTACCGTCGATATGAGATCGAACGAAACGAAAACGAAACGAAAACGAAACGAATAGGTGGAGGTGAGCTGGTGAGCGGCACGAACACTATCCCGCGCGCGCTCCGACGGAGCGTTGTCATCCTGGCAGGGCTACTGGCGCTGCTCGCGGTGATGGCTCACCCGGTGAGCGCGCATCCAATGGGCACGCGCACAATAGGGCCAGCGACAACGTCACCCTATACCTCCGGCTCGACCGGCTACGATGTCTCGTGGCCAAATTGCGCAGCGAAGCCTCCGGCGCATCCATCGTTCGGCATCGTCGGCGTCAGCGATGGCACTGGCTACAGCCAGAATCCCTGCCTGACGCAAGAAGCCGCGTGGTTCCCAAGTCTCAGTCTCTATGTCAACACTGGCTGGAACGACCAGTCACCCTACATCAACCCCAACAGCCCGAAGGTCTGCGTCACAGGGGACAGCAATTGCCTGGCGTACAACTATGGCTACAATGCCGGGGTGTACGCGCTCAACTACGCTAACAGCCAGAACATCCATACCAGCGTCTGGTGGCTGGACGTCGAGACGGGCAATACCTGGAACGCCGATACCACGCAAAACCGCAACAGCCTGCAAGGCGAGTATGACGCCCTGGTGGCCAATGGTGTATCGACCGTCGGAGTCTACAGCACGACCTATCAGTGGGATACCGTGACGGGAACGTGGCTGAACAACTGGCCGAACTGGGGAGCGACCACGGTGCGCACCGCCAGCAAAGCCGCGACGTTCTGCTCCGGCCATCAATTCACCGGTGGCCCGACCTACCTGATTCAGTTCACTGGCGCGCTCGACCAGGATTACGCCTGCTAACGCCTGCTAACGCCTGCTAACGCTCACTCTTCAGCGTCCGGGCTGTGCCGCCATCACGCCGCATGCCCGGACGAGCGAGCCGCCGCAGGCCATCGACAGATTCTCTGCATGACAGGGCAGCGCCCCGGCCACCCCAGGATGTTGGGAGACGCCGGGGCGTTCATGCGCTCCTCGGCCGGCAGGGAAGCGCGCGGCGCGATCAGTGGACGCCAGGCGCTGAGACGCTCCGCGCATCTGGCCCTGAGGCAGGCGCAACCGTGCTCGACTGACGTACAGCGGAGAAGATGATACCCACGACGCAGATTGCCACGGAAGCCAGAAACGCGTGGCTCATACCCGCGCAAAACGCCTGTGAGATAGCGGCGCCCAACTGGCCAATGGCGCCCAGGAAGACGGCATTCATCATAGCCGTCGGCATCGAGGCGGCAGCCACGGTCATCGCAATCGCGTAGCTGAAAATCATGCCGACATTGCGCATGGTGTTCAGCATGCCTGAGGCGATGCCCAGCCGAGCGCGAGGCGCGGCGCTCATCGTCGTACTGGTATTCGGCGACCAGAAGAGACCCGAGCCAATGCCCATCACCGCCAGGCCCAGCGCGATGAGTGGATAAGGCGTTGTGGGAGTCAGCAGCGCCAACAACGCCAGCGAGACCGCCTGTGTCGCAAGACCGAGCGTAGCGGGCAGCATACCACCGACCTTATCAGCCCAGCGTCCGCCAAGTGGACCGACGATACCACTCACGAGTGGCATCGGCAGGATGAGCAGCGCCGCCTGAATGGGGCTATTGCCACGCACGCCCTGCAGGTAGAAGATCAGCAGGAAGTTCACCGCGAAGATCGCCAGTGACTGCAGCGCCGCCGCCGCGACGGAGAAGGCGTATTGCCGATTCTCGAAGAGATGCAGGTCGAGCATCGGGTAGGCCACGCGCCGCTCCCAGATGACGAACGCCGCCAATGCCACCAGCGCCGCCGCGAAGCGCATCAGATTGGTCGAAGTGAGCCAGCCTGCGCCGATGCCGCCGATGAGTCCGAGCAGCAAGAAGATCAGGCCGATGCCGCCGAGCGCCGCGCCCACGATGTCAAAACGTTCGCCCTGCTGTCGCTGACTGCTCTCCCGCAGCAGCAGATATGCGGCGAGGGTACCGATCACGCCAATGGGCAGGTTGACGAAGAAGATCCAGCGCCAGCTTGCCACCGCGAGGATCAAGCCGCCAAGCACAGGACCGAGGACACTGCCAGCGCCCCAGGTGACTGCGTTGATGCCCATCGCCTGACCACGCTCATTCGGTGGAAAGACTTCTGTGATGATGGCCATGCCGTTAGCGGAGAGCATGGCGCCTCCGGTTCCCTGCGCAAGCCGAGCAATGATCAGCATCGTGTCATTCTGGGCAAAGCCGCAGAGCACTGAGCCAACAGTAAAGATGACAAAGCCCAGATTATACATGCGCACGCGCCCGAACATATCGGCCATGCGTCCGAACGTCAGCAGAAGGACAGTGTTGACGAGCAGATAGCCGATGATCACCCAGACCATCCGAACCATGTTCGAGTGAAGGTCCTCAAGCATGTTCGGCAGCGCCAGGATCACGATGGTCGAGTCAATCGCCACCATGAGCGAGCCTAGCGTCGTGACCGCGAGCGCTACCCACTTATACTCCGGTCGTCGCGCCATGAATACCATAGCGATACCCGCTTTGCTCCCCGCGATATAAGGCCGCTGATATGCTCATATACATTGATTCCACGCATGCGCGCGTCTGTCTGCGCAGCGCCACAAGCCCCGCGCAGCAAGCATAACGCGCTCGTCAACCTTTGCCATGTGAATGGTATCGTACCCCCTCCGCGCTCACTTGCGAAAGGCCCGCAAGGGAAACCAACCCCCGCCGTTAGGCGCCGAACCGGGGTCACGGCGCCCATGTGCGGAGCGCAGCCCCCTAGCAGCCGTCCACTTGGGCATAGCCGCGCTCTCCAGTCGGTGCGCCGGTAGCATTCCATGCCGCGCGGATGCTGTGAGCCGTCTATGACAACCAACCCCGAAGATATGACGGGACCGTGAATCTGTTTGTGTTCACTTGCTTTGGCTGATCTCGCGCCAGTGGTGTTTGTGGGCTATGGGGGGGTGATTTGATGCGTACCCGTCTGGCCTTCGTCGGTATCTTCCTTATAGCGGCGATCCTGGCAGCTTGTGGCGCCAGGCCGCCGGCGGCCACGGGAACGGCGACCCCCATCGCCAACGCCGACTGCGCCCCCCATTCCGACGCTCTCCTACGCGGAGGCGGCCGCTGCCTGTAAGGGCTTGCCTGTGACCTCGTCTGGAGTTGGCCCTACCTTCTATCGTGTCGGTGAGTTGCTAGTGAGCGCCGGAAGCTACGCTGGCATCGCGTCACGCAAGCTCCTTGACGACACCACCCTGGCGCCCCTCTCAATGCCTGATCCGAACGACCAAGCCGCGTTAGCGGCGCGTTTCCCCGCGCAGCCGTTGGTCAATCCAATTGAGATGGGCATCCTCTTCGGCATCTGCAACGCGTCGAGGACTCAGTCGCACGAGATCGAGGGCGTAACGATGCGGATCCAACAGTTTACGCCCTATGCTGGACATGTACAGATGTGGACTGAGTGTGACGGTTACTACACGCGTTCGGACCCTCACGGTGTGGTCGGCGGCGGCTGTGGCTACGGGGTACATGCCGATGAAACGGTGAAGGTCACATTCCCGACCAACGCTGCGACGGGAACTGAGCTCGCCGCTACCTGGACGAGCGCGAGTGATGCGCCGACAGACCCCAGCCGCACTGCGCCACTGGGACCGCTGCCAACCATGCTTCCGCCAGGCCAGATGATGGGATTGCTCGTGGCGGGCGCTCCTACGACGACCGGCGCATACGCCTTGGGAGTCGCCCTGACGGTAGATCACACGCGCCTGCCATTCACGCCGGCCGGCGCCCCGGCCCTCTTCGCCGCCTCGCCACAGAAGTGGACCGGCGAAGCATGTCTGGCTCCTGCCATGCAGCGGCAAATTCCCGCAGCATCTACTCCACCGTCGTATTACATCTGTCCGCAGCAATAGGTCGGACATCAGGACATGCCGCGATACGTCACGGCGCCTCACGGCGTCCGTCAGTCATCAGCGCGTAGTCATCGCCGCCTAGAGCCACCCACGGATGAGCGCTGCTGCTCGCCCTATCGCTGACTGCCGCCGACTGCTGGGGGTTGCGGCTGTGCTATGGCGCCGCGCCAGAAAGGATCGCGAGCATGCCCAGTTGTGCCGCGCGTCTCATTGCCCTGCCGACACCACGTAAAGCCGCATAGAGGTCACGCGCGCCTATAGGCCAGCGTACGAGAGAAGAAGTAGGGCGATCAGCACGGGCGAGAGCACGACAAGCGCGGTCAGCAGCATCGCCCAGTGCGCCGCGGCAGCAACGCTAGGCGCAGGTGTTTCCAGACGCCAGCATGCCGCCGAGGCGCTCAGGCGCCACTTTCCGTCGTGTCTTCAGGGGACGATGCTGGGCGCCAGCCCACGCGCCTCATCTGCCAAGTCCAACACATAGTCGAGCGCGCCCGCGACCCGGTCCATTAACTCCTCAGCGGAACACTGAAACATCTGCTGGGCGAAGGCTTGCGGATCCTCCATCTCACACACCCCCCAGTAATTGCCGAGCAGCGTACCCATGCGCAGCGCAGCCGACGCCACATACCCAAAGCGCACCATCTGGTGGTTGGCGGTCCAACCGGCCGCAGCCAGCCCGCTCACATAATCGGCAAACACGGTCTGGTCCAGGGCGCGCAGGCCAACGATCTCACCGGTCACCATCGCGCTCCACACAACCAACGCCGCCAAATCAACACCAATTGCCTCGCGACCGATTAAGGCCCAATCGATCGCGACCACCTGATCGTGGCCCTCTGGCGCGTGGCGCACAAAGAGGTTATGGCGGTTCGCATCCAGATGGGCGAGCGTCGTGGGGAGATGTGAAGTTGACCCGCTTTGGTGGACACCTGTAGACTTGGGGGCAAGACCCCTGAGGAGGTGTTCTCATGCCGAAGCATATGGCTCCCTATCCGCCCGAATTTCGGGCTGAAGCGATCCGATTGGCCAGGACGAGCGGCAAG
>DASQSS010000404.1:0-14243 GCA_035642255.1 Ktedonobacterales bacterium | reverse complement strand
TCACCCACCGCGAGCGCCTCTGGCCGCTAGAAGCCGCCCCGGATGACGCCGCTGAGCAATCCACCAGGGAGCAATGACATGCTGGAGTTTCGCGTGCGTCCCGCCACCGCGGCTGACCTGCTAGCGGTTCATGCGATCTGGTACCACGACGAGGTGGCGGATGATCCACAGCCGCCCGCGAAAGGCCCCGTTCTCTCCGGATTCACGTATGAGATGGAGGGGGGCGCGCTGCGAGTCGCGGAGGATGACACCGGGCGCGTGATCGGCTTCGGCGGCAGCGTCAGTTGGGATGGCCCTCGTGGCGCGCTAACCTACCTCGCCGACCTGTTCATCGCGCCCAATGCGCAGTCGCACGGAGTTGGGCAGGCGCTCCTGCGCGCGCTGCCGCTGCGGACAGGTGAGCGCTGTGTACATGCCAGCGTCGATCCACGCGCCGCCGCGCTCTACATCCGCGCAGGCATGACGCCACGCTGGCCGAATCTATGGCTGGTTGCTGATCCGCAATGGGGCGCGCATGGCCTCGATGGACTGCCCGGCGGCGACATTGCGCTGGTCGAAGCGGCGGCGACCGACCCAGACCTGGCGGCATGGGATCTGCGCCACTTCGGCTATGCGCGCCCGCGCGACCTCGCCTGGCTGGTGGCGAGCCGCGAGGCGCAGACATTCTGGTTCCAGCGCGCGGGCGCGACCATTGGCTATGGCTTCGTGCAACGGCGCTGCCCCGAATCACTCTGGCGGCCAGACGCCTGGACGGTCGGCCCGATTGGCGCGGAGACGCCCGAGGATGCGCGCGACTGTGTCTGCGCCGCGACCCGCTGGGCTGTGGCGCGCGCGGGCGTCGCGCGGCTCGGTGTTCCCGGCCCCCATCCAGCGCTGGCTCCGCTGATCGCGGCGGGCTGCCGCATCGTCTATAACGAGATGTTCCTCGCCAGCTCTGAGGCGCGCATCTTCGACCCAGCGCGCTACCTGCCCAGCGGCGTCTTCCTGTAAGGTGGCGGAGGAACACGGCGCTGCAAGCGATACGGTCGGCGGCGTCGAGGACGAAACACAACGAGCCGACCAGACAAGTGACTGGAGCGCCAAATCATGTGGCCTAACCTGCTCGCGCTCGCGGGCGCCGCCTTATTGTTGGCGATTGTCCCTGGCCCAAGCACGGCCGTGATTCTGCGCCAGGCCCTGCGCAACGGACGCCGGGCGGCGCTAGCCGCGACTCTCGCCAATGAAGTGGGCGCGCTCTGCTGGGCGCTGGCGGCGTCATTTGGCGTGTCGGCCCTCGTCGCGGCCTCCCATGTCGCATACGACGTTCTCCGCGTTGCGGGCGCGTTGGCGCTTGTAGCGCTGGGCGTCCAGGCGCTGTGGCGCTCGCGGCGCGCAGACAGCGTCGGAGACGAAGCGCGCGAGGGTGACGGCGCCGACGACATGGCTACGTCCAGCGCGGCTATGTCGTCAGCGATGCGCGCCCAGGTGGACGAGGTGAACACTACGCCCACTCCATCCACCGCCTCAACCGCGCTCGATACGAGGCGCGGCGCTCCTCGACGCAAAGCGCCTGACGACATCTGGCAGGCATTCCGCATGGGACTGGTGACGACCCTGGCGAACCCCAAGGCGGCAGTATTCGCCGCCTCCTTTCTGCCGCAGTTCGTGCCTGCCCATGCGCCTGTCCTCGCGACGCTCCTCCTCCTGGCGGTCGAATGGGTCTTCGTTGACCTCTGCTGGTATGTGGTCCTGATCTGGCTGGTGAGCTGGGCGCGGAATTGGCTTACCAGGTCGACGGTGCGGCGTCGCCTGGAGCAGACCACAGGCCTGGCGCTGATCGGCTTCGGCGCGCGCCTGGCGTTCGAGCGCAGCTAGCGCGCTCGAGAGTTGCGCGGGGTCTCTGACAATAGAAGGCTGCCGGCATATCCGCAATTCTGGAGGGACACAACCATGCGTGCGGAGATCATCCTCTACGACGGCTTCGACGATCTCGACGCCTTCGCGCCCAACGAAGTCCTGCGGCGCGCGGTGGCGGCAGGGGCCGATCTGGCAGTGGACTACGTGACGGCGGTGGACGGCTCGGAGACGGTCACGTCGGCCTATGGCGTGACGCTACGGACGCCGCTGCGGCTTGGCCAGCCCGATCTGCTACTAGTTCCGGGTGGCGGCTGGGTCGCGCGGACGACGCATGGCGCTCGCGCTGAGGCGGAGCGGGGAACCATCCCCACGGCCATCGCAGCGGCGCATGCGCGTGGAGCCGTCGTCGCGACCATCTGCACGGGCGCTATGCTGGCGAGCGCCGCAGACGTCATGCGCGGGCGCCACGCCACGACGCATCACGGTGCGCTCGGCGACCTGCGCGCCGCCGGAGCCGTAGTGATCGCGGCGCGGGTCGTGGATGACGGTGACATCATCTCAGCGGGCGGCGTTACCTCAGGCCTCGACCTCACATTGTGGCTGGTCGAGCGCTTTTTTGGCGCGGCGATGGCCGTCGCGATCGAAGGGCAGATCGAGTACGAGCGGCGCGGAACGGTCTGGCGGCGCTAGCCGGCGGAGACGACCGTCGTCGCGGCGGTCACGGCGATAGCGTCGTCGTGGGCCAGCAACATCAGATACCATCCCAGCGTCGCCAGAAACAACAGGTTGGCGTCGGTCGCGGGCGGCTCGACGCTCACCTGGCAGCGCAATTTCGCCATGCCAAACTGCTTCAAGCGCAGCAGTGGTGTCCCAGACGCATCGAGCCAGACGCGCTTCGCTCCCCAGCCACCATCACCGCGCCATTGATAGGCGCATCCATCTGGTAGCGCAAGAGCGCCCTTGCCGCTCCAGGCTGATTGCGTCATCGTCGCGATCTCTGCGCCGGAGTCGGCGTCAGCAAAGACGAGCCGTTGCCGAAACACGCCGACGCGCGCAAACGACCAGCGCCGACCAGCAGCCTCGCCCAGGCGATTCTGCCGCCACGCGCTCGGTTGTGTGAGTGTCGCCAGTATCTGCCCATCCACGGCGCGCAGCTCATAGGTTCGCTTCGCTGTCTGTGACGGTTCCCAGGTCAGATCATGTCCCGCGTAGCTCGTCAACGTATCCATGCGAGCCTCCTCGGAGATTGACGCAACACTTCCAGCATCTATACGCATAATGTGTTCGCTGCGTTCGCATCATGCGCTCGCATCATGCGCTCGCCTGGCGCGCTCCCTACGGCTACAGGTCAGATGGCCCAGGCGCGTAGCTCGTCGCGCTGGCCCACAGCTCCGCGCCCGCCATGATGATGTCGCAGGCAGGGTCTTTCACGTCGTAGTAGGCGTCCACATCATCGGCGTGCAGGCGAGCCAGCGCCTGCTTGACGCGCTCGTAGCCGCCGCGCGCCAGTGGATCAGCGCGCAGGTAGTCGCGGAAGAGCAGGGCATAGCGCTGGTTGGCGCGGCCCGCCTGCCGCACATGCAGATTCCGCCGACGCTGCCCCTCTGGCGCGCGGAAAAAGAGCTTGCGCCACTCCTCTGGCGGGTCGTCATCATGTCCAGGTGGCGTATGGTCGTGGTCGGCCAGGCCATACAGCGTATAGCCCAACGGAGCGAGCGCCGCCGATAGCGCCTCGACGTCGAGCGCGGCGACGGTCACCTGCAGATCGATCACGTCTTTCGCGGCCAGGCCGGGAACTGACGTCGAGCCGATGTGATCGATGCGCAGCGCCAGATCGCCCAACGCCTCGCGCAGCGGCAGCGCGATGGCGCGGAACTCCTGCGGCCAGCGCGCGTCATAAGGCCTGATCTCAATCTGCGATGTCTTGTCCGGTGTCAATGCGTGCGCTCCTCTCAATCCGCGATTCAGTCCGCGATGAGCAAATCACTATGCGATCGCCGTTCACGTCCGCTCACGATGCGCGAAAGACAGTATATCAGTCGGCGGAAGCAGGGCCGCTGGCCAGGTTTACCCAGACCCACCGCTCGCCCCGTTCCCGTACATCTGGTATCATGCCCTCAGCGCAGACGCGATGACGCGGCGGGCGCCGAACCGGAAAGGGAGCGACGAGGCGATGGCGACACAGCACGACCATTGGGATGCGATCATCATCGGCGCGGGCCACAACGGCCTGGTGGCGGCGGGCTATCTGGCGCGAGCGGGCAAGCGTGTGCTCGTACTGGAGCAGCGCGACCGCGTCGGCGGCGCCTGCACACTGGAGGAGCCATTCCCCGGCTTCACCATGTCGCCCTGCGCCTATGTGGTCAGCCTGCTGCGCCCGGAGATCATCCGCGACCTGGAGCTGCATAAATACGGCTTCGACGCCTACGTCAAAGACCCGCAGATGTTCGTGCCCTTCCTCGATGGTGAGCATCTCTTCTTCCGCGCCAGCACCGAGCTGACCGTCGAGGGCATCCGCAGACTCTCGCCACACGACGCCGAGGCCTATCCGAAATTTCTGGAGTTCTTCGACCGCGCGTCCGAGATTCTCAATCCTATCCTGCTGGAGGAGCCGCCCTCAGTCGCCGACCTCGCCGGACGCTTCAAGGGAGAGGATGAGGAGATCTACCGGCGGCTGATGTTCGGCTCACTCTATGACATGCTAGCCGACTACTTCGAGTCGGACTATATGCGCGCGGCCTTCGCGGGGCAGGGCGTCATCGGGGCGTTCATCGGCCCCAAGACGCCCGGCTCGGTCTATGTGATGTGGCACCACATGTTCGGTGAGGTCAACGGCGAGAAAGGCATGTGGGGCTACGTGCGCGGCGGCATGGGGCGCATCAGTTACGCGATGGCCGCCAGCGCCGAGGCCCACGGCGCCCAGATTCGCCTGAATACGCGCATCAAGACGCTGCTGACGCACAATGGCACGGTCGAGGGCGTGCGGCTGGAGACGGGCGAGGAGCTGCGCGCCGACGCTGTGCTCTCGAACGTGGACCCCAAGACAACCTTCCTGCGCTTCTGCGACGACGACGCGGGACTCACGCCCGACTTCCTGCGCCGCATCAGCCAGTTCAAGACGGAGAGCGCGACCTTCAAGTTGAATGTCGCCCTGCGTGAGCTGCCCAGCTTCTCGTGTCTCCCCGGAACGACGCCCAGCCTGCAACACTTCGGCTCCTGCGAGATCAGCCCGACGCCCGACTGGGTGCAGACCGCTTATGAAGACGCCATGCACGGCGAGCTGTCGCGCAAACCATGGATCGAGGCGTACATGCAGTCGTCCACCGACCCAACAGTTGCGCCGGAGGGACTGCATACCATTTCGATGTTCTGCCAGTACGCTCCCTACCACCTGCATGACCGCGAATGGACCGACGCCGAGCGCAACGAGATGGCCGACCGCATCGTCGCCACGATGACCGAGTTCGCGCCCAATTTCGCCGACGCCATCATTGATCGCCAGATGCTCAGCCCGGTGGACATCGAGGCGCGCTATGGCCTGCCCAACGGCAACATCTTCCAGGGCGAGATCACACCCGACCAACTCTTCTCGCTGCGCCCTTCGCCCGAATGCGCCCGCTATCGCACGCCACTATCGGGCCTCTACCTCTGCGGCTCCGGCACGCACCCCGGTGGCGGCGTGATGGGCGCGCCGGGCCACAACGCCGCCCAGGCGCTACTGCATGATTGGAACGCGCAAGGTTGAGGCGAGTAAGCTAAAAGCTTGCTCGCGCTACTACTATGGATGTGGTGGAAAGGTCGGGTTCACGACACGGAGTCCCTCCAGCGAGGCAATCGCCGCGAGGCGCACGTCCGCTGTTACGACGATGAGTTCGTCAGCGAGATTTACGGAGACAGCGAGCGCGCAGGCGAGCTGTATCGCGTCGAGACTGCGTAGAGGATGAGGCTGCGCCTGCCAATGATGGTTGCATAGCGCTGTCGCAAGTGCGAGCAGAGGTGGCGTTATGGGGACCAGCCGATAGAGCGGGTCGGTGCGCGCGGGATCACTCAGCGCAATGTGGCGCTCGAAACCTCGCACAAGTGTATCCATGTACGATGCATGGAGATTCTGCGTGCGTCCGACTCGGCGAAGCGCCGCGACCACTTCGACCTGAGCAAGATAGGACAGGTAGAGGGGTGGATGATCGCGCGGCTCACAGATCGTCTGGACCCAGGCGGTACCAGGTTCTCGATAATATCACTTGACGATGGCGCTACTGTCGAAGAAATAGGCCGTCACGTCGCTCTCCACTGCATCATGCGCTAACAGAAGCCGCTATTCGCCGCGCGCTTCATCGACCGCTCGCGCGGCAGGCTCGTCCAGCAGTGGTCCGCCGCGCTGGCGGTCCAACTCGTCCCAGATGCGCTCCGCCTCCTGACGCTCACGCTCGATCGCTGCGCGCTCCGCATCTGGCGTCGGCTGCTGCGGAGCGCCTATGTGAGGATTCACCTGCCTGACATCCGCCGCCGCTTGGCGAATCAGATCCTCCAGCAGCGGATCACGCTTCCTGTTGAGCGCCATATATGCCCTTCCCGAACGACTGTGCGCCGCGCTCTTGCCACCTACGACACATGTCTGGATGTCTGGCGGCGTTGAGTTCATGCGCGCATTGTATCTCACGGGCTCCTCAGGGCGAGTGCGCGCCGGGCCACAACGCCACCCAGGCGCTACTGCATGATTGGAGCGCGCAAGCTCGACCATAACATTCACTTATGGTTAAGTACTTTGTCGTATATGCAGACACCGAAGGTAGTGTTACACTCCCGATGTTCAGGCGCTGCGAGGATGGGTGTGTGGATGGATGGCAGGTTGGTCAGGCAGCGACCCTTGGAGTCGCGCAACTCCACGTAGACTTTGACGGATGGCGTAAGCGGGGAGCGCTGATTTGCTCCCCGCTAAACCTCACTCCCCTGGACTCCGCGAGCTTGCGCTCAAGGAGAGTGGCCCTCGCCGGTGGGTCGTTCGCACAAGCTATCATAGAGGCGGCTGAGCGCAGCGCTACTCAACCTCGTCTGGCGCTTCCTCGGCGAGATCAGCGGCGACCTCGCCAGGGTCTTCGTCCTCGGCCATCGCCAGCGGCGGCAGATCGTATGGCTCACCGGTGAGCGGCTCTTCCCCAAGCTCAGCGTCGTCGTCGTCCAGCGGCTCCAGCGCGGGCGTCACCATCGCGGGGATCGCGCGGCTCATGGCGACACTGCCCCGCAGCATGATGCGCCACGCCTCGCCCAGGCGTGGCCGCAGCGCCTCCATGCGTGCGCGCATCCGGTCGAGATCTTGCTGGCGGCGTCCGCGCGCATCGGGACCGACGGGACGCCACACGTCGCGCGCGTCGAGCGTCTGCGCTAGTGCGCCCTGGGTCTGTTGCAGGAGATCGATCGTCTGATTCAGCGTCACCAGCAGATCGCCCTCAGCCAGGTCAATTCGCCGCAGCAGCCCGCTCAACGACATGCCGCGCGCCCAGTTGAGCGCGACGCTGTGAAAGGCGTCCACGATGCCGGGGCTCATGTCTAGCCCCTCGTCATATTCGAACTCTTGCACAAAACGCTGCGTTCGCTGGGCCACTCGTCGCGTCTGCATCAACTTCGGGGGAAGTATCAGGCTGTTGCGCAGCGAGCGGTCGCTATCGAAGGTGAACCAGCTCATCACCTCGGCCAACTCCGCCGGGCTGAGCTCATCGAGCGCGCCAGTGAAGACCAGGTCGCAGATCATTACCCCCGCCGGGTGAAAGATTGCCCGCAACATCCGCCCACGCACTGTCAGCGCGTCATCCTCGCCGATGTAGCCCAACGCGCGCAGCACATAGATTGTCGCGTTCAGCTCGGCCAGGGCCGCGCGACTGATCGCGGTGGAGCGTCTCTCCTCCCCCGTCTCGCGCGGTTCGTAGCCCTCGCGTACGTCCTCCTGTCGCTGCTGGCGAGTTGGCTGTCGTCGTCCGCGCCGCAGCGTCGCCTCGATTCTCCGGCGCTGGAACTCGCGCAGGCTATCCGCCACCGCACGCCGCAGCCGCGCCAGGTCGCCTGGACGCCAAAGATTGAGCACTGTGTTATAGCGCACCGTAAAGGCGCTGGTCACTGGCTGCAATGGCGCCGTCAACGCGGTGAACGCTGGCTCAAACGCGTCCCATGGAGAGTACGGGATGACCGCGGCGCCATGCGCGTCAATGCCACGCCGGCCCGCGCGCCCGGTCAACTGCTGATACTCGTTCGGCGTCATCAGGCGCATCTGTGTGCCATCGAACTTGCTCAGGCTGCCCAGCACGACACTGCGCGCCGGCATATTGATGCCCAGCGCCAGCGTGTCGGTCGCGAAGACCGCCTTGAGCTCACCGCGCTGGAAGAGCGTCTCCACCATCACCTTGAGGCCCGGCAGCAGTCCCGCGTGATGAAAACCTAGCCCACGCGGCAGCAACGCCGCAAGCTTGCGTACCTGATCGAGCCGCTGATCTTCAGCGGGCAGCGCGCGCACCCACTCCTGAATTTCGCGGTGCAGCCGATCACGCTGGTCTGGCGTCGTGAAGAGATGCGCCGCCGCGCTCTCCGCCGCCTGCTCCACCGCGCGTCGCCCCGGCAGGAAGTACAGCGCGGGCAAAAGCTCCGCCGTCCGCAGCGCCGTCAGCACCTCGCCTGGCTCTGGTGTCGGGCGCTCAGGCGGCGTCTCCTCCTGCTGGGCGCCATTGGCTTCGCTGGTGAATGCTCCGCCGCCTGAGCGCTCAGGCGACGCCGGCATGCGGCTCTGGCCGTCGAAGGTATAGCGGCGGCTCCGCTCGCGCATGCGCGCCAGCTTCGTTTCGCCGCCGATGCCAGGGAAGCGCTCGACGCGCTGCCCTTCGGCGTTCTGAGCCAGGCGCAGCTGGCCGTCCAGAAAGTAGAAATGCTCCAGTGGCACCGCGCGCTCGGTATGATAGACCAGCGCCATCGGGCCGTGCACCTGCTCGATCCACTGGCGCAGCTCGTCGGCATTGCTGACCGTAGCGGAGAGGCCAACGAAGATGACATGCGGCGGCGAGTGGATGATCGCCTCTTCCCAGACGGGGCCGCGCTCCGGGTCATTCAGGAAGTGCAGCTCGTCGAAGATGACACAGCCAACACTGGAAAGCTCCTCGTCGAGTCGTGCGCGGCGCGCCATCTCCGCGACATTCGAGGGCGCGACAGCCTCAGCCTGCTGCTCCGTCCGCCTGGCATGGCGCGCATCGATGCCCCCAAGCAGCTCGCTCGCCTCATCCTGCGGGGTGACGTGCGCGGCGCGCAGGCCCTCCAGCAGCATGTTGCGGTAGATTTCAGTGGTCATGACGACAATGCGCGCGCTGGGATTCTCGACGATGTCGCCGGTGAGCAAGCCGACCGCGTCGGAGCCATAGCGGGCGCGCAGGTCGCGGAACTTCTGGTTCGAGAGCGCCTTGATCGGAGCGGTATAGATGGCGCGCTTGCCCTCGCGCTGAGCCATCCAGATGGCAAACTCCGCGACGACTGTTTTGCCCGTGCCTGTCGGCGCGGCGACCACGGTGGAGCGACCCTCCGCCAGGTGTTGCGCCGCCTCGCGCTGGAAGGGATCGAGCGGGTAGGGCTGTTCCTGCGCGAACGCCTCGACCATCGCCATCGCCTCAGGGTCCCAGGTGAGTGTCCACGTTTGCGGGATGACGGGCGCCTCGCCGCCCAGCTCACGCTTGCGGCGACGCCACTCGCCCTCGGTCGCGCTCAGCCGCGTCTCGATCGGCGGACGGCGTGGCTTCTCATCACGGCGCTTCGACCGATCTGATGCGTCAGATTGCGCCGGGCGCTTGAATCCCTGCCCCGGGCGCGCCGGTCGCTGTCGGCTGTAGCGCGGAAACTTGCCTTTATCGTGGCCGCTCATCACTTCTTCCTGCGTTTCATCTCACTCTGCGCGCACTGGACATCGCAATGGTATTTGACCATATCTGAACGCATCAGAACGCTTCTGTTGTCATACGCGATAATCATGCCCGCTGGTCAGTTGGCGCGCCATCGGGCATAATCACCTGAATGACGCGCGGAGCCACCCGCGCCACGGCTGGCGTGCGTCCGCGCAGCTCCCCATCCAGCGTCAACTCAACGGGCCGCTCCGTCTCGATCTCGACCGCACGCGCGCGGAACCAGCGCGCTCCCGGCAGCGCCACGCCCGCCGGACTCTGCACCGGATGCGTCCGCATGCTCTCGCTCGCTGTCGCGCCACGCGGCGCCCAGAGCGCCTGCGCCGAGCGGGTCAGCGCGGTGAGCGCCGCCTCGAATGCGATCCGCGCGCCACCCGGCTCGGGCGCCTCCACAAGGATGAAATCGAGCAGGCGATCATCCATGCGCACGCCCGGTGTCCGCAGCCCCAGTCGCCCGCCAAAGACCGGCAGATTGATCGCCGCGAACAGCGCCGTCTCGCCCTGCACGGCAAAGACACTCGCTTCTGGCGCGCCTGCCATGCCAGAGAAGCGCAATGTCACGGTGATCGGGCTGAAATGCTCCAGCGATTCGATGGCCGAGGCGATGTAGTTGAGCCGACCCCAGCGCCGCCGCCGCGCCACATCCGTCGCCAGCCGCGCGAATTCGACATTCAGTCCCAGGGTCAACGCATGCAGGAAGTAGGCGCCACCTGGCTCGCTCTGAGCCGACTGAGCCGACTGACTGGGCCTCGTATCCGCCAGTGCGGCGTTCAGCATTGATTCAGTGGGAACGGCTTGCTGAGCCGCTAGATGTGGCGCGGTCCGCGAGGGAATCACCTGTCCAGCGTCTATGGGCCGCGCCACGCCATGCGCCACACCATGCGCGATGACCCGCGCCGCATCAGCGAGCGCCAGCGGAATGTTCAGCGCGCGGGCGATGTCGTTGGCAGTACCCATGGGCAAGATGCCCAGTGGTAGATCAGCGTCGGCGATATGCGTAGCGACGGCGCCCACCGTGCCATCGCCGCCCGCCGCGACCGCGGCGACACAGCCAGCGTCGCGCCAGCGTTGGCCCAGTGGCTGACCAAGATCGAGCGACTCCACGGGCAGGCTAAGCGCCACAGAGACGCCAGCGCGCTCCAGCAGTGTCTGCGGGCGTCCGCCCTGCGCGCCACCAGCATGCGAGCTGTAGACCAGCGCCACTGGACCACACCTGGCCCGTTCGTCAGGGCCAGCGGAACCAGCGAGGCCAGTGGCGGGCGAGCGCTGAGGTTGGCTGAGAGCAGCCTCGTTCATCCGTCGCTATTTCTTGATGATGCGCAGCAGGATGATGCTCAGCTCGAAGAGCGCCGTGAGCGCCGCGCCGATGATCACCGGGCTGATCGGGTCAGCGCCCGGCGTAATGAAGCAGGAAACCACCCATAGCCCGAACAGGATGTACATCCGCTTCGCGCGCAGCATCCGGCTGTTGATGACACCTACAACGCCGAGGAAGCTCAGCACCAGCGGCAGCTCAAATACGACACCGAACGCCAGCAGGAAGTAGGTGACAAAAGTGAAGTAGGAGTCCGCGCTAATCAGCGGGATGAAGCGGTCAGAGCCAAAGCTGATGAGCCACTCCATCGGGTAGCGCAACACGATGAACCCGACAACCAGGCCGATTGCGAAAAGGCCTACACCGAGCAGCGTAAATGGCGCGGCGTACTTGCGCTCCTTGCGCGTCAACGCTGGCGAGAGGAAGCCCCAGAGCTGATAGAGGATGATGGGAGTCGAGATGGCGATGCCCACGGCGATCGACACCTTCAACGCGACCATGAAGCTGCCCACCGGGTCGGAGATCACGAGCTTGCCATGCTGCATGATGTTCGCGCTGCTCGCGAGGGTGGGTAACGGAGAGAGCAGGAAGCCGAAGATGGGATCCCAGAAGAAGAACGCCACCGTGCTACATACGGCGATGGCGATGATCGAGACGAGCAATCGCCGACGCAGCTCTTCGAGGTGCTCGACAAGCGTCATGACGCCGCCAAGCTCCTCCTCTGGGTCGCCCAGCGTCGGAGCCTCAAGCGGCTCGACCCCGCGCGCATCTGTCGCTGCCATGAGTCGCTCCCTGCCTGCATGGTGGCCGCCGCCAACGGCGTCGCCGTGCGCTTGGCCAGAGCTAGCGCATCAATTCATACGCTAGCGAACAGAGTCCTCTTCGACCAGTGGCGTCACATCCGCCTCGGCGCGCGACTCAGGAGATGACTCCAATACGGTCGGCTGCGGGGCCGCCGTGATGACTGGGGGCGTCTCCGGCGCGGGCGTCAGCGGCTGCGCCGTTGCTGTGGCGCTTGGAGGTACGGACGACGAAGACGTCGGGTCCGTCACCTCTTTCATGGATTTCTGGAACTCTCGGATGGTCTTGCCGAGCGAGGATCCCATCTCTGGCAGTTTCTTCGGCCCAAACACGATGAGACCGAGCACGACGATGCCGAGCAAATCATACCAATGTAATCCCACGGTAACTTCTCCGTTTCCGAGACGCCGCTCCGTCGTGCGCCAGAAAGGCGTCATCCGCTCACAATGCGCGTCAGTTTCTGGGGACGTTTTGCGCCTCTCACGAATATATACACCGTATTATACGCTCATGGGTCACTCCTGAACCCATTCTCTGTACGTTCACCGCCAAATGGCATATCACGCGTCAATGGAGCCCGGTGTTCTGGCGGGAAAGCGCAAGGTCCGCGCACGGGGCAGGAGTGTATCCATTCCCATGCGCGGACCCCTGATAAGATCGGCTGCCAGATCTGAGCGAATTGAACGCGTCGAACGCGTCGAACGCCTCGTGATCGCGCCCTAGCTGAGGCCGACCGCGCGACGCTGGCGCCTGTTCTCCTGCGCCATCAACACGTCCTGGCGGGTCGGGCCAAAGAGGCCAAACATGAAGGCGCCGATGCCCGGCAGCAGGATGATCAATGCGAACCAGCCCCACGATTTCGTGCGGAGGCCGACGACCAGGCCAGCGATCCACGCGATGAGGGCCAACACACCCGCGACCACATAGAGGCGGAAGCCCAACGCTGTAATGTACTCGGCGCCCGCGCCAATGCTCGTGCCGATAGCGCCACCAACCAGCGTGCCGCCGATGACGAGCGAGAGCAGGCCCCACGTTCCATAGAACGCGGAGACGCCGCGCTCCAGCATGGGGGCTCCGCCAAGAGAGCCATAGCTCATCGCGATGAAAGCGAGCGGCAGAAGACCCAACTGCAGAACTCCCAGGATGTTCTCGTTCGGGACGTCTTTGATGGGATGCGTATACGCATAGGCTCCCAGCGCGAGGGCGGCCAGCAGACCCACGATCAATAGAATGATCCAGCCCATCTGACGCATGCGCGCAGCGGTGACAAGGGCATAAGCCCAGGCGATGAGCGCAACGGCCCCACCGATGATCGAGACGATCATCGCAATGGACCCAATGATGATTCCAAACACGAAGATGAGGGCGACTGCCAGAACCGCAATGAGGTTCACCTGGCGCCTTGAGCGTGCGGTAAGTGAGCTGTCCATACGCTTGTGAAAAGCTCCTGCTTCATGAAACTAGGCGCGCTGGCGGGAATCACGCGGAAGGCTCAGCGTGAACGGGCGCATCCCGCCGCGCAGCGCTCGGGCTAATCTCGATGCCGTGCCTCGATGCACTGGTTGAGGTCTGACGCTAGCAACATAGGCGCCGCGTCAATCCCATCAGCAACGGGCTCGCGCCACCTGCGCCTATCTCGCCGAGTATACGCTATCAACTCCTGTGTGACAACCACCGAGCCCATGATCGTGTCATCCGGCGTGATGACACGGTTGGAAACGGTTCACGCCATCCGTCCGATCAATCGTGCCGATCAATCGTGCGCCTGCTCGCCCTTCGTCCGCATGGCGGCGGCGAACGCTTGCGCGTGGTCCTGCTCGTGACTCGCCTCGATCTCGACCATCTGACGCACGGTCAGCGCGCCACGCTCCGCATGGACGCCCACCCGCTCCCACTGCTCTGGACGCAACCCGCGCAGCAGCGCGACATTCGACGCGCTGACCAGGCGAAGCTCGCGCAGCAACGCATCGGCTGGCGTATAGCGGTAAGCCGCCAGGCGCACGAGCGCATCCTGATCGAATGGCTCCAGCCTCGGACGCTCTTCGTAGACCGCCAGACGCATGCGGCCGCCCCAGTAGCGCGCCGCGTCGCAAAGGTGGCCGATAATCTCGCTGGTCGTCCAGCCCTCCTCACCGCTCGCCGCGCTGGACGCGTTGGACGCGTTGGACGCGTTGGACGCAGGCGGGGCGACACTGGTAAGGCTGGCCGCTGGCAGCGCGGCTTCGAGCTGGTCAGGCACGCTGGCGAGCAGCGCTATCAGATCATCCGTCGTTGGCTCGCTCATGCGTCCCTCCCTCGCGATGACTGGCGATGACTGGCGATGGCTCACGATGGCCATCACATGATGCGCTACAGCGGAGACG
>DASQSS010000403.1:0-7157 GCA_035642255.1 Ktedonobacterales bacterium | reverse complement strand
CGTTCAGGCGTGCGCACCGGATTCAGCATTCCTTGGCAGGGCGCATTCTGCTCCTCTGTTACAACATGCTCTCCTGGACGCCAATCTATCACCCGATAGTACGTCATAGGCGAGCCTCGAACTCGTCTCAATGCGCCGCGCGCGTCTCTCGACTCCGTCACATTCCGCCACAAACTGCTCGCGCGGCTCCATCGCGCGCCTGCTGACATGACAACGCCACACCAGACGGCGTACTCTACATGCAGCGGGTCCGTCGCCTCGGTCGTGTGGGCCCGGCGCAGCGATGCCCGCGAGAGGAGTGGCGCCACAATGGAGTTCGCATACTCAGAGAAATCACGCGCGCTGATCGAGCGTCTCACCGCGTTCATGGAGCGCTACGTCTATCCCAACGAGCGGGTCTACCATGAGCAAATCGCCGCCTCGGGCAATCCCTTCCATCACACCGAGATCGTTGACGAGCTGAAGGTCCGCGCGAAGGCTGAAGGGCTGTGGAATCTCTTCCTGCCCGATACGCGCTATGGCGCTGGGCTGACCAACCTCGAATATGCCCCGCTGGCGGAGCAGATGGGTCGCGCGCCGTGGGCATCGGAGGTTTTCAACTGCGCCGCGCCCGACACCGGCAATATGGAGATTCTGGCGCAATTTGGCACGGAGGAGCAGAAGGCGCGCTGGCTGCGGCCACTGCTCGATGGCGAGATTCGCTCGGCCTTCGCGATGACCGAGCCGGATGTCGCCAGCTCCGACGCCACCAACATCCAGCTCACCATGCGACGCGAGGGCGATGAGTACGTGCTGAATGGCCGCAAGTGGTGGACGACCGGCGCTGGACGTCCCCACTGCAAAATCCTGATCGTGATGGGCAAGACCGACCCCAACGGCGCCGACATTCACCGCCAGCAGAGCATGCTGCTCGTCCCGCTCGATACGCCGGGCGCCAGCATCGTGCGCCCGCTGACCGTCTTTGGCTACATGGACAACGAGGGCCACGCCGAACTGACCTTCGAGGATGCGCGCGTGCCAGTCAGCAATCTGCTGGGCGGCGAGGGTGACGGCTTCGCGATCGCGCAGGCGCGCCTGGGGCCGGGACGCATCCACCACTGCATGCGCTGCATCGGCGCGGCGCAGCGGGCGCTGGAGCTGATGTGCGCGCGAGCCACGTCGCGCGTGGCGTTTGGCAAGCCGCTGGCCCAGCAAGGCGTGATTCAGGAGTGGATCGCCGACTCCGCGATCGAGATCGAGCAGGCGCGGCTGCTGACACTCAAGGCCGCCTGGATGATTGATACCCTCGACAAAATGGCCGCGCAGGACCAGATTGCGATGATCAAAGTGGTGGCGCCCAACGTCCTCACCCGCGTCACCGACCGCGCCATCCAGCTATTCGGCGGGGCGGGCGTGAGCGACGACTTCCCGCTGGCGGCGATGTATGCGGCGGGGCGCACATTGCGGCTCGCCGACGGGCCAGATGAGGTGCATCGCCGCGCAATCGCGCGGTCAACGCTGCGGCGCTATGGCGCACAGGCTGGAGGGAGCGAGCGATGAAAGCGGTCCTGTGCCGGGCCTATGGCCCACCCGATCAGCTGGAGATCGCCGAGGTCGCGACGCCGGAGCCGAAGGCTGGCGAAATCGTCATCGGCGTGAGGGCCTGCGCGGTCAACTTCCCCGACACGCTGATCATCCAGGGGAAATATCAGTTTCAGCCGCCGCTGCCCTTCACGCCGGGAACGGATGTGGCTGGCGTCGTGCAGGCGCTCGGCGCGGGCGTCGAGGGGCTGGCGGTCGGCGATCGCGTGGCGACGCTCGTGATGCACGGCGGCTATGCCGAGGCGGTCATCTGCGACGCGCGCACGGCGACGCGCATCCCTGACGGCGTGGACTTCGTGATGGCGGCGGCCTTCCAGATGGCCTATGGCACGTCGTACCACGCGCTGGTGGATCGCGGGCGCCTCCAGACGGGCGAGACGCTGCTGGTGCTGGGCGCTTCGGGTGGCGTGGGCCTGGCCGCGGTGGAGCTGGGCAAGCTGCTGGGCGCGCGGGTCATCGCGGCGGCGTCGAGCGCGGCAAAGCTGGAGGTTTGTCGCCAGCGCGGCGCCGATGAGGTCATTGACTATGGATCAGAAGACCTGCGCGAGCGGCTGAAGGCGCTGGCCCCGCGCGGCGTGGATGTCGTCTATGATCCCGTTGGCGGGGCGCTGGCCGAGCCCGCGCTACGCGGCGTCGGCTGGCGCGGACGCTACCTTGTGGTCGGATTCGCGGCGGGCGACATCCCACGCATCCCGCTGAATCTGCCGCTGCTCAAGGGCTGCTCGGTCGTTGGCGTCTTCTATGGCGGCTTCATCCAGCATGAGCCGGAGCGCAGCCAGGCCAACACGCGCCAACTGCTCAACTGGATCGCCGAGGGCAAGATCACGCCGCTCGTCTCGCGCACCTATCCGTTGGAGCATGCGGCGGATGCGCTCAAGGACGTGATGGCGCGGCGGGCGACGGGCAAGCTCGTGCTCGTCATGGGCGAATAGCGAACTGTGGGCAGGCGGGACACATCACGGATGATGGCCGCGCCTGCCCACGGGAGACGCCCCGGCCACTTCCTCCGCGACCACGCTTGGAGGAGTGGCGCCGCGACGTTCAAGCGCCGAGCGGCTTCAGACGGCTGCCCAACCTCCATCGGCGGGAATAATCGCGCCGTTGATGTGTCGCGATTCATCCGAGGCCAGGAACAGCGCCAGTGAGGCGATATCGGCGGGCTCAAGATAGGCTGGGGCCAGGGCCGCGAATGTCTGTGCGCGCTGCGCGCCAGCGGGGTCCAGCCGCTCCTGTGGCATCGATTCCGCGATGTTCGTAATGGTCGCGCCGGGGCAGATAGCGTTGCAGCGAATGCCCTGCTTGGCGTACATCCAGGCTGTATTGCGCGTGAGCCCCACCAGCGCATGTTTGGAGGTGGTGTAGGCGACGCCAGCCGCCCCACCGTGGATAGCAGCCGTCGACGCGGTGTTTACGATGGAGCCACCACCGTGCGCCAGCATGTACTGAACAGCTTTGCGCGTCGCAAACATCGGTCCATCCAGGTTGATGCCCAGGACGCGACGCCACACGTCGTCCGATAGCTCGCCCACGCCCTGCATGTAATCCATCACTCCGGCGTTGTTGCAGAGCACGTCCAGGCGGCCATATTCGCTTATCGCACGCTCGATCAGACCCTCAGCGGTCGCCTGGTCGGCGATGTTGCCTTGCACGCCAATGATCGTTCCACCATTCGCCTGAATATGGGCGACGGCTTCATCCAGCCGTTGCGCATTCCAGTCCGCGGCGACAATGCTGGCGCCCTCTTCCGCAAAGCGTGTCGCCATCGCCAGCCCCATCCCCGAGGCGGCTCCCGTGATCACCGCTACTTTTCCTTGAAGTCGCATCGGTACCTCCTCTGCGCATCGGGACATCTCTAGCGCCTGATGCGCGTTCTGCCATGCGAATCTAGCCATGCGCTCGCTATCGATGAGCGGCGCCCGGTCCGTCGCGTCTCAGGCGAGCCGAACGTCCGTTGGCTCGCTGTCGTCAGCCAACCTCAACCATAGCTGTGGAGCGTCACAGTACGCTCACGATCGAAGCCCTCACGGCACAATGATCTCACACGCATGAGCCTCTGGAATGTCTCTGATTCTACATCATGTGTGATGGAGAGAGCATAGGGCTGGCGACCTTGCGCCACGTCGCCGCACGATCCGATTCCGCAAGCCAGGATTCGCAGTATGTATACCGGACGTGCGCTAGAGATTGGTCGCGGTAGCCAGTGGCGCAAGCGCCCGCCACACCTCATAGGGAATGGCCGCCGGATCCTCGGTGAGCGCCTGCAGACAGACGTGATCGGCGCCAGCCTCCACATGGGCGGCGACACGCGCGCGAATCGCATCCACATCACCCCATGCGATCAGCGCATCGACCAGCCGGTCGCTGCCACCGTCCGCGATATCCTCCTCGGTGAAGCCGAGCCGGCGCCAGTTATTCGCGTAGTTGGGCGCCTGCAGATAGCGCGCGAGATGAAGCCGCGCGATGCGCCGCGCCTCGGTAGGATCTGTCGCCAGCACAACCCCCTGCTCTGGCGCGAGCAGTGGACCTGCGCCAAGCGCCGCACGCGCCTGCCGAGTATGCTCGACGGTGGTGAGATATGGATGGGCGCCCGCGCTCCGCGTGCGCGCGATGTCGAGCATACGCGGCCCCAGCGCGGCGAGAATGCGCTCGTCGGCTGGAACCGGCGCAGGGGTGGCCGTGTCCAGCGCATCGAGATAGGACAGCATGCGCTCGACGGGCTTGCGGTAGCGTCCTGCCTGCCCGTGATCCACCAGATGCGCGTGGCTGACGCCCAGGCCGAGGAGGAAGCGCCCGGGATGGGCCTGTGTGAGCGCGTGATGCGCCGCTGCCGCCTGCTCGGCTGGGTGCGTCCAGATGTTGACGATGCCAGTAGCGACCACAATCTGGCGCGTGGCGTCGAGCAGCTCGCGCGCACGGTCAAACGCTTCATCGCGGTTGGGAAACCAAAGCGCGCCATAGCCCAGGCGTTCCAGTTCGCGTGCGGCGCCCTGCGCGTCCTCGCGCTCTGTCCAGAAGGCGGAGCTCCAGATGCCGATCCGGCCGAGCTGTGGACGAGATGCCATATTGTCTCCTCGCTGTTTCCTATGCTGTTTCTTGCGCTGCTTCCTGAGGGAGCCTGTCGTGACATCTGCGCGGCGCCTGTGCGATGTCGCACTGTGATCTGCGCGCCCTGTGGGACCACGCTACCCTCGTGCGATGAAGGCGAGCGCATGATGCCACGATAACCGCCCGTCCATCGTCGCACAAAGCGTTCCACTGGCGCTTCTCTGGCGCTTCCCGACTCTGGCGTCTCGTCCGCTCGTCGGCGATACCCAGGCGCTCGCGAGCGCTCGGCCAATCCTCAGCGCTTGAGCGGTGGACAGACAGATAGGCAGTCGAGGCGGACAATCGCCGATGACGTGACGAGCGCGTCAGGAGGCGCGGTAGAAGCGCTCGTGGTCGTGCGGGACGAAGCCGACGGACTCGTAGAGGCGGATCGCGGGCGTATTGTCGCTGTTCGTCAGCACGATAGCCCGACCGGCTCCCAGCGCGCGTAGACGCCGCAGCCCCTCGACCAGCGTGGCGCGGGTGACGCCCCGCCGCCGCCAGTCAGGATGCGCGCCGACCGGCTCATACTCGCCGACGCGGGTGAGTTCGTCGTACCAGAGGATGCAGTAGGAGACGAAATCGCCATTGGGGGCGACGGCGACCAGATCGAGGTCGGGGCGATAGAGCGGCGCGGCGCGCAGGCGATGATAGGCCTGCAGCGTGACTCGCGAAGGATGGTAGATCACCCGATGCAGGTCCACACGACGCTGCCACTCGTCCGGCCCACCTACGGCGCGCACACTGAACCCCTCGGGTAGCGGCGCTTCAGGCAGCGGAGCATCGTCGAACGGACGGCGGAAATGGATGTAGCCGGGGTGGTTATCGTCACGCGTAAATCCGTGCGCCGCCAGTCGCGCGAGCTGCCACGGATCGGAGTCGCGGGCGCGCGCCCAGAGCGTGACGACCTGGCGGCGCGCGGCGACCCGTCGCCCCCATGCCAGCGCCTGCCCGAGGATGGCCGCGCCCTCGTCGGTCGCGCGGATAGCGGGGGCTAGCTGCGTCTCCATCTCGCCAGAGACGGCTCCCGTCTCCAGCCAGGTCACGCCGAGCAGCGCGCCCGTCGCGGCGTCTTCCCACAACCGCAGGCTCAGCTTTGGATCGAAAACCGTATTCTGATACATGCCCCAGATGAGGTCACCGGGATGCCAGTAGCCTGGATTCGGCCCACTGCCATCCGCCGCGCTGGCCTCGGAGAGAAACAGCGCGATGCGGTCGCGGTCTTCCGCGCGGGCATACATGCGCGTGGTGAAAGGCATGCGCGCCTCTATAGCATCCAGGAGGCTTCGGCGAGCGCTTTGGTGGCGGCGCCGGTCTTCTGCTCCTGCTCCAGTTGCACCTTCGCGCGCTCGACGATCAGATCAACGAAGCGGGCGGCGCTACGCCAGCGAGCGCTCTCGCGCTCCGGGTCGTACTTGTTTGCGCGCACGATGCCGCGCAGGTCGGCAAGGCCGAGCGGGCTGAGGCGGGCGCGCAGAGCGTCTTCACCGCCCGCGTCGAGGATGTCCACCACATCAAGTGTCTCGCCGGAGCCAAACACATCGAAGAGGCCGGAGTCTACGATTGCCTCACGCACGGCGGAGCGCACAGCAGCGTCATCACGCGCCGCGCTGGCAATCTGGTAGATCGCCTGAGTGATCTGCTCTATATCAGCCATCGGTCTTTTCTCTCCTGCATCATCAGTGGCCCAGGTGTGAACAGGCGCGACCTGTCTGGTCGGCTCACGGCGCATAAGCGGATGCGACTGCGCGTGGTCATGGAGTGATCAACGTCGTCGTCAGGTGTCACGTCCTCCCTCAGATTGTAGCCGCCACGGACGTGAGTGGCAATCTATCAGAGATAGTGGGACTGGCGGCTGAAACCGCGCGCCAACGTACGCATCGTGCGTGTCGAGTCATCGCGGCGTCATCGCGCAGGCGCCAGAGCAGAGAATCCCGCGTGCAGCGCACGCGGTCAACCGCTCGCGAGTGGCGTCTTCTGGCGAGCAGGCAGCATGCGCCGTGCCAACTCAGCAGTATGCGCGTCGCGCCCGCACCGCATCGTGATACACTGCCAACGCCCGGCGCCACAGTGAACGCCGCCAATGTTGATAGCAACGGATAGCGCAGCGCATGCCGACCATCTCAGGGACTATCGAGCGGATCGTCTTTCGCAACCAGGAGACGGGCTTCACTGTCGCCCGGCTGCTGCCGAATGACGCGGGTCGCCTCTTTCGCAGCGAGTTGCTGACGGTGGTCGGCGCGCTGCCGGCATTGAGCGTCGGCGAGCTGGTGGATGTCACGGGCGAGTGGGAACTGCACCCGCAGCACGGGCGACGGCTCAGCGTGACGACCTTCACTCCGCATTCGCCTGTCACCGCTGAGGGATTGCGCCGCTATCTCGGCTCCGGCGTCATCAAGGGCATCGGACCGAAGCTGGCCGAGCGCATCGTCAACGCCTTTGGCGAGCAGACGCTGGCCGTGATCGAGCTGGAACCTGAGCGGCTGACCAGC
>DASQSS010000402.1:0-6871 GCA_035642255.1 Ktedonobacterales bacterium | reverse complement strand
CCACAGCTCGAAGGTCGAGCCCGCGCCGACCGCGCTCCGCACGCGTAGTTCACCACCATGCGCCTGAGCCGCCCACTGTGAGATGGCCAGCCCTAGCCCGCTGCCCTCTCTGGCCGCGCTACCGGTGTCGTCCGAATCCGTCGTGACCTCCGTATCCTCTGTATCGCCCGTATGCGCCGTCGATACGCGGGAGGCGTTCACCTGGTAGAAGCGCTCGAAGAGATACGGTAGATGCTCAGGCGCGATACCTGGGCCGTTATCCGTGACACACGCGACCGCCCACACGCGTCCATCCTCAGATGATTCGCGACGCGTGGTCACCGTCACGCGACTCCCCACGCCTGCCGTGTGCTTGACGCCATTCTCCACCAGATTCACCAGCGCCTGCGCCAGCGCGTCGCGATCGCCTAGGAGAGTGACTTCGGGCATGGCCCCCACCGCCAACATAACGCCGCGCCGCTGCGCCAGTGGAGAGAGACGCTCCACCGCCTCCACGGCCACGTCGCTCAGGTCCAGCGACGAGAGACGCAGCTGCGCATGGCCAGCGTCGGCGCGCGCCAGCGTTAGCAGATCGCTGACCATGCGACTCATGACCTGATTCTCCACCTGAATGACGCTCAGCGCACGCTCGTATTCCTGTGGTGTGCGATGGGATGCTAGCGCGCGCTCGACTTCGAGGCTGATAATCGTGAGCGGGGTGCGCAGCTCGTGGCTCGCGTCGGCGGTGAACTGGCGTTGCCGCTGAAAGGCCGCTTCGAGCCGCCCGAGCATATGGTCGAAGGTCGCCGCCAGCTCGCCCAGCTCATCGCGGCTACCCAGGCGCAAGCGCCGACTCAGGTCTGTCTCACTGATTTCTTGCGCCGCGCGCGTGATCAGCCGCACGGGTCGCAGCGCCCGCGAGGCCAGCCAATAGCCTCCCAGCGCCGCTACCAGCAAGGTCACAGGGACAGCCAGCAGCAGCGCTGGCAGCGCCGTCTGCGTCGTCTGGTCCAGTGCGTTGGGTAGCGCCACCACAAGCGCGCCAACCAGACGGCCCTGGCTGATGACATCCGTGCTATAGGCGACATATGCTATCTGCTTCGCGTCGCCTCGCGCAGTCGCCGCCGACACTGCGAGCGCGATGGCGCCATAATACCCGGAAGCGTGCGAAAGCGCGGTGGCGCCGGGCGCGGAGGCGACGTTCTCGATCAGAAACTGTTGGAGCTGCGTAATCGCCAACGGCGTCAGTGGACCCATCGCCTGGGTTACGCTTCCCTGCGGGTCGAGCAACAGCGCAACGCCCTGCGTGGGCAGACTGGGGCCGGGCGCCAGGACATTCTGCGCCTTCGTGGCGCTGAACTTCGCGGTCGTCTGCGCCTCGATATGGATCAACCCATCCGCTGGGCTGTACGCGTCGGCTAGCTGCTGGGCGATCTTCGCCAGCATCGCGCGCTGCGCAGCCTCCTCGTTCTGGCGAGCCTCACCAATCAGGATGCCGCTGAACACGAGCATCACCAGCGTCAGAATCACCAGGTACCACAGCGTCAGCCGCACGCGCATGCTGGCGCCCAGCGAGGCGAGTGTCCCAGGCGCACGGCGAATCGCGGTTACGGCGGCTACAGCGCGCATCTCAACCCCCTTCGAGCCGCGTTCGCTCTGCTAGTGCGCCACACTTGCCTCGCGCTCGCCCGCGTCGGCGCCCAGCGCGAGGCATGGCGTTAGGCCCGCGGCGCCCGCAGACGGTAGCCCACGCCGCGCACCGTCTCCAGTAGGGGTGTCGTGAAGGGATCGTCGATCTGGCGACGCAGGCGGCGCACGTACACATCCACGACGTTCGAGGTTCCCTCGTAGTCGTAGCTCCACAGGTGGCTCTCGATCATCTCCCGCGTGAGCAGTTGGTTGGGATGGCGCATGAAGTACTCCAGCAGCGCGAACTGGCGCGCGGTCAGCTCGATCGCCTTGCCAGCGCGCTCCACCAGATGCTCAGCAGGGTCGAGTCGCAGGTCGCCGACTCCCAGTATCCCACACTTGCGTGGCGCCTCACGTCGCAGCAGCGCGCGCAGCCTGGCGAGCAGCTCATTCAGCGCGAAGGGCTTGACGAGATAGTCATCCGCGCCGCTATCCAGACCGCGCACGCGATCTTCCACGGTATCGCGCGCCGTCAGCATCAGGATCGGCGTCGTGACGCCGCGCGCACGCAGCGCGCGACAGACAGTCAATCCATCCTTCACAGGCAGGAGGATGTCGAGGATGATCGCGTCGTACGGTGTCGCCTGCGCATACGTCTCGCCCTCGGCGCCATCCTGCGCGACATCCACCGCATAGCCCGCATCAACCAGGCTCGCCTTGAGCGCCGCACTCAGCCGTCGGTTGTCCTCGATGACCAGGATGCGCATGCGCTCGCCTCCATTCTGGCGCTTCGCGCGCCACTCCCTCTCATTATTGCGTCATTGTCGCGTCATTATCGCGCGCCGACATGACAAAGAGATGACGCGTGGATGACGCGCCGATGACAACGTGGACAAGCAGCGCAGCAAAGCGTCCGCGTTGTCATGTGGCTGTCATGCGAGCGCGCTACAGTCGTTCTCGCGGACGATCGCTACCCGGTGGAGGTGGCGGAGCCGTGAGTAGTCGAGTAATCGATCGCATAGCGCGAAAGAGAGAACAACGCATGCCAGATGACACAGACATCGCGCTCGAAACGCGGCGACTGGGCAAGCGCTACGGACGCACATGGGCGCTCAATGAATGCTCGCTGACCTTGCCAACTGGACGCATGGCGGCGCTCGTCGGGCCAAATGGCGCGGGCAAAACGACTCTCCTGCACCTGGCCATCGGCCTGCTGAAGCCGACCGCGGGCGATGTGCGGGTCTTTGGACATGAACCGTGGGCGCAGCCGCTTGCCGTGCTGCCGCGCGTCGGCTTCGTCGCGCAGGACCATCCACTCTACCGTGGCTTCACTGTCGCCGACACGCTGACCTTCGGGCAACGTATGAATCAGCGCTGGGACGGCGCGCTCGCGGAGGCGCGACTGCGGCGTCTGGGCATCCCGCTGGGTCAGCGTGTTGGCAAGCTCTCGGGCGGGCAGCAGGCGCAGGTAGCGCTGGCGATGGCCCTCGCCAAGCGGCCAACTGTGCTGCTGCTGGATGAACCCGTCGCGAGTCTCGATCCATTGGCGCGGCGCGATTTCCTGCGGACGCTGGTGGAATCAGCGCGAGAGCACGGCATCACAACGCTGCTCTCCTCACACATCATCGCCGATCTGGAGCAATCCTGCGACTACCTCATCATTCTGGCAGCGTCGCATGTGCAGCTCTGCGGCGATATCAGCGCCATCCAGCAATCGCATCGGCTGCTGGTGGGGCCGCGCGGTGATGACGCGGGCCTCGCTAACCTACGCGCGACCCGGGATGTTCTCGGCGAAAATCTGACCCCACAGGGCGTGGCTCTGCTCGTGCGCCTCTCCGCGCCAGTTCCCCCGGTGGATGGCGCGCCGCTCACATCGCTGCCCCCTGGCTGGCGCAGCGAAGACGCGCCGCTCGAAGAAGTCGTGCTGGCGTATCTGGGGCAGCCCGCCGCTCGCGCCACAGACCCGACCGCTGAGCCGTCGGGCCAGCAGCGACAGATGGAGGCCACACGATGATCTGGGCAATCTGGCGTCAACACCGTGCTGAAGCGTTGATTGTGGGCATTACGCTGGCTGCTCTCGCGGCTATCCTGGCTTTCACAGGCGCCCAAATCGCGGCGACCTATCAGTCGCTGGGCGTCGGCCCATGCCTCGCGCTGAACAATACGAATCCTAACTGCGGTCAGATTGTCGGCGCGTTCCGCGACCAGTTTGACTGGCTCCAAAGCGCCAGCGAGTGGCTGAACCTGACGCCCGTGTTCGTCGGCATCCTCATCGGGGCGCCGCTGGTAGCGCGCGAGGTGGAGCAGCGCACACATCTGCTCGCCTGGACGCAGTCCGTCACTCGCCGCCGCTGGCTCACCTCCAAGCTGGTGTTCATCGTCGGTGGGGCGCTGCTAGCGTCAGCTATCCTCACGGCTCTGTTGATCTGGTGGCGTGGCCCGTTCGACCTGGTGAACGGTCGCATGGCGCCAGGTGGCTTCGACCTTGAGGGAACAGTTCCACTCGCCTACATGGTCTTTGCGTTGGCCCTGGCGATCGCAGCGGGCGCGCTCCTGCGCAGAACTATTCCCGCGATGGTCGTCACGCTGGCGGCCTTCCTGGCTGTGCGCTTGCCGTTGGACAACTGGGCGCGGCCCTATCTCTATCAGGCGCCTGTGTCGTTGAATGTCGCCCCGCTCGCATCCGCTGGACCGACGCGTGGTGACTGGGAACTGGCGTTTGGCTTCGTCGATCACACAGGGAGACCCCTCGTAGCGGATCAGGTCTATGCGACCTGCGCCTCAGCGGCGGGACCCGGAAGCAAGCTCAACTTCTTCCAGTGTGTGCAGGCCCACGGCTGGCTCGTCTCATACGTCTACCAGCCAGCCGCCCGCTTCTGGCGCTTCCAGATCACAGAGACCCTGATCTATCTGGCGCTCACCGTCGCGCTGCTCGCTCTGACATACTGGTGGACGCTGCGCCGCATCCGCTAACGAGGGTATGCATCGAGCAGGCATCGAGCAGGCAAAGACGTAGCGGCTGATGTGTCTACGCCAACCGGACATGCGGCGGACAGATGTGTTTGGGGCGCGCAATCGGGGAGGGGAAAGAGAGTATGCTGGAAGCCCTTGCGATGCGCTCATGCAAGGGCTTCCAGCGCTACAAGCGCTATAACGCGAGCGTGACAGGCTCGCCGGTGGATTCACTCACGCTACTGATCGGTAAGCGAGCTCCCCGTTTGGGTGTCGTTCCCGCCGACGTTGCTGTGATCATGCGCTGAGGCGCCGGGCCCGCTCACGCTCAGTCCACCTTTGACCGTGAACGTCGCTTCATTGAAGACACCGCCTGTGGGCGCGCTTGCGTCCGCGAACGCGGGGTACGCTGCGCCACCGACAAACGACGTGGAGATGTAATCGCCCACCATTCTCCCCTGAGAGGTGTTGGCGATCCAGTTGAGTGAGATCGGCCCAGCGATCTGCGTATTCGCCGTCCACGTCGCCCCGCCATCGGGCGAGGTCGAGTAACCGGATTCCAACTGGCACGTTGCGGCGGTACAGTTCGCGTTTGGATAGAAGTAGAAGGTGACCGCGAGATGCGCCGAGCCGCCAGATGTCGAGTGATCGACGGCCAGGCCGGGGATGAAGTGATCCACCCCGCTGCCAATCGGATCGAGCGGGATGCGTGTGATCGCTGACCAGTTGCGGCCGTCGCTGGAGGCGCTGAAGACCAGGTCGCTCGCCGCGCAGCCCGCTTCAAATCGACAATCCGACCAGACGACGTAGACATTGCCCGAGGCGTCTGCTTCGGCTGATGGTAGCGGGATATCACCGCGAAGGCCGCCAGCGGGGGCCCGGAAGGCGACTTTGGTGATCTCGCTGGTTTTGCCCCAGCTTGCGCCGCCATTGGTGGAGACAAACGACAACATGAGAAACTTGTTGCCCGCGAAGCCCACAATCGGCACGACCACCGTTCCATTAGGCTGGACGAGAGGCTGTCCACCGATGCCGTGTGTCTGATTTTGGGTCGTCTGCGCGGCTCCCCAGGTCAGACCGCCATCTGTGGATGTGCTCATCTGGATCGTATCGAGGCGACTGTTGTCGTCAAACTCGGTATAGCAGTGGCCATAGAACGAGCTGCTCGCCGTGTTATCGCAGACGGACCAATTCTTGTCGTTGAAATCGCCGGAGTTGTTCACCACTACAGGGGCGCTCCAGGTCGATCCTCCATCGGTCGAGCGGCTGACGAGCACATCGACGCCGCTGCCGCCGTTCGGGCTGATGCCCAGATAGGAGATCAGCCAGACCCCGTATCTAGCGTCAAACGCTACGGAGGCGTCACTGACAGCCGCATAGATGCCGGAGGGTGTGGCGGCGGTGGTTGTGGCGGGCAGGAAACCACTCTTGAAGCTACTCCCGCCGTTCGTCGAGGTTGCGAATCCAATGTCGGCGGAGCCGCCGCCGAAGATGCGCCCTACCTGGAAGGCGGATACAAGCGTATTGCCCGCGGCAAAGGTATCCGGCTCGACTTCTGTGCGGTGCTGGCTTGGGCTGTTGGTGAACGGGTCACTGCTCAGTTGGAGAAGGCTCGCGCTGGCGAAGACGGACATGGCTGACGAACATGTAAACGCCAGAGCGAGGGTGAACGCGACAAGTATCTGGAGGGGTCTTTTGAACCGAGAAACGTGCGACATCATCAAGTTTCTCCTTGCAGACGTTTACCTGCGCAGCGACAGCCGCATTGACCTGAGCGGAGCAAGGCTGCGCCATCACGGCCAGCAGTGTCATCAGCAGCGCAAAGAGAAAGAGGATGGATGGGTTGACGTGTTCGGCGGGGTGCGAAGGCGAACATGCTGGCGCTCTCTTTCTCGTGGTTGAGGGGTTCTGATGTCACTGAATGGACTCGAACACGCACGACGTGAGAACTGGTGAGCAGCGCTAGGACTTCTCAATGCAGGGTCTTGCCTCTGCCTCCCTTCTCTCCAGCATTCCCTGGCATTCCCTGGCATTCCCTTGTTCGAGGCGAGCCTGTTCCATAGTTCGCAGCGATCCGACGGAGCGTCGTTAAACCGATACACGCGCAGTGGTAGGGTGGTAGCAAATTGTACTGATGCTGAGGCATGCTGTCAACGGATGGCTCCCATGACGCAGGGCGATGTCAAAGTCGTAGGGGCTGAGGAGGAACGCAGCCCAGCAGGGTAAAGGCGCGTGAGACCGAGGCGCCGACATGGCGAAAGGCAGCGGCCATGTTGGTCCAGCCCGCCAGACGGAAGAGCGCCAGCGCGCC
>DASQSS010000401.1:0-11219 GCA_035642255.1 Ktedonobacterales bacterium | reverse complement strand
GGCCAGAGGCGCTCGCGGTGGGTAATCTGCGCGCGCCACTCTGGCGGCAGGCTCTGGAGGCTGTCACCCAGCAGCAGAAACTCTGGCGAGGGGCCAAGCACCATCATGCGGGTCCACAGGTGTGAGAGACGTGGACGTAGCCGCTGGTAGAGCGCGCTGTAGCGTATCGCCTCGGGCTTGCTGAACCACTGCGCCAGTGAGCCATCCAGCGCGGGCTCGTCGCCCACGCGTGGACCGCTGGGGGTATAAAGCGCCGCCATGCCGCCAGCGGACAGACTCGCCGCCGCATCGTGGACCTCACGCAGCGAGTCGGAGACAGCGGCGGCATTGAGCGCGTCGAGTCCGGCGCTGTTTTCCAGCAGATACCAGTCTTCATAGGCCACCGAGGCTGGAGTCCACGGAGCGCCCATCACGCGCCAGATGTACGACGCTTCGAGCGCCGCCGGACCACGCGCCGCCAGCGCCTGATGAAACGCAAGTTGCCGAGTCACATAGTCGTCAGACGCGACGCCGGGCCGGGGCCAGTGCCAGAAGACATACGCCAGCATGCGCGCTCCCCTCAGTCATTCGCTGTTGTGTGATGGTCGCCCCCGCTGCTCCCAGCGCTTCCCAGCGCGAAGCGCATCACGGGCGTGTGAGTCGCGCCGCCGGGCGGTTGATAGAGCAGCGTGAGGTCGCTTACCCGAACCTCGCGGCGCAGATCGCGCCCAGCCCACGCCGATTGTATCGCACGCAGCGCCGCCCGCGTCAGGTCGCCTTGCGCCAGCGTAATGTGCGGTATCCATGACCCCGGCGCATAGAGCGGCGATTCTCCGCTCGCGGCGCCAGCGTCCGCCAGCGCCCGCCACAGAGTCGCATGCAGCGCATTGAGCGCGGCGTTGCGCTCGACAGCGAGATACAGGACGAGCCCGGGCTCCTCGAACGCGCCCAGCCCCATCATGCGGACCGTGAAAGGCTGCGTCGCCGACGCCACTCGCCCGAGGACTTCTCCTGTCCGCGTGAGGTTGTAATCCTCGGCGACGTGATAGGAGACGTGCGGATACGGGACACGCTGAACGGCCGCGCGCAGGTGGTGGCGCTCGTCCAGCTCCGCCCAGAGCGCGTGGACAGCCTGCTCGCTCGCGCTATCGAGCAGCGCGACGACTCCATGCATGCGCTCAGACCTCCGGAACTGGAATACAGCCGACGGAGAGCCGCACGTAGTCATCCGTGTAGCCAAAGGCGCCGCCCGGCACACCCGCGATGCCTGTTTTGCTGAAGAGCGAGAAGACATCTTCTCCCGGAGCGAGCTGGCTCCAGTTGTAGACGGTGCTATCGTCATCCACATTGATGCGCGCGAAGATCGGGCGCTCGGCGTTGATCACCGCCAGCTGCCTGACCAATCGCGCCCGCCGCAGCCGGTACAGCGCGCGGATGCGCGTCTCGACGCGGGGACGACGCGCGAAGAGCTCGAGCAGCGCCATATACCGTAGCTGCCAATCGGCGGGCAGCGATGCGGCAGTGTTCGACCAGCCTACGGCGACCGCCTTCGCCAGCTCTGGCGCGCCGAACGCGACCCAGCCGAAGCGGTCGCCCGTCAGCGTGTGCGACTTGGAGAAGGTGAAGACGTAGACGGTTCGCGCGCGGGCATTTGGCTCGGCCAGCGCGCGCACGCGGGCGCGGTCCGCCGCTGGGTCGCCCGTGCCAATGTAAGCCAGATCGGCGACGACGGTCAGGTCGCTGCCGCGCTCATCGAGCATGCGGTAGAGCGCACGTAGCTCGTCGGGCGTATAGGCGAAGGCGGTCGGATTGTTTGAGATGGTGAGGTAGATGATGCGGGCGTCGGGCGCGGCGTCGAGCGCCTGGGACAGTGTGGCGGGTGTCACCTTGAACTGATCTTCGGCCCGCGTGTGGATGTTCTCTGAGCGGATGCCGATGTTGTTCGCCTGCCACTCAGGCACATTGAAGCCCGGCGTGGGGAAGATGCCCGCAAACGCACGCTCACCCTGCTGACGCCGCCACGCTACCAGCCCCTGCCAGAACTTGCTCAGCCCGTCGGTTGAGCCGAGGTTCGCGTATATCTGCTGCGGCGCGAAGCCGACGCCCCAGGCGCGCTGGGCATGCGCCGCGAGCGCCTCGCGCAGCCGCATCGCGCCGACGCTGGAGAGGTCGTAGATGCGCAGGTCCACATGCTCGGCCAAAAGCTCGCGCTCGATCTCCTGCATACGCCGCTGAATCCAGCGATAGGTGCGGCCCTTCGCCACATAGCCGGAGATGACTTCGCCAGGCAACGCAAGGCCCATATCATCGGCGATCGAGAGAAACTGTGGGCCGTCCTCGGTGGCGGAGATGCGGCGCACATCGATATCGCCGATGGTGCGGTTGACCACCTCGGCGGCGATGATCGCTTCGGGGATGCCCTCGGCGCGACACTCGGCGACCAGCTCATTGACCATGCGCGCCATCACGCGAATCGGCGCCGCGCCATCTTTCACCTCGGGGCGGGCGCGCTCGCATGCCGCGTCACGCATCCGCGCGATGGCGGCGCGAAAGTCCGCGTTGTCGCTGCTATCGTCGGGCGCGCCGCTCACCTGGGGGGAGTCGTCAAGGGCGCGGGCGCTGAGGTCGCTCTGCTGGATCGCATCAGGCATGCTTGGCTCCTTCGTCTACCCGTCGAGTGCGGCTCATGGGCGTGGACCTGTAGACGCAGGATACCAATCCGCTGTACCCTGTCGCGAGGCGCCCTCATCGCCGCATCGCTGAGCGCAGGATAACACAGTCGCTCGCACGGCGCCTAGCTGCTCCTAGCGGCGTCCAGGCGGACGATCGGCGCTCTCTGGAACTGGCATGAGAGGGAGAAACCATGCGTGTAGCGGACGTTTTCGACCGGATCGATGAAGGCTACGAGCGGCTGGTCGCCACGCTTGACCGCATGAGCCGCGAGCGGATGGAGGCGCCCGGAGTTGATGGTGGATGGAGCGCGAAGGCGATTGTCGCGCACATCACCTGGGCCGAGCGCGAGATGGTCGGCGTGCTCCAGCGGCGGGCGCTGGTTGGCTCGGACCTGTGGAACCTCTCGCAGGATGAGCGCAACGCCGCCGTCTATGCCGAGAATCGAGAGCGTCCGCTGGATGAGGTTCTGAGCGATGCGCGGACGGTCTTTGCGGCGCTGCGGGCCGAGATCGCGCGACTCAGCGACGCCGAGATGACTGACCCCGCGCTGATCGCGGGCATGCCAGGTGGCCTCGCGCCGTGGCAGCTCCTCGCTGGCAATACCTGGAAGCACTACGAGGAGCACTTGCCCGCCCTCCAGGCGCTCGCTGAGGCCGTGAGCTAGCTGGCTTCGGGCGGATGGGTGGCCTCGATGACCCGCGCGCCCGTGATGGCGAGTAGATCAGCCACCCGCAGCTTGATGTTGACGCCGCGCTGCCCACCGTTGATATAGAGCTCGTCGAGCGCAGCGCCGGGCGCATCGAGATAGACCTCGAAGCGCTTGCCCAGCAGCGCCAGCGGCGAGATGCCGCCGACCTTTAGCCCGGTCAGCCGCTCGGCGTCGCGCTGTAGCGCCATCCGCACGGACTTCGCGCCGACGCCGCGCGCCACCAGTCGCATATCCAGCTCACGGTCGCCCGGCGTCACGATCAGCAACTGGCGGCTATCGTCGGTCAGCGCCACCAGCGTCTTGAAGACGTAATCGGCGCCCACACCGAGGAGCTGCGCCACCTCCGTCGCCGAGTGGATGGTGTCGCTGTAGTAGCACGGCGTATAGGCGATGTGGCGCTGGTCGAGCGCGCGCATCGCGTTGGTCTTGGCATGCTCCTCACGCTTTGGCATCTCCGGCCCTCTTACCCTTGTCGTCCGCCAGCCACCGCTCACGAGATGCTGACCACCTCGACAGTATTATCTACCGCGTTGACGACCGCAAGCTGATTGCCCGCTGGCGACCACGCGAAGTAGGGCCAGCGCGTCATCCCGATATTGCCCTGCGCTGCCTGAAAGGGAATCGGTATCGCGCCGATCGCCGCTCCGCTCGCCGTATCCAGTAGCGTGATGACCAGCGTGCGCTGAGCGCCTGTGCCGTCGTCACCCGGAAGTACTGTGGCGAGCACGGCGCCATCGCGACGCCAGACCACAGGCGCGTCATTATTTGGATTGAGATGCGTCGTTTCGGCTGCGTGCTTCATGGTCGCGAGGACCGTCCGGAACGCGGTGTCCGGCGTCGGAATCGGCTGATCGAAACAGGGCTGCGGCCATCGCCAGTTGTGGCACCTGTTCGGGTCAACCCATGACGGCGCGCCCGTAGTTCTGCCCGCCAGATTCATGGTCATCAAGCCGGTGACGACATAGCGACTGTCTGGCGACCACCGTGTGAAGGTGGCTGCCGAGAAGAACCAGACAGAACTAGAATCGCTGTTATTCGTGGGGACAGCGGCAATGAATCCTGGCTGCCAGTAGGAAAACTGACTGCCACTTGTAGGTTGCGCGCTCATCGAGGGAGTGATGTGGCCATCCGCTGACCACTGATAGGTCGGCGCGGCGGCGAGTGGCACATCAAGAGTCGCTGCTGGCGTTCCCGAATGGACATCCCAGACGGTAGCTCCGGTGTAGCGGGGATACATACCCGTTGTGCTTGGTCCAAAGTTCGATGGCCCAGCAAGCGCGCGTATCGCTCCACCCTGGACGGAGATCACCAGAATGCCCATGCCCCGTGGATCGGACGACATGGTGAAGCCCATGTTCCCTGGGCCAGGCGTGGGGATGGTGTATTGAAAGAAGGGAACGACGATCTTCGAACCGTCGGGCGACCAACTCAGGCCGCTAAAGCCGAAGATTGGCTCGTACATGACGAGCGCCTTCTGCTGCGTGATGGCCGCCGCCAGACTGAACTGGCGGACGATGGCGCCGGAATGCGCGTCGTAGATCACGATGAGGTCGGGCATCTTCGTGGCGGGGCGCGCCAGGCAGGTGTCGCGTGTCGCCAGCACAGCGATCTGGCCACCAGAGGGCGCCCACGCCGCGTCAACCGGGCAGGCTGCGGGCGCGTCGGCCAGGGGTAGCGTGCGGGTAATCGTCCCATGCAGGCGGATGCCTCTGGAGGCTGTCGTTGCTGCGGGCCTCGGCGTGACTGTGGTGTGAGGCATGGTCGAAGTCGTCGCCATAGCGCAGCTAGCCAGTAGAATCGCGAGCAACAGCGATAGTCCCGTCGTCAAGAGAGCGCGTTGCTGTGTTCTTTTCATGCCTTTTTGCTACCTTGCTCGTTACACGCTGGGCGTCTCAGGTGATTGCGTTTGCCGTCCTGCTTCGCCAGCCATAAACGCCGTCCGCCGCGATGTCAATGGTAGCAGAAGCATACGGCCGGGTACAAGCGTCCGCGCGTCCGCTCGTGCGCTCGCGCTATCCGTCGCGCGGTATACTGGTGAGCGCGAGGAGGCGCCCGCCGCAGCGGCGCGAGCGCGATGAGAACGCGACGAGAGAGGATGAGTCGCCCCATGTCTCAGCCAGCGCCGATGACGGACGTGGCCAGCCAACCGACCACCCTGCTGCGGGCAGAGGAGGCGCTGCTGCGCACGGCTAGCGTCGCGGTGGAGCGCGGTGAGGCGCCAGGGCCAGGCGGGATGCGTCTGCATTACCTGACGTGTGGCGAGGGCGAGCCGCTTGTGCTGCTGCACGACCGTGGGTCCGCCGCCGCGCTTTTCACGCCGATCTTCGCGCCGCTCGCCGCCCAGCGCCGCGTCATCGCGCTGGACCTGCCCGGCTGGGGTCTCTCCGACAAGCCGATCTTCACCGGGCGCACGCCGCAGGACGCGCTACGCTTCTGGATGGATGGCGTCCTGGCGCTGCTCGATCATCTTGGCCTCGACAGTGTGGATCTGCTCGGCCATTCAATGGGCGGCTTCACGGCGCTTGGCCTTGCGCTCGACCATCCCGACCGGGTGCGCAGTCTGCTGCTCACCGACGCTGGCGGCCTGAGCCGCACGATGGCGCTGGATGCGCGCCTCTACTATTGGCTGAAGCCGGAGCGGCTGCATCGCTGGTTGGGCCGCGACTTCATGGCGCGCCTCATCGCGCGGGAGCATCCCGGCCATCCCGTCCCGCGCGATGAGGCGTTCGAGTTCGCCTGGCACGTCACGACGCAGCAGGCGGTCATCCCGTCGGGCGCGCGCGCCTTTGATCGCTGGGTCAATCTGATGGGTGTGCATCTGAACTTCCTCGATCGCCTGCTCAAGCTGGAGCAGCCTACCCTGCTGCTCTGGGGCGATCGCGACCATGTGACCCCGTATGCGGACGCGTTGCACGCGCGCAAATACGTGCGCTATGGCCGGCTGGTCGTCTTCACGGGTTGCGGCCACTCACCCTTCACCGAGCGTCCGGCGGACTTCGCGCGGGTGGTCAACGTGTGGCTTAATGGGGGTAATGCGCCCTCGCGCGTCTGAGCGCGACCTCCCCTTCGGCTCCACGTCCGGCAGGGGGATGCGGCGTGACGGTTGGGGTGAAAGGTCATCCTGACGCAGAGGCATTGAGCGCAATCGAGAGAGACAAAGGGGATGACATGGCTTCCCAGATAGTGACAACCACGGACCTGCCGCTGCCGAAGTTTAGTGTCGGCAAGGTGCGCGATACCTATGATCTGGGTGATCGTCTGCTGATGGTGGCGACCGACCGCATCTCCGCCTTCGACAGCATCCTGCCCAATGGCATCCCCGACAAGGGGCGCGTGCTCACGCAACTCTCCGCGTTCTGGTTTCATCGCCTCTCGGACCTCATCGCCAACCACCTCATCAGTGTGGATACCGCCGATCTTCCCGATACACTGCGCGATGACGCGGCGCTGCGCGAGATGCTGGCGGGCCGCTTCATGATCATCAAGAAGGCGAAGCGCCTTGACTTCGAGTGTGTCGTGCGCGGCTATCTGGCGGGCAGTGGCTGGGTGGATTACCAGCGCACGGGCGCTGTCTGCGGCGTCGCGTTGCCAGCGGGTCTGCGCCAGGGCGAGCGGCTGCCAGAGCCGATCTTCACGCCCGCGACCAAAGCCGAGGAGGGCCACGACATCAACATCTCGCTCGACGAGATGAAGCGGGCCGTGGGCGAAGACATCGGCCAGACCATCGCCGACGCCAGCATCGCCATCTACAAAGCGGCGGCGGCCTATGCGCTCGACCGTGGCATCATCATCGCCGACACCAAGATGGAGTTTGGCCTGCTCGACGGCGAGTTGATCCTGATTGATGAGCTGCTCACCCCTGACTCCTCGCGCTACTGGCCCGTCGCCGACTACAAGCCCGGCGGCTCGCCTCCCAGCTTCGACAAGCAGTTCGTTCGCGATTGGCTCGAATCCTCTGGCTGGAACAAGCAGCCGCCTGCGCCAGCGCTGCCCGCCGAGGTGGTGGAGGGAGCCGCGAGACGCTACCGCGAAGCCTACGAGTGGCTGACGGGAGAGCCGCTGCCCGCCTAAGCCTCTCCACGCGTCTTCCCGCTCCCGCTGTAACGTCCGCGCGTATTTCCCTTCAAGCGAGAAATAGCGTGGGGGCGTTCGCGCCAATCGAAAGCGGGGGAAGTTATCATGCGACGCAGGCCAGCGACTAGCGTGGAGCGGGTATCGCCGGGCATAGGTGATGCGGCTGATGCTTCAGGCGCACGGCCACGCGCCACCGTGACGGCTGGTCGCGCGGGTGGATTGCTCAGGCTCATCGCGCCACCCCTGGCCCCGACATACGCGGCCTTCGCGGCGCGCGAGCGGGCGCGGCGTGGTCGGCTGGCGGGCGCGCTCCTGCTGGCGTTGACGCTGATCGAGCTAGGCGCGATGTTTCAGTTCTTCGTCGTCGATGATGACCACCCCTTGATGAAGCTGACGCTGATCGTCGCGGTTGTTCTCACGGTCGTCGTCGCCGCGCTGAATCGCTTCGGCTGGACGGCGGCGGCGGGACTGCTGCTCGTGGCGCTGGCTGACTTGCCGCTGGCGAGCATTCCCGCGACCGCCTTCGGTGGCCAGTTCGATGTCGTTGACCTTGGCCCACTCTATCTGGCGGCTGGCTCGGTGCTGGTCGCCGCCTCGGTGTTGGAGCCGTGGAGTGTGTTCGTGGTCGCGGCGATCAATGGCGCGCTGATGTCTGGCCTCATCCTGGGCATGTCGCATACCGCCGCGTTCGATCAACTGCTCGCCTCGAACAACGCGCAACAGGCGTTCGCGGGCCCGCTGCTGATGCAGGTGGTGGTGGCGCTGGTCGCCTACTTCTGGGCGCGCAGTGTGCTGGTGGCGCTCAAGCGAGCTGACCGCGCGGAGGAGATCGCCGAGCTGGAGCGTCGCGAGCTGGAGCGCACGCGCGAGCTGGAGCAGGGCGCCCGCGAGCTGCTGGCGACGCATGTGCAGCTGGCGAATGGCGACTTCCAGGCGCGGGTGCAGCCGATCCGCAATCCGCTGCTCTGGCAGATTGGCAGCAGCCTCAACATGCTGATCGCCCGATTCGGTCGCCTGGCGCAGATGGACTTCCAGTTGCGCCGCACCGAGCAGGAGGCGCGCCTGCTGGCGGAGAATATCCGTGTGGCGCGGGCTGGGCGTTCGCCGGTCTGGCCAGCGCCCAGCGGTACCCCGATTGATGAAGTCATCGTCGCGCTGACGGATGCGACCTCGGGACCTGCGCACGCCGCGCCTCAGCCAGTCGAGGCGCCGCGCGCAGACGCCAGCCTCGGCGCATGGCCTTTCGCCTAGAGGCTATGACATTCCTGGTATTGGCGCATTGTAGGCGCATGGTACGCTGGCGTACCCGCTGACGCTTCGTAGTCGCCAGACTACCGATCGTAGTCGCCTAGCCGTTGCGCAATCAGACGCGCGCATTCCATCGCTGGCGTCGCGGATGTGTCAACCTCGATGTCGTAGTCCATTCCTGCATGGACCATCTGCGCCTGTGAGGCCGCCATGCCCGTTACGCGGTCTCCACGCCCGCGTTCGCGTTCGGTCGCGACGGCGGGATCACAGCGTACACCTACCCACAAGACCGACAGTCCGGCCAATGCCACCTGCCATCGGTTGCGGGCGTCAACGCCGCTGACGAAGACATCATCGATAATGATATGCGCTCCGGCGCGCGCCATGGCAGCGATGCCCTGCATCCACGCTGATTCCAATCGCCGAAATTCGCGCCCCGGACGAACCGAGCCGTCAGCGCCGAAGTCGATGCCGCTCTCTGAGGTGAGCAGCGTCTGCGGGAGGGCGTCAATCAAGGTATCAACCCCGAACCGCAGCCACGGTGACGGCAGACTGTCTTGCAGACAGGTAGCAATGGTCGTTTTGCCTGAGCTCGACCCGCCGTTCAACATGATAATCTGGATCACACCCATAACTCCCGTATCTTCTCGATCTTCTCAGTCCTATTAGCCCTCTCAGCGCGCACCTCACAAGGTTCGATGACTGTAATGACTGTGCAGCGCGCTGGACGCAGCGCACTCGATGCGCTCGCCCACAAAGGATGCGACTCACCCTCCCACTTCTCAACGTCACGTCATTCCCACACGATGAAACGCGGTCTAGCGATCTAGCGGTCGTAGCGGTCTGCCAGGGCGGCTAGGGCGCGGTCGGCGTGTGGGCGGCGTGGCGCGCGCGCAGGCTGAGCCAGGTCGCCAGGCCCATCAGCGCCAGCGCGAAGACGCCGATGACGATGGGCACGGGCAGATTCTGCTGCACTGCGATGATCGCTCCCCGGATGGCGGCCACCCCGACGAACGCCGAGCCAGTCAGCGCGAGGATGCGATTGCGCAGGCCGACCGCCAGCAGCGTCAGGGCCAGCGCTTCAACTGCCAGCAGCAGAGCATAGCGCCATTGCCACTCCGGCGGCTCCGTGATGGATTGGCCGAGTGTCGGCAGTGTCAGAATCAGCGCGCCGACGATCGAGAACACCTGCGCAAGCCAGATGGGCGGGCGCATGCGTGTGTCGGCGGGGAGCAGCGCGCCTATGACGAGCTGCGCGCTCCCAGGCGCGATGATCCACGCCTGGAGGTTCTCCGCGCCGAGCCAGCGTAGCTCCCAGGTGACCGCAAGGGCCAGCGCCTCGCCCGCCAGATAGAGCGCCGGACGCCAGCCGCTCGCTCCCCAACCGAAGCGTGTCAGCAGCGCCGCGAGCGAGAGCAGCGCCACCGTCAGCGCCTGAGTCTGCGCGCTGTGAGAGGCGAAGGATTGCGGCGCGAACCAGCCCCCGACGACCACGCCCACCGCGATGAGCGCCGCCGCGCCGCGTGCGATCCGCCGACCCGCGCGGCGTGGATCACGCCATGCCGCCTGTTCGTTCGCTGTTCTGCCGAGGTCCGCAAGCCAATTTCCGGGGCGTTCGCGCAGCCAGGGGATGCGCGACCAGCCCTCGCGCGATAGCTCTACAATCCATGCCAGCGCAGTGAATGCGACAGTCGCCTGCCAGGCGTCCCAGCCAAAGGCGCGCGCCGCCGCTGAGACGGCCAGCGCCGCGAATGTGAACGCCACGAGCAGCGCATCGGCCCGTGACTCCAGAGTGGCGAGCAGCCACGCCGCCAGCGCGAGCGTCACCAGCGCGACCACCTCAAAAGCTCCCGCCTGCGCGCGTCCCTGCCAGGCGGCCGCGACCGCTGTGACCATCGTTGCGCCATAGAGCGGCAGCGCCCACACGCCACCGCGCCAGCGCGAGACCGCGAAGGCCAGCGCCGCGAAAACCAGGGCCAGCGGCAGCAGCGCGCGACCATCAGGCTGGGCGAGCGCTGCCGCGGCGGCGAACGCAGCGGGCGCCAGCGCAGCCACGGGCGTCTCCTCCAGCAGGGCGGCGACGAAGGCCAGCGCGGCGAAGATGAGCAGAATCGCTTCGAGCAGCCCAGCGCGCTCAGGGTAGGGCGTGACACGCGCGGCGGTGAATCCGACAGCGATGACGGCGACAGCGTACGGCGCCAGCGCCCATGCGCGCCCAAGCCGCAGCCGCGCGGCCATCCCTGCCAGCGTGAGCGCTAGCGCGATCACGAAGGTGGCGATCAGGCGCTGTGTCGCGGGGATGGGCAGCGAGTCCACCTGCCACAGCGACACCAGGACATACGGGGTGATCGCCGCGCTGACCCAGGGCAGATGATCCTGCCAGGCGATCACATAGGTCACCAGGGCGAAGAGCAGCGCCACCCCCAACGTGAGCGAGGCGGCGTTCTGTGTGTCACGCATCGCCCAATAGAGCGCGATGAGCGATCCGAGCGCCGCAGCCGCGTGCCAGGTCGTCTCCCAGTAGGGTCCGCGCAGG